>PKWF01000037.1 GCA_003133185.1 Vulcanimicrobiota bacterium | reverse complement strand
GAGGGTCTTGCCTTCAATCGAAAATCCGACAATATCCCCGGTACCGGTAAGCGGTATCACGTGTACGACCTTTCCGCCCGCACCGGTGGTCTGAAAAATAGCTGACTCGTATCCCAGAGAGCTATACTCATACTCCTGTTCGCCAACCGCCACATACTTACCGTCCCAGCGAACGTTGCCGGGGTAATTGATCCCTTTGTCTAGGGTGATATCCTTGAACGCTTTCTTGCCCTTCGGAAGTTCGGCGAATATGAACATGCTGCTGCTGTATTGAAATCCATCAGCATAGAGGTTCCCCTTATCGTCGTAGCCACAGAAAAATGTCATCGCCACGTTGGGAACCTTTAAGACCGTCGGAGTACCCTTAGCATGTGCGAAGATCGCAACCTTGCCTTGCGGATAANNGTGAGTTCGCCGTTTCCGGATTCGTGATGGCGAGGTTTCCAGTCGTTGGGTCGACCGAACACCCAATGAGTACTTCGCCGGGATCGCTCACCTTTGCGACTGGGTTTTTCCCTCCATGCTTATATTCCACGGCGTCCTCACCGTCGTTATTCACAATCCAGACGTCGCCTTTTTTGTCGGTGCAGAGGCCGTCCGGACCAGCAAAGCCGGTCAGCGTTCCCACTAACTTATCCTGCGGATATGAATAAACAAGGACGGTTTCGGTGTTGAAGTTCGAGACGTATAGCAGGTTTTTCGTCGCTGCGCTGGGATCCATCCATGATGGACCACGGTCCGGGTGCAGCGCCACTATCCCGGCCTGCGCAGCGCCGTTTATATACGTATTTGCCGGGCCCCCGCCCAGTTGACCGAGCCGTGCCTGCGCACTGCCGTGTTGGAACGGGGCCGACGGCGCGAGTTGCGACTGGGCACCGCCGCAGCCACTTAGCATTGTAGTGGCCACCGTAATGCTGATTATGCAAAACAGCTTCACAGGGAACGCTCCTTATCGAAACGGCCGAAGTCGTCGGAATGACCTCTTCCAAGGGTGCGCCACATGTGTGGGTTCTGTCTATGCGTGGAACCACCACTTTTGGGCCCCCCGCGGCACGTCGCGCCTCCTAGTCGTCGGTTTGCGACGCTTCCGTGAGCGCTTGCCCTTCGCTTTCGTGCTTCGGCACCGTGGCGGCGATATGGCTCCTACGTTCGACGCGGGCTTTGGCCTCCTTCACGGATAGCTACGGGCGTCCGACGCTGCCTTCGCTAAACGGCTGATCGCCATACGTGAAGTCGCCCGGAACCATTTCGACCGTAAACTTCCGGCCGCAGAGACGACAACGATGAACGACCCTGGTAATGACATCGAAGACGATCGCCTCGTCCTCGTGATTCGTCTTGCACGGCTCTACCGCCAGTTCGCGGCACGGGCACTTGTCTTGCGTATAGGTGTAGGCCTAGCCTAGCTTCCGCCAGCGTCGCGACAAGGAACGCTGGGAGGGTTTGGGCAACTACGCGGTGAGGGACGCGCGGTTTCAGCGTTTAGCGAACCGCCAAGAGGTACACCAGGCGCCCGTTTCCGGGCGTCTTTTCTTTTGCGAAGGGGGCTTCATGTACAATCGCGTTCGTCGCGAGCCGCTCAGCGGCGTCAAGGTCGTACCGGAACCGTTCGAACACATCGACGCGACCCTTCGGCGCTTCAAGAAGGTCGTCCAATCCTCGGATATCCTTACNNCGGCAACACTTCATTACCAAGGGCGAACGGCGCAGGGTAAAGAGCATCAACGCTCGCAAGAAGCGCGCCAAATGACCGCCGTCGATTATAGCGGTGCGTTATCGGCTCCTGCGGAGCAGGGGCAAGATCGGCCCGGGCGTCTNNCATGAAGGGCGGCTGCTGAAGCTGCCCTATGCCGTTCTTCTAAACCGTCCTGAAACCGTTCCTTTCCGGCACACTGCGTCGGGTCGTTGCATTCAAGGCCTTCGCGCTTTGCGCGTTCGGCGTGAGTCGCGTACCGATCACTGTATAGCCCCGAGAGAACTCTAACACGGTACACATCAAGATCGTGCAATAGCTTGCCAGCAGGCCGCTCAGCGCGTCACGGAATGCGGGGCCGTTAAAGTTCAGGAGGCAAGTTGTTCCAGATGTTTTAAAAGTCTGAACGCAAAGATTACGGCGATGGGCAAGGATTTGGGGACGCGCTTGCTTCGCGCAGAATGGTGATTGTCAGGGCCGTGTGGTAAAACTTACCGACCCGGTGAAATACTACTTAGGGCACATAGGCGCTTGGGGTTGTCATTGGTTCCGAACGGCGACGGCATACCTCCGGCCCACCGGGAGGCCCGGACACCATCGACCTTAGTTTGTTTCATATCTATATAAAAGTGCGTTAGCTCGCCTCCGACGTCGAGATCAAATGAGCCGGTCGTCAGTCCCTCGCTCCAGTTAAGCACTACACCCTTCATTTCACCAAAGGCTACTGCCTCGGCTTCGCTCGAGCATGCAAATGATAGTGCGAGAAGAAGAATCGCAACCTGCAAACGTGACCAAGAGGCGGTTTTGGCGTTCCTAAACGCGTGCCAGGCCATCAGAGGCGTCGGTGAGGTGGCTCCCAGAGCTCAACGCGGTTGCCTTCGCAATCGACGATCCACGCAAAACGGCCTGTAACATCCTCGCTTCGCTCTGGAATGACCTCAACGCCGGCTGCAGTGAGATCAGAGAGTAAGCCGTCAAGATTGTCGACCCGGAAGTTCACCATCGCTTGCTGAGGACTAGGGCCAAAGTGGGATGTCGCTTCGTCGAAAGGCGCCCAAACCGTACATGCCTCCGGATCCGTATCGACTGACCAGACCATCTTCGCGAAGCCGTCAGCGTAAGGAACGCCGAGATTTCGCGCGTACCAGGCGCCGAGAGCCTCTGGATCGCGCGCTCGAAGAAAAATGCCGCCGATACCCGTAACGCGAGCCATTTCGCCTGTATTGCGGCAATCGCTAGGGCTCTCCTACGAATCCCGAAACCATCCGGTTTTGGCATACTGCGGCGCGACCTATGGATTCAAGGCTTTCGCGTTACGCGCGTTCGGCATATGCAGCCTACCGAGTATTGGCACGAGCGCGGCGGGCGACGGAGAGAAGCGCCCCCCTTGTCGCGGTACGTAAAGCGTCAGCTTAGCGCTGGGCCCACGACC
>PKWF01000291.1:3686-4898 GCA_003133185.1 Vulcanimicrobiota bacterium | reverse complement strand
TTCATAAAGGCGTCCTACCCATCCCCGAACAAGGGACGGTTCGGTGCAGCCACCCTTCGATATGCCTCGTAAGAGAACGGCCGCTCTTCTCGTTGCCGCGTTTGCGATCTTCGCGGCAATCGACGTGTGCGCATTTCGAACCGGTCTCTACCACGCCGTACTCGACCCATCTTCCAGTACCGGCAGTTTCGAATCGGCGATCGCGCAGTCGGCGGCCTTCCGCGGCGATCCGCGGCGCGA
This sequence comes from Vulcanimicrobiota bacterium, assembly GCA_003133185.1. Lineage (GTDB taxonomy): Bacteria > Vulcanimicrobiota > Vulcanimicrobiia > Vulcanimicrobiales > Vulcanimicrobiaceae > Cybelea > Cybelea tyrphae. The sequence goes on along the minus strand of PKWF01000291.1, from coordinate 4,658 downwards.
CGTCTTGGTCTTGGGCGACTCGCGCATCTATTCGGGCCTCGATCCCGCGGCGGCAAGCGCCGCCGGCGGCCGCCTGCGCTTTCTCAATGGCGGCGTGCCAGGGACGACGCCGCGCTGCTGGCCGTTTTTCGTGCGGGCGATCGATCCGCAGGCGCGGCGCTTTCGCGCCGTCGTCATCGCGGTCGATACGTATGCCGACGACGACACGGCAATCGGCAGCCTCGACGGCGACGATCGCCCGATGGATCTCCGCTACGTGGTCTTTCAAACGCGCTTGACCGATCTTCCGAAGCTGGCCGGCTCGTTCTCCGATCCGCGCGAACGCGTCGAGAACGGAATCGATCTCTTCTGGAGAGGTCAGGAGCTGCGCGACGACGTTCAGGCGCTCGTCGCCGATCCGCTCGCGCGAATCCGAGCGCTCGAACGAGCACCCGGCGATGCGGCGTACGATCCCCTCGCCGCGCACCCGCGCAGCGAGTCGCTGGCCGGACTGCGGGTTGATTTTGCGACGAACACGATTGCCTATCCGCCGGGCATCACCGACAATGCGCGCGGCGCGATCGCAACGCAGGTTCTGGCGATTGCCAAGCCGAGCCCCTCGTATGCGCGCTACCGGCGCGAGTGGCTGGCCCCGATCGCCGCGCGCTACGCCGCAACGGGAACGCCGGTCTTCTTCGTGCGAATTCCGACGCGTCCGGCGCATCGCGAGGCATCGCAAACGGCCAGCGGTTCGCTGCTCGAAATTGCAGCGCAAGATCGCGCGCGGCTGNNCGGCAGCCTGCGCTTTAGCCGTCTGCTCGGCGCGGACGTTGCGCGTCTGCTGTCCGATCCGCCACGGGGTATGCCGGCAGATCCGCCACGGGGTATGCCGGCCTCGCTAATTTCCAGGTTAACCGCTCGGCCGGCATACGCCGTGGCGGATCCACCAGCGGCGCTGCAGCACGAGCATCATTCGCTCTCGTGGTTTGCGGC
>PKWF01000291.1:0-3616 GCA_003133185.1 Vulcanimicrobiota bacterium | reverse complement strand
GCGAGCGACTTCGCGATTGCGATTTGGATCGAGGACGCCAAAGAGCGGCAACGGCGCAGTATTCTCTTGCTTCTGGGTCTGGGCGTGACGGCAAATCTCGCGTTCTTGGCGACCTTCAAATATGCGAACTTTGCCAGCAGCACGGTAGCGGCCCTGGTCGGGATGCACCAAAATCCGTGGCTCGTCAATCTCTTCGTTCCGATCGGCATCAGCTTTCACACCTTTCAAAGCATCTCGTATCTCGTCGACGTCTATCGCGGGCGCACCGTCGCAGTCCGCAAGCCGCTCGATTACGCGCTCTACCTCGCGTTTTTCCCGCAACTGCTGGCCGGACCGATCGTTCGCGCCGGACTCTTCTTCGGCGAGTTATTTAACTGGCGTCCGCCGGGCCCCGAGGATTTTACCTATGGCTTAGCGCGCGCCGGTTTCGGCTTGGTGAAGAAGACGGTGATTGCGGATCAGTTCGCTTCGGTAGCGAACGCGTATTTCGACGGGATCGCAAGTCACCCGGGGGCGCCCGCTGCCTGGAGCGCGCTCTTTGCCTTCAGCATGCAGATCTACTTTGATTTTTCGGGTTACAGCGACATCGCGATCGGCTGCGCGCGAATGCTGGGCTTCGTGTTTCCGGAGAACTTTCGCATGCCGTACTTGGCGACGAGCATCACGGATTTCTGGCACCGCTGGCACATCACGCTCTCGACGTGGCTGCGCGATTATCTNNTGATGATCACGATGCTCTTGGGCGGTCTCTGGCACGGCGCGCAGTGGACGTTCGTCGCATGGGGCGGCTTTCACGGCGTACTGCTCTGCGTCGAACGAGTCTTCGGCATCGGGCGCGCGAAGCAGCCGCGCAAGGCGCTTGCGGTGGTCGCGCGCGTCACGCTGACCTTTTGCCTCGTAACGCTCGCGTGGGTTTTGTTCCGCTCCCCCAGCTTCGGCGTTGCCGTTAGCGTCTATCGCGCGCTCTTTGCGGGCGGCCCGGGCGCGACGCTGCTGACCGGATGGCAAACGCTGCTTGCCGCCGGAATCGTTGCGTTTGGAGCCGTGCGCTTGATGCTCGAACGGCGCAACGTCGTGCTCTCGTGGCAGCAACTGCGTCCGGGCCTGCAGGCGGGAGCACTCGCCGGCTTGCTTGTCGTGCTGCAGCTTTTTTCGTGGTCCGGCGTTTCCCCAACGTTCATCTACTTTAAGTTCTAAGGTAGACTATCGGAGTGCATGACGCAGAGGAGCAAGCGATCGCAACGTCCTCGTTCGAGGGCCGCCGCGTGATCACGCTGCGCGGCGAATGGGACATCTCCAACCGGGAGCGCCTTCGGGAGGCCTTAACCGCGCTGGGGAGCGAGCAGGACGTGATCGTCGACCTGCGCGAGGCGAGCTTCTTCGACTCGACGGCGCTTGCCGAGTTGATTTCGCTGTATAAGGGGTTGAACGCACGGGAGCGCAGGCTCGAGGCGCTCGTCGGCGAGAGCAACATGCGCCGCATCCTGGAACTGACCAGTCTCGACGCCCTGCTGGGCGTCTCGGGTCAGCGCGGTCGCTACTTGATGGAGCACCTGCCGCGGCCGAAGGAACCCCAGGCGTGACCTCGCTTTCTGAAGCGCTCCCCTTGAGCGCGCACCGCGCCTCGGTCGCGCGCTATCTCGAGGGAATCGAGATTTCATTCAACTCGGTCGCCGGACGCATCATCGCAGAGCGTTTGCCCGTTAGCTGCGCGCGCGATCCCGTTCGCCCATGTCTGCTGCTGTGGGCCTGCGCGGCCAATGGCGGCGATATCGAGGAGGCGCTGCCCGTCGCCGCCGCCTTCGACCTCTTCGACCGCTTCATGCTCTTGCACGACGAGCTCGCCGACGTTTCCGCGGAGCCAATCACGCGGTGGGGTCTCGGCCAGAGCCTCAACGCCGGCGATGCGCTCTATGCGTTGGCCTTTCGGATGCTGGCCAGCGATGTCGGTGATCCGGAACGTCGCCTCGAAGCGGCGCGAATCGCCGGCGAGGCCGTTCTCGAAGCCATCGAAGGCCGAGAAACGACGATGGAGGGACGCTGTGCGCTCACCGGCGCCGCGCTGCAAGCCGGCGCAGTTATCGGGGGCGCTTGCGGCGAGGTGGCGCTTGCGTTCGCGAGAGCCGGGCGTGCGCTGGGGATGGCGAGCGAAGCGCCCGATACGGCCGGCGCGCGCCGCTTCGCGCAACAAGCGTTGACGCTGCTGGAACCCCATACGCGCAAAGAAGATCTCGACGCCTTTGCGGAAGTCGCGCTGTACGTTGCACGACGAGCGGCCTGAGCGTTCGACCCCGTCGCGAAAGGCGGAGCATCTTCGAATCAACATCGAGCGTGACGTCGACGGCAAAGGCGTCTCTGCCGGTTTTGAAGCGTATGCCTTTGCCCACCGCGCGCTGCCCGAGATCGACCTCGCCGGCGTCGACACATCGACGTGTTTTTTCGGACGCAGGCTCGCGGCGCCGCTTCTGATCTCGTGCATGACGGGCGGAGCGCCGGAGGCAACTCGAATCAATCGCCGCCTCGCGCGGGTGGCCGCGCACCACGGCCTGGCAATGGGTCTCGGCTCCGGTCGCGCCTTGCTGGAATCGCCGCAAACGCTCGAAAGCTTCGACGTGCGCGCGGATGCTCCGGAGATTTTGCTTTTCGCAAATCTCGGTGCGGTACAGCTGAATAAAGGCTACGGCGTCTTGGAGTGTAGGCGTCTCGTCGAAATGCTCAAAGCCGACGCGCTCGCGCTGCATCTCAATCCGCTACAAGAGGCGCTGCAGCCTGAAGGCGACACGTGCTTTCGCGGGCTGCTCGCGCGGATCGCCGAGCTTTGCGCCGCTGCCGATTTTCCGATTGTCGTCAAAGAGGTGGGCTGGGGGATCGGTCCCGACGACGTCCGCGCGCTCTTCGAGGCGGGCGTCGCAGCCGTAGATGTAGCCGGCGCGGGCGGCACCTCGTGGAGCGAAGTCGAGCGCCATCGGATCGCCGAACCCTGGCGGGCGCGCGTCGCCGGCGCATTCGCGGCGTGGGGCATTCCGACCGCGCAAGCCATCGTCGATGCCCGATCGGTGGCCCCGGAGGGGACCCTGATCGCCAGCGGAGGCATCCGAACCGGTCTCGACGCTGCCAAAGCGCTGGCGCTGGGGGCCGATCTCGTTGGGATCGCCGGCCCGTTCCTTCGGGCTGCCGATGAAAGCCTCGAAAAGGCGCTCGAGCTTGCCTGCGAATACATCGAGACCCTGCGCATCGCGATGTTCTGCGCCGGCGCGAGCACGCTCCGCGACCTGCGCGGCCGCCTTGATTAACCAGATTAAGTCTAATAGACTAGGCGCGTCCTATGAAGAGAAGAAACGTTCAACAAGGCAAAGACGCGTCTTTCGGCCCCGTCCAAGTTCCGGCGCAACGCGAGCTCGGCTGGGACAGCGGCCTGAACTTCTGCATAGCGGAAGACTTCGATGAGTATTTGCCGGAAGAGTTTGCCGAGCACGTCGAGTGAAGCTGCTGCGGCTAAAGTGGAAGGCATGAGCCTAATGAGCGCGGATCCGCGCGCACTCTCTTATCGCGTTGCAACGATCGACGCGCGTCGATGAATCTCGATCTGCGCGCCGCCGACGCGTATTGTCGCGTG
>PKWF01000107.1:454-9692 GCA_003133185.1 Vulcanimicrobiota bacterium | reverse complement strand
TACGCCCCGGCAACGCCGCTGCGGTTGATCGATCCCAAGCTCGTTCCCGAATCCGAGCGCCGCCGTGCCGGCGTCGTTACGTTGCGGGATGCGTACGAGGGCTACTCGGCCTCGCGAACCCTTTCGCGGCGGGGCGACTTGCGCGAAGCCGCGGCCACGCTCTTCGAGATGCTGCACGAGCTCGACGTCTTGGGCCTCGAGCGGATCGATGCGGCTCCGGTAACGGAGAGCGGACTCGGCCTGGCCATCATGGACCGGTTACGCCGCGCGGCCTCGCGATGAAGCACAGATGAGACAAATTGACGTTCCAAAGCGTTCTGAGATTGGGTAACGAAGAAGGGACGATGATGTTCAAGCGCGAGCTCGTTCGATACGCCGCCCTGTGTGCGGCAGCTCTCATCTGGTTCGGCGCCGCACCGGCCGGCGAAGTACTTCCTTATCAGTTGGCTGGGGACGTCTCGGAGAGTTATCGCCTTTTGACGACGACCTACTACGAAAAGGTCGAACCGCGCACGATCCTCGCCGCCGCAAGCGGAGCTTTGGCGGAAGCGGCGCGCAAGGCCGGCACTCCGATCGCCGCACCCGCGCTGCACGTCGAATCCGATCGCGACGCGACGGTCGCCGAGCTGGACGATGCGATTGCTGCCGCGGCTCGTGCGGCAAACGCCTCGCCGAACGATTTCGCTTACGCCGCCATCAACGCGATGGCTAAGGCCGTAAACGATCGCTACACGCAGTTTTTCACTCCTACCGAGTTCAAGGCGTTTAACGAGGCGCTCGATCCGGCGCGCATCGGCGGCATCGGCGTGATGATCCAGCCCGATACCGCGTCTGGTTTCGTTCGCATCACGTACGTGCTCCCCGGCACGCCCGCCGAGCGCGCCGGCCTTGCTGTTGGCGATCTCGTTACCGCCGTAAATGGCTCGCCGACGAAGGGGCTGACGGTCGACGGCGTCAGTTCGCTGCTGCGCGGCAAAGCCGGTACCGTCGTTGCGGTAACGGTCGCGCACTCGAGCGGGACGTCGGTCGTCTCGATTACACGCGAAGACGTCCAGCCCCCGACCGTCATCTACAAGATGTTGAGTGGCGGCATCGGTTACGTTTGGGTCATGGCCTTCGGACGATCGACGCCAAATGAGTTCGATGCCGCAATCACGCGCCTGAACCAGCAGGGTGCAAAGGCGCTCGTGCTCGATTTGCGCAACGACGGCGGCGGCTACGTCGATTCCGCGCTCGACATTAGCTCGCGTTTCATTGCCAATAAGGCGCTGTTGACCGTCGAGGAGCGTGGCCAGCGCGACACGACGATCCACGCCGACGACGATCCGTCGATTGCGCTTCCGCTCACCGTCCTCGTGAACCAATACACCGCGTCGGCGTCGGAGATTACAGCCGGAGCTCTGCAAGACGACGGCATCGCGATGTTGATCGGTGCCCGCACGTTCGGTAAGGGCGTGATGCAGACGCTGACGCCGCTGCCCGATGGAGCCGCGATCAAGATCACGACCGCCCACTATCTGACGCCGAATCGGCGCGACATAAATCTACGCGGCATCGATCCGGACATTGCCGTCGACGAACCGCGCGACGCTCGCTTTGGGGACATTGCCCGCGACGCGCAGCTAAGCGCCGCCATCTCGCTCTTACAGAAAAAGATCGCAACAAAAACCTAAAGGGAAGGCGCGTTTGGCTTAGCTCGTCGTCGCCTCGGGTCCTTCGACTGCGCTCAGGATGACAAGCAGAGGAAGTAAACTTTACCCCTCGGCTCCTCGATCTAGACCAAACCCAACCTCCCTTTTGTTAGTGTTTTCGTTGGCGGCGGATTAAGCGGACGATCGACCCATTACCTCCAAAAACGACGTCGTCCATCAGGCGGCGCATGAGGAAGATTCCAAAGCCGCGGCCGCGGTGGTCGGGCTCGATATTGGTTCGAATCTCTGGCGCGCAGAACCCGGTACCATTGTCTTGGATCTCGATCAGGAGCTCGATGCCATCGAAGCTGCAATCGACGGTGAAGCCGGCAGACGGTATCCCGCTTCCGTGCTCGACGGCGTTGCTCAACGCCTCGCCTGCGGCGAGCCGGATATCCGCGACCTCGCCGTCGGAGAAACCGCAAGCGCTCGCGAATCCGGCCACGCTGCTCCGCGCGAGAGCCACGTTCCCGATCTCGCTTGTGTAGTCTGCGCGAAAATGAGTCTTCAATGCTGTTCTCGTTATTACGAATTTCCCGGGCGCGATGCGCAACTAAACCTCCCACAGCAACCCGGCGCTTCGTGAAGTAGAAGAAACCGGCTCGGCCGAAGGGTTACGCGCGAGCAAGTGGGCGATTAGCTCAGCTGGGAGAGCGCCTCCCTTACAAGGAGGATGTCGGCGGTTCGAGCCCGTCATCGCCCAATTTTCGGGCAAGCGCGTGCAGGAAGGTCGTGTATCGGCCAGGCGTGGGTAAAGCCGGATATGCTTACGTGCGTCGTCCTGCTCTCCCAACTTGCCGTCACGAACGCGCCGGCCGACGAATACTTCGGCAAGCTCAAGATGAGCGCGTTGCGCGTCCGCTACGAAACGATGCAGCTCGAGAAGCGGTACGAGACGCATCAGCTGCTCCCCGAACAGGCGGAGCATCTGCTGCTTCTAACGGAAGACTCGTTCGATCAGTGGGCTGCGCGGTACCCAGAGGATCCGTGGCTCCCGTCGACGGGGCTCCTCATCGCGGCGCTCTATGCCGAACTTCCCGGCGAGGTTGCGAGCGAACATGCCGTCACGCTCTACGTCTACGTTAAGGTGCACTTTCCGCATTCCCGGTATGGAGCCGAGAGCCGCGCCTTCCTGCACCGCGGCGTTCCGACGAAAGCCGACCCGCCGTGGGCGAAAGCAATGCGCGCGGCCGTCCCGTCCGCGGCGCCGTCGGCCCCGCCATCACCGCCGTTGGTCTCGCCGTCGCCATCCTCGACGCCGCCGAGGGAGTGAGAATGCCTGCGGTAAACCCCGCGAACATCGAAATCACCGCAGGGCGTGACGGCGAGATCGCCGTCATCACCATGAACCGCCCCGAAAAACGCAACGCGCTCTCATTAAATATGATGCGCGAGCTCGACGGCGCGCTGGCTGCGGCAGGGAAAGACGCCGCCGTTCGCGCCATCGTCCTGCGAGGAGAGGGCCCCGCCTTTAGCGCCGGTCACGACCTGCGCGAGTTGCTGGACCGCGACGTTGAGACGTACCGTGTCATCTTCGACGTCTGTGTCGCTTTGATGGCGCGCATCGCGGGGATTCCCCAACCGGTCATCGCGGAGGTCGAAAAAGTCGCGACCGCCGCGGGCTGCCAGCTGGTGGCCGCGTGCGATCTCGCGGTAGCGTCGACGGAGGCCACGTTCGCGACCCCGGGCGTGCGCATCGGCCTGTTCTGCAGTACGCCGATGGTGCCGCTCTCGCGTGCGATCGGGCGCAAGCGTGCAATGGAGTTGCTGCTAACCGGCAAGCCGATCGACGCGCAGACGGCGCTCGACTGGGGTTTGATCAATCGGGTCGTTGCGCCGGAGAGTCTTCATGCCGAGACGCTCGCGCTGGCGCGCGAAATCGCATCGGCTAGCGCGACGGTCGTCGGCATCGGCAAATCGGCGTTTTATGCGCAAATCGATCTAGATCAAGCATCCGCGTACGATTACACCAAAGGAGTGATGACCGCAAACGCACTCGAGGCCGATGCGCGCGAAGGCATCAGCGCGTTTCTCGAAAAACGCGCGCCGAAATGGTGACGCTTCCCCTGGAGGTAATAATCTGCTACCCTTGAAGGCCGAGCTTCCGCGTCACTCGATTCGTGGGCAGCGAGCGTACGCGATGATACAAAGCGTCGCCCACACCCGGTATGCGTGGCCCGACAAAAAGGGAATCGCGCATACGCGACGGCAGGAGGGCTCGCCTATGGCGAGCCCTTCTGTGATTCCGTGGCAGAAAAACCGCGCCGCTGGGCGAAGACACCCGCTTCGTGACTCTTTTTACTCCTAGGACGCGCTACGCGGCAATCGTCTTGCTCGTTGCGCTGATCGCCTCGCTGGTCGTCGCCGCATTTCGCGTTCGCACGGAGTCGCACGCAAACCGCGTCGAACTCGCTATGGATTTCAGCGACCTCGATGCCCTCGCGCGCTCCTACAACTATAATCCTGCCGCATTCCTGATCGCGCTCCGGCGTGCGGGCCTGACCTCACTCGCCCTCACGGAAGAGCTTGGCGCAAACGTCGGCTATGACGGAAAGTCTTACGCGACGACCGGGGCGGCGCTCGTCAATCAGTCGCGCCTCTCCCCGCTGCGCGATCCCTTGCTGGCCTCCTTGGTCGCCGGCCGGCGCGTCGACGCCGGCGCCATCTATCTCCTGGTATCCGATTCCTCGGCCTACCGGCGCTATTTGGCCCAGCTTTCGTTACATTTCAGCCCTAAGAGCGTGCGGGTCTTGCGGGCGACTCGTCCCTGGATTATCGAGGTCCGGACTCAAATCGACTACTTCGACACGATCGGCTTAGGCATCCCCACGGAAGAAATCGCGCTGGCACATCGGCTCGGCCTACTGGTGATTCCTCGTTTTCAAAATGACGAGCGTTTTCGCGCGCCGCAGATCGAAGCGCTTTTCGACGACGTGCTTGCCTACGACCCGAAGGTCTCGACGGTTATCTTCTTTGGGTTGAGCAATGCGGTTGCCGGCTATCCCGATCATCTCGAGGATACGGCGGACGCCTTCAAACAGCACCTCTTCAACTTCGGGTCGATCGAGACGTACGATCCCAGTCAAGTGCAGAAGGGTAACGACACCCTTGCGAGGCTTATCCCGGGCCGGACGGTTCGCGTTCAGGCAATTGCCAAAACCGAGCTGGATAAGCTCAAGCTCGACGAGGTCGTCGCGCGATACGTTTTGGGCGTTCGCGAGCGCAACGTCCGGGTCGCGTACTTGCGTCCGTGGGCGCACCAAGATGGAGATCTCTCGGTCGAGGCGACTAACGTCGAAATGGTCAAGCAGATCGCGGATCAGCTTCGCGCCGACGGCTTTCGCCTCGGGCGCGCCACGCCGATTNNCCGATTCCCCAGTATCGTGGCAACAATCGGCTTCTCGTTGGGCTGGCGGCGCTGGCCGTCCCGTCGATTTTCGCGCTCCTGCTCGAATTCTTTGGTTTGTACGGACGACGGATTGCCGCCATCGCTTACGGCGCGACGATCGCGCTCTATCTCGCCGGGCTGCTGACGCACCACGACGCGTTCGCGCGCTCCGCTATTGCGCTCGCTGGCGCGCTGCTCTTCGCGACCGCCGCAATCTTGATTTTGATTCCGGCCTGGAATGAAACGCCCGCGAGCGCCGCCGGCACGCAGCTCGTCCGCAGCCTGGGCTGGACCGTGGCGGCGACGGGCGTCGCGCTGCTCGGCGCGCTCGTCGTCGTGGGCATCATGAGCGCGCCGCTGGCAATGGAGGAGATCGAGCGCTTTCGAGGCGTCCGGCTCGTCCTGGCGCTGCCGCCGCTCATCGCNNGACGTCTTTCTCTCGCCGGTACTGACCTATCAGCTCTTGGCGGGCATCGCGATCATCGCTGCCGGCGCGCTATTGCTCGTGCGCAGCGGCAACGACAGCGAAGTCTCGCCTTCGCCCTTCGAGCTCGGGTTTCGCCATCTGCTGACTGCCACGCTGAGCGTCCGGCCACGCTTCAAGGAGTTCTTGATCGGCTTTCCCGCCATGATGGTATTGCCGGCCTTGCTGCCGCCGCACCGGCGCGCGGTTGGTTGGCTCTTGGCGCTGTGCATCGGGGTGGGGATTGGGGACGTTATCGACACGTTTTCGCACTTGCACACCCCGATCGAGATTTCGGTTTTGCGAATCCTCAATGGGCTCGTCGCGGGCGCGATCGTCGGGTCGGCGCTGATCTGGATCTATCGGCGCGTCGTCTACGGGCGGAGTTTATCCTGAGTCCTTCCGTCGAAGGGGCGCGCGTGCTGATCTCCGGCTATTACGGTTTCGGCAATTTGGGCGACGAGGCGCTGCTCGAGGTGATCGTCGAGCGGCTGCGCCGTGACTTTCCCGCGGCATCGATCGAGGTGCTATCGGCAACACCGCGGCGCACCGCGGCCGCCTATCGTGTCGATGCGACGGCCCGATGGGACTGGCGCGCCGTTCGCACTGCCATCGGACGCGCCGACGTCGTGCTCTCCGGTGGTGGAGGTCTCTTGCAAAACGAAACGAGCTTGCGCAGCTTGCTGTATTACGCCGCGGTACTGCGCACAGCGATTCGAAGCGGGCGCAAAGCGATGATCTTCGCGCAATCCATCGGACCGCTCGATTTTTGGGGACGCTGGGTGGTGCGAGGGTTCTGCAAGGGCCTCGATCGCGCAACCGTGCGCGACGAGCGGTCGCTGCGGCTGCTCAAGGATCTCTTGCCCGGCGCGCCGGCCGAGCGCACCGCGGATCCCGTCTTTTTGTACGATCGGCCCGCGGCGCGTGACGATCTTGCGGCCGACGGCCTCGGTCCGGAGAGCGGCGCCTACGCCGTGATTAGCGTGCGAAAGGCCGCATCGTTCCGGGATGGGATATCCGTCCTCGCGCGGGCCGTCGATCGCCTCGCCGAGCACCACAACGTGCGGGCGGCCTTTTTGCCGCTGGGAGGCGCGCCCGATGCTGCCTTGTCGACCGACGTCATTCGCGCTTGCGCGTCGGCGCCCGTGCTGCTCCCCGAGTGCACGCTCGAAAAGGCAGCCGCGATTCTGCAGGGCGCTCGCGTCGCGATCGGCATGCGTCTGCACGCCCTGGTTCTTGCCGCGCGCTTCGCCGTTCCGTTTCTTGCCGTACCGTACGATCCAAAAGTGACCGCACTCTGCGAGGACCTCGACTATCCTTTGCAGCCGCTCTGGATTCCAGGCAGACCGCCCCCGAGCGACGGCGCAATCGACGAGCTCGTCGACCGGCTCGTCTCGGAGCGCGAGCAGCTCTCGGCCGCGTTAGCTGCGCGCCTCCCGGTCGTCCAAGCGGCCGCGGAGCGAAACTTCGAGGTCCTCGGCGAGCTCTTGGACGACGAGTGATGGATTACCGGGGCACGTTGAATCTGCCGAGGACCGCCTTTCCAATGAAGGCGGACCTTCCCAAGCGAGAGCCGGAGCGCGTCGAGTGGTGGAACGACCACGGTACGTACGAACGGCGCTTGGAGCGCAACGCGCCGGGCGGCGCGTGGATTTTGCACGACGGACCGCCGTACGCGAACGGCGAGCTGCACATGGGCCATTTCCTGAACATGGTGCTCAAGGACATGTTCGTGAAGATCGCACTGCTCGACGGGAAGTATGCGAAGTTCGTTCCCGGCTGGGATATGCACGGACTCCCCATCGAGTACGAAACGCTCAAGTATTTGGGAATCAAGGATTTTCACGCCGTCGATCCGCTCGAACTGCGCGCGCAATGCAAAGAACGCGCCCTCTACTGGCTCGAGCGTCAGCGAGAGCACCGCCGGCGGATGGGCACCTTCGGCTTCTTCGACCATCCATACCGCACGATCGACCCGTCTTTTGAAGCAACGATCGTAAACGCCCTTGCCGATCTGGCCGAGCGTCAGCAAATCTATAAAGGTCTGCGCTCGACGCTCTGGTGCGTCCACGACGAAACGGCGCTGGCGGAAGCCGAGATCGAGTACGAGCCGCGAACGTCGCCGTCGATCTACGTTCGCTTCACGGCGAACGCCGAGCAGCGTGACTCTGTCATGCTGAGCCTTTCGAAGCATGACGGCGCAGACAGTGCAGCCCTTCGACAGGCTCAGGGTGACACTGCGATCCCCGTCTCATTCCTTATCTGGACGACGACGCCGTGGACGCTTCCGGCGAACGTAGCCATTGCATTGCGCGCCGACGCCACCTACGTGCTCTATCGCGTGGACGGCGAGATGCTGATCGTCGCCGAGGCGCTCGCGCAGCGCGCGTTGGGCGAGCGGTTCGCGGACGCGACGTTCATCGGTCGCGTACTTGGCGAAGAGCTCGACGGACTCGCCGTGCGCCATCCGTTCATGGAGCGCGATTCGACGATCGTTCTCGCGCCGTACGTGGACTTGGAGACCGGGACGGGAGTAGTCCACACTGCGCCCGGGCACGGCGCCGACGATTTCGATACGGGAATGAAATACGGTCTGCCGATTCTCAATCCGGTAGATGCGGCCGGCCGGTTCACCGCCGAGGCCGGCGCCTACGCCGGCATGAACATTTTCGCGGCCAATGCGCGCATCGTCGACGATTTGCGCGCGAGCGGGGCGTTGTGGAGCGCGGCGGAGTACGAGCATTCCTATCCACATTGCTGGCGCTGTCACAATCCCGTGATTTTCCGCGCGACGGCGCAGTGGTTTCTCGCGATGGATCAAAACCTGCTTCGCCAGCGCGCGCTCGACGCGACCGACGCAGTCGAATACGCGCCGCAATGGGGGCGCGCGCGCCAGCGGCAGATGATCGAAACGCATCCCGAGTGGTGTCTTTCGCGCCAACGCACGTGGGGAACGCCAATTCCGTCCTTAGTTTGCAGAGCGTGCGGCGAGGCGATCCTCGATCCGCGGGTTGCGCGCCTTGCCGCCAAACGCTTCGCCGAGGCGGGCGCAGGTGCGTGGTGGAGCGATCCGGTGCAGACCTATCTTCCCGACGGCTTCGTCTGTCCGGGCTGCGGTGGTTGCGATCTCGAAAAAGAGAAGAACATCGTCGACATTTGGTTTGAGTCGGGAGTCACCCATCTCGCCGTGCTGGGACGCGACGGAATGCCGTGGCCGAGCGACCTCGTTCTCGAAGGCGGCGATCAGTTTCGGGGCTGGTTTCGCAGCTCGCTCATCACGGCCGTCGCGATCAAAGGCCGCGCGCCGTACCGGCGCGTGTTGAAGAACGGCTGGGTGAACGACGAAGAAGGCCGCCCGATGTCGAAATCGCGGGGAACCGGCATCGATGCGAGCGATGCGATGGCGCGCTGGGGCGCCGACGTCTTACGGTTGTGGGCTGCCTCGGTCGAGCCCATCGACGACGTGCGCTTTGGGCCCAACGTCGTCGACCAAGTCGGGCGCGTCTACCGAAACCTGCGAAACCGCATGCGCTTCATGCTCTCCAATCTGGAGGATCTTTCCGCCGCGGACGTCGTCGCGCGCGAAGCGATGGAGCCGATCGACCGGCTTGCCTGCAACGTGACCGATGCGTTCGTCGCCGGCGTTAAAGACGCGTACGATTCCTGCGAGATACACGACGCCTATCTGCGCATCGT
>PKWF01000107.1:0-399 GCA_003133185.1 Vulcanimicrobiota bacterium | reverse complement strand
GAAAGCGTTTTCGACAGTTCCTTCGATGTAAACCGTTCCCGGAACGCTGCCGCCGAAAGCGATCTCGCGCTCTGGCGGCGGCTGCGCGGGCTACGCGCCCGAGTTGCCGCGTCGGCAGAACCGCGCGACTTCGAGGCGCAGGTGCGCCTTACCGTGCCGCCGGCGGTCTACAAGCGGCTGCTCGCGCTTGGCGACAACCTGCGTGAGGCGCTGGTCGTCTCCCAGCTGACGCTGAACTCGGGCGCTGCGGAAGCCTTCGAGTTATTGCCCGCGGACGGAGCGAAGTGCGTGCGGTGTTGGAAGTATCGGGAGCTCGGCGAGGATCCAGAGCATCCCGATATCTGCGCGGATTGCACGCGCGTCGTGCGCGCCCTCCCAATGTCATCCTGACCCTTCGAC
>PKWF01000219.1:5782-19674 GCA_003133185.1 Vulcanimicrobiota bacterium | reverse complement strand
TAGTACGAGTTTTGACCGCGAACGTACGCGGCGTTGAAATCCCAGCCCATGCCGCCTTGCGACGTCTGGACGCCGGGGACCGACGCCATAGCCGAATAAGCGTTATTCAGGTTGCCGCCGCCGCCGAGTGACTGCGCGGCAGCCGCCTGCGCGGCGGTGACGTTATACAGGTCGGATCCGACGCCGGACTTGACCAGCGACGTACCCGCCGATGAGGTAACGCGCGCGATCGTCACGAGCGCCGCCGTCATTCGGTAGGAGACCTGTTGCGTCTGGTCGGCAAAGACCACAACGCCTGGATACGAGTAAGGTTGATATCCCGATTTGGTGAGGCTGATAGTGTAGGTGTCGGGGCCAAGCGAGAGGATCGTAAAGTGACCTCCCGCGTCCGTCGTTGCGGTCCGGTTCCCGGAGGGAGCGACTGCCTGCACTTGCACGCCGGCAATCGGGGTTCCCTTCGAGTCGGTAATCGTGCCCGCGATGTTACCCGTAACGCCTGCCAGTGCCCATGTTCCCTGGCTGAGGAACGCGACGAGTAAGAAAGCGGCTATAACCGCCCGACGGAGGGTCTGTTGTGAACTCATTGTTCGTTTAACCCTCTATCATTATCGAGTTGTCAAAAGGCGAGCCGCCCCGCTTTCCCGCGGGCCAGCCGGCCCCAGGAATTTCACAGAGTGACCCACTGCGCCAAGCATTTGCTCAGGATTGGGTCGGTTCCTTTAGGTACCCTTAAGGGATGGCGACTGGCGCCGTTGACGGATTTACGCCCTGACGGCGAGGCGCTCGGCAAGCAAGCGTGGGATGTCGGACGGACGATCGGCTACCGGCACGCCGGCCGCTTGAAACGCGGCGATCTTGCTCTGCGGGGTCCCGAAGTTTCCGGAGATAATCGCGCCGGCGTGGCCGAGGGACTTGCCGGGCGGGGCATTCCGGCCGCCGACGAACGCGACGACCGGCATCTCGGGCAGGTGCTCGGCGATGAACGCAGCGGCATCTTCTTCGTCCGAGCCGCCGATTTCGCCGCAAAGAACCAGCGCGCCGGTCTGCGGATCGTTCTTGAACTCCCGCAGGCACTCGACAAACGTCGTTCCGATAATCGGGTCGCCGCCGACGCCGACGCAGGTCGATTGGCCGAAGCCCTCGCGCGTAAGCAGGTCGACGACCTCGTAGGTCAGGGTTCCCGAACGCGACATGACGCCCACGCGGCCCTCTTTAAAGATGTGGCCCGGCATGATGCCGACGAGCGCCTTTCCCGGCGAGATGAGACCGGGACAGTTCGGGCCGATGATGCGCATCCCGGCCGTCGTACCGACCACTTTGAGCGTATCGTGCACCGGCACGCCTTCGGTGATGCAAACCGCAAACGTGATTCCCGCTTCGTACGCCTCGTAGAGCGCGTCGGCGGCAAAGGGCGGCGGAACGAAGATGCAAGTATGGGTCGCGCCGGTCGCTTCAACGGCCTCTTTGACGGTGTCGAAGACGGGGAGCCCGCGGGGAGTCGTCTGCCCCCCCTTGCCGGGCGTGACCCCGCCCACCAGATTCGTTCCATATTTCACCATGCGGTCGGTGTGATACGAACCCTCCGCCCCCGTGATGCCTTGTACGATTACCCGGCTGTTCTTGTCTAAAAAGATCGACACGCCCCTAGCCTCTCATCTCTGCAGCGAGTCGCACCGCTTCGCTTGCGCCTTCGTCCATCGTTTCCACCGGGGTCATGCCGGCATCGGCGAGGATGCGCCGGCCCTCTTCTTCGTTGGTTCCCGTCAAACGAATGACGAGTGGAATTTTCCGCGACCTCGTTTCCCGCATCGCTTCGACGACGCCGCGCGCAACTTCGTCGCCGCGCGTGATGCCGCCGAAGATGTTGATGAAAAAGACCGTCGCGCCGGTGTTGTTGACGACCAGCTCGTAGCAGTTGCGAACCCGTTGCGCGTTCGCGCCGCCGCCGACGTCGAGAAAGTTTGCTATCAGGCCGCCGGCATTGCTGACCGCATCCATGGTCGCCATCGCGAGTCCGGCGCCATTTGCCATCGTACCAACGTCTCCGGGAAACTGCCGAAAGTTGCGAATCCCGACGCCGGCTCGCGCCGCCAGCGTTTCGTCCTCATCGAGTGGCAGCACCGCGTGCCATTGTGCGAACTCCGGGTTTTTGAATAAGGCGTCGTCATCCAACTCGACCTTGGCATCGGAAGCAATGACGCGTCCGTCCGTGGTCAGCGCGAGCGGGTTGATCTCGACGAGCTTGGCGCCGTACCGGAAAAACAGCTCGTACAGCGCGCCCGCGATCGCCGGAAACTGTTTGCGAAAACCCGGATCGAGCTGCGCCGCAAATGCAAGCTCGCGCCCGATGAAGGGCGAGTATCCGATCGCGGTATCTACGGGAAACTTTGCGATCGACTCCGGATGGTGCTCCGAAACTTCTTCGATGTCCATGCCGCCGTAGCGGCTGACGATGAAGACGGGCTTGCGCGCCGCGCGATCGATCGCCACGGCACAGTAGGCCTCCTTCGCGATGTCCAGCCTCTCTTCGACGAGCAGCGATTTTATCAATTCGCCCTGCGGATTCTGGCGGTTGGGGGGCATTGGCGTTGCCAAAATCTCCTCGGCGACGCGGCGCCCTTGTACGGCATCGCTCGCCATCTTGATCTTGCCGGCTTTGCCGCGACCGCCCATTAAGACTTGCGCCTTGACGACCCACTCGCCAGGGTTCTTTTCGATGAACCGCGCGACCGCGTCGGGGTTAAGCGCGTGCTCGCCGCACGGCACGGCGATGCCGGCACGCTTGAAAAGCTCCTTGCCCTGATACTCCATCAAATTCATAGCGGGCCGACAGGTTCGCACCCTCGCGCTTAGGCCCTTGCTATCTCTGTCGGACTTCGTGAAAGGCGCCCGCTGGGGCGTTTCGACGGCGGACGTCGCAGGAGGCATCTAACGGTGCCTCCTGTTTGCTATTCCAGACGCCCCAAGAGCGAGCGCGCGATGATGATCTGCTGGATCTCCGACGTGCCTTCGTAGATCTCGGTGATCTTTGCGTCGCGGTAATGACGCTCGACCGCGAACTCGGTCGTGTATCCATACCCGCCGTGAATTTGCAGTGCTTCGCCGGCGTGTTTGCGCGCGGCCGTTGAGGCAAAGAGCTTTGCCTTGCTCGCGGGAATTGCGAAGGGCTCGCCGGCGTCGGCGAGGGCCGCGGCGCGATACGTAAGCATCCGCGCTGCATCGAGATCCATCGCCATCTGCGCAATTTTGAACGAGACGCCTTCGAACGCCCCGATGGGCTTTCCGAACGCGATGCGCTCCTTGGCGAACTTCACCGACTCGTCGAGGCAAGCGGCGAGAATTCCGATCGCTTGCGCGGCAATGCCGATGCGGCCGGCGGTTAATGCCGTCATCGCGTTGCCGAAACCGGCGCCCTCTTCGCCGAGGAGCGCTTCGCGACCGACGCGCACGTCGTCGAAGGCCAAATCGCAGGTGTTGCTGGTGTGGATTCCCAGTTTTTCGGTCACGCGCTCGATCGTGACGCCCGGCAAGTTCGGCTCGAAAAGAAAGGCGCTGACACCGCGAGCGCCGGGGCCGCCCGTGCGAAACATTCCCATGATGACGCCGGCATAGCTGCCGGTGCTGCACCATTGCTTTCGGCCGTTGAGCGTATAGCCGCCGCTGGAAGGCCTTGCCGTAGCGCGTAGGGCTACCGCGTCGGACCCGGCATCCGATTCGGTCAGCGCGAATCCAGCGAGGACGTCGCGGCTCGCCAAAAGGGGCAACCAGTGCTCCTTTTGCTCCTTCGTGCCGAGCTTTAGAATCGCCGAACAGATCATCGAATGAACCGAGACGGTCACCGCCGTTCCGGCATCGACTCGCGCGAGCTCCTCGATCGCGAGCGCGTATGAAAGATAATCCGCTTCCGCGCCCCCGTACTCTTCGGGCACGAGGATTCCCATTATGCCTGAGCCGGCCAGCTTGCCGTAGAGTTCGCGCGGGAAAACGTGGTCGCGATCCCACTGTGCGACGAACGGCGCGATCTCGCGTTGCGCGATCTCCGCTGCCAGCGCGCCGATCTGCCGCTGATCCGCGCTTAGCTCAAACTGCGAAATGGGCCGCTACTCCACGCGAACGAGTACTGCGTCGCCTTGGCCGCCGCCGGAGCAAATCGTCGCCACGCCATATCCGCCGCCACGCTTGCGCAGTTGGTTGATCAGCGTCGTTAGGATGCGCGCACCCGATGCGCCGATGGGATGTCCCATGGCGACCGCGCCGCCGTACTGGTTGATGAAGCCGTCCTCGAGCCCCAGACGGCGACCCGACGTAATCGCAACGGCCGAGAAGGCTTCGTTGATCTCCCACACGTGAATGTCATTCGCGCTCAAACCCGTGCGATCGAGCAGCTTGCGCGCCGCCATCGCGGGCGTCAAGCTAATGTAGGGCGAATCCCAGGCGACCGTCGCATGCTCCACGATCGTCGCCAACGCTTTGTACCCACGTTCCTCGGCGAAGCCGGCGTCGGCGAGAATCAAAGCGGCGGCGCCGTCGTTGACGCCCGGCGCGTTTCCGGCAGTCACCGTGCCGTTGCGTTCGAGCGGCTTGAGCTTTGCTAACGCCTCGATGTTCGACTCGGCCCGTACCGCTTCGTCCCGATCGACGAGCGTGTGCGGATGCTCGCCGGTGATGAACGGCGCGTAGGACGCGTAATCCAACGTAAACTCTTCCGAAGGCTCGTGATCCCAGACCGAGCTCGAGCCGCCCACCGCGACCGGTACCCGAACCTTCCCCTGGCGCGGGAGGCGCTCGACCACGACTTTGTCCTTTGCCTTGCTCGCGACTTTAACGCCGACGATCTCGTCGGCAAAATGTCCGGCTGCGTGGGCTGCGGCGGCACGGCGATGGCTTTCCAACGCGAAGATATCTTGCTCTTCGCGGGTCAGACCGAGCTCGTTGGCGACTTTGCTNNCCCTGCGTTGCCATCGTCATCGGGAAATATTGATCCCAAAGGCCGTCGAAAATCATGGCGTCGACAACCGTGCCGTCACCGAAGCGGTAGCCCCAGCGCGCGTCGCGCAATAGATAGGGCACGTTCGACATCGACTCCATCCCGCCGGCCGCGACAACCGAGTTGGCTCCGGCGTCAATCGAGCGCATTGCGTTGACGGCCGCGAGCAATCCGGACGCGCACACTTTGTTGACGGTATCGGCAGTCACGGTCTTCGCAAGGCCCGACTTAAAGAGCACCTGACGCGCCGGATTCTGTCCCACGCCGGCCTGCAGCACTTCGCCAAACGTCACGTGCTCGATCTCCGTCGGATCGACCTTGGAGCGTTCGATCGCGGCGGTAAGTGCGACGGCGCCAAGCGTCGTCGCAGAGAGCGGAGCGAGCGCGCCCCCGAGTTTGCCGAACGGCGTGCGCGCCATTCCGAGAACCACGGTCTTTGATTCGTTAGACGTCATGCCCGCGCAGTTTCGAGTCTGGCCTCCAAAGGCCTAGGAACCGGACCCCCACTGGGACGCCTCCTTTAAGAGAGCCTTACTGCCGGCTATCGGACGGTCGTATCCGGTACAAGATGTGCCGGCGCAACGCATGCCCTTTTTCCACTTTCGGATGCTCGAAATCATCGGCGGGATCGCGCGTCATGCCGAGCCGCTGCATGACCCGCTCCGAACGGACGTTTTGCACGGCCGTCATCGCCACCACCTCGTCCCATCTCAACGCGGCGAACGCGTACTGCAACGCGCCGCGCGCGCCTTCGGTCGCGTAGCCTTTTCCCCAGTGCTCGGGCGCAAGGCGCCAGCCTACCTCGCGCGCCGGCGTGAAGTGCGCTTCGAACGGAACCTCGCGTAAACAGACGACACCGGCGAATGGCGTTCCACCGCGCACTTCAACGACCCACCAACCATAGCCGAGCTCGTCGAGGTCGCGGCGACGAAGGGCTGCCGTGGATTTCGCAAACNNTCGATATCGGCATCTCGCCAATGTCGCAGGAGCAAGCGGGGCGTCTCGATCGTGGCCATCGCCGCGCCTAATGCCTCACGACGACCGGGCACGTCTCGCACTCGAATTGAATCGTGACGTGCGTTATTCCAAAGTGCTCGCGCGCGCAGTCGTCGATCTCGCGCAGCACGTCGGTCGCTTCGCTCAAGCGACGGTCGTCGAGCAGTACGTGCGCCGACAGCGCATGCGAACCGCTTCCGATCGACCAGACGTGCAGATCGTGAACGCCGGTTACGCCGCCGATTTTCTCGAGGTGCTCGACGAGATCCACGCTGTTCACGTCGCCCGGAACGCTTTCGAGCAGCACTTCAGTCGCGTCGCGCATCAGCCGCACGACGCCGACGACGATGATTGCCGCGACGAAGAGCGAGAGGAACGGGTCGATCCACGCCAGATGCGTCAGCGCGATCGCAATGCCGCCGGCAATCACGGCCACCGCGCCGAGCGCGTCGCCGAAGACGTGAAAAAGCGCCGCGCGGACGTTCATGTCGCGTTTGCCCGGCGCGCGCAACGAAAGGCCGACCCCGGCATTGACCGCAAGGCCGACGGCCGCAACGATCGTCATGACGCCGGCATGCGGCTCGACGGGCGCCGCAAAGCGGCGTACCGCAAAGTATACGATCCCCAGCGTCGCTACGAGCAGAATCGTTCCATTTACCAGAGCGCCGAGCACCTCGATGCGTCCGTAACCAAACGTGCGCCGCGGGTCGGCTGGCCGCATAGCGTTGACCGATGCAACCAACGCAAGCGCCAGTGCGACAACGTCCATGCAGACGTGCACCGCGTCGCCGGTCAGCGCCAAGCTGCGCGAAACGGCGCCGCCCCAAAACTCGAGCAACGCGACCAGCGCCGTCGCCAAGAGCGCAAAACGCAGACGGCGTGCGACGCTCGTCGCGGCCACTACGACGACTTCCGGGACTTCAGCCAGAGGGCCAGCAGCATCGCCCCAAACGTGACGAAGGTCTTGCTCTCCGCGGTGCGCACGACTTCGGCGCTCCATTGCCCTTGCGCGTCGTCGATCGGCGTCGACCGCGGAATCACGCTGGGAACGCGCTCGCAATAGCGCTCGAACTCGTCAGTGAACTGCGAGCGCAGGAATGCCTCTTCGTGCGGCACGATCGCGGCATAGACTGCGCTCATCGCAGCTAGCGAACCGCCGACGAGCACGGTTCGCATGAACGGGCAGTTTCGACCGGTAAAGGCGATGGCGAACCCCGTCGCGGTCACAAAGTTTCCAATATAGAGCGGGTTGCGCACATAGGCGTATGGTCCCGCCGTCACGAGCTTGGGCGCCGTTACCACGTCGTCGCGCGTGGTCTCGCCCGAATAGCCGACGGCCCAGCAACGAATCAGCTCGCCCGCAATGGCGATCGGCAAGCCGAACGCAATGCTGCCCGCACTCGGTTTGCCACGCGTTACGAGCGCCAACGCCGGGAGACTCAGCAGCAGGCCGCGGTTCTTAAAGACGAATGCGCGCACTAATCGTTCTCCGCCGCTAGCGCCGCTGCATAAACGTCGCGCAGCGAGCGGTCCAGCGTAATCTTCGGCTGCCACCCCGTCGCCTCGCGCAGCTTCTCCGCGCTGCCGACCGAGAGAGGAATCTCGGTCGCGCGTACGCGTTGCGGGTCTTCGCGCACTTCCACCGGCACCCGCGCAATCGAGATGAGCTCGCGCAGCACGTCGCGGATCGTCACGGCGCGACCGCTGCAAACGTTATAGATTTGCGCGCCTTCGCCGCGGCGCGCGAGCGCCAGATAGGCCTCGACGACGTCGCGAACGTCCAAGAAGTCGCGAGCCGAGCTGAGGCTGCCCACGTACATCTGTGGCTCGCCGCCGCCGGCGATGCGGGCGAGTTGCGCGGCCAAAGAGGCAACGACAAAACGCTCGCTTTGATTTGGTCCGATATGGTTGAAGGCGCGCGCGACCACGACGTCGAGTCCGAGGCTTCGCGCACCTGACAGAAGGAAGGCCTCGGCGGCCGCCTTGCTTGCACCGTACGGATTGGCCGGACGCAAGTCCAGGCTCTCGAGCAGCGGATACTCGCTTCGTTCCCGTATGCCGTAAACTTCAGCGGAACTGGCAAAAACGATGCGTGGCGACGGGTCGCCCCCATATGCCCGCACCGCTTCGGCCAGCCGTGCGCTCCCGAGCGCATTGGTTTCAAAGCTTTCGATCGGCGAGCGCAGCGAATCCGGTACGAACGTTTGTGCCGCGAGATGAAAGATGACGCTCGGGCGTGCCGCTTCCAGCGCGGCGCGCAAGGAATCCGAGTCGCGCATATCGATCGGGAAAAAGTCGCTTCGGTCGTCGTGAGGACCTCCGCAAGCCAAAACCTCGCCGCCTTGCCGGCGCAGCGCGGCGATGAGAAAGCGACCGACAAAGCCACTGGCTCCCGTAACCAACGCTCGCACGGCAAGCGCTAAGCGCCGACGCGCGCGCGGAGACGAGCGATGTCGGCCTCGACCATCATCGCCACGAGCCGCTCAAACTCGATGTCAGGCTTCCAACCCAGCTCGACCGCGGCTTTGCTCGCATCGCCGACCAGCAGGTCCACTTCGGCCGGGCGGACGAACCGCGGATCGGTCACGACGTAAGGCTCGAACGAACCCAATCCTGCGACTTCAAACGCGATCCGCACAAAATCGCGTACGCTGTGCGTGCGACCGGTGGCGATGACGTAGTCGTCGGGCTGCCTCTGCTGCAGCATCATCCACATCGCGCGCACGTAGTCGCCGGCGTAACCCCAATCGCGATGCGCGTCGAGGTTCCCGAGGCGCAGATCATTTGCGAGGCCCAGCTTGATCCGCGCTGCGCCGTCGGTGATCTTGCGCGTAACGAACTCCTTCCCGCGGCGCTGGCTTTCGTGGTTGAAGCAAATTCCGCTGCACGCAAATAAACCGTACGACTCGCGGTAATTCACCGTGATCCAGTGGCCGTACGCCTTTGCGACGCCGTAGGGGCTGCGTGGATAAAATGGCGTCGTCTCGCACTGCGGCGTCTCGACCACCTTGCCGAACATCTCCGAGCTCGAGGCTTGGTAGAAGCGAATCTTCGGGTCGACGTGACGAATCGCTTCGAGCACCCGAGTGACGCCGAGTGCCGTAAACTCGCCGGTCAGCACCGGCTGGCTCCACGAGGCAGGCACGAACGATTGTGCCGCAAGATTGTAAATTTCGTCCGGACGAACTTCGCTGACGATCGACGTGATCGAGCTTTGGTCGAGAAGATCGCCCGATACGATCTCGATCTCATCGACGATATGCTCGATGCGCTCGTGCACCTCGGTGCTGGTGCGCCGCGTCATACCGACGACGCGGTACCCCTTCTCCAGCAGCAGCTCCGCGAGATAGGAGCCGTCTTGGCCTGTAATTCCGGTAACGAGTGCGGTCTTGCTCACCAGTGCGGCCGGCCTTGCCGGAGGCGCTCCGCCAGCGTGACTGCGATAAACGACGCGACTTGGCTCGGCAGCGTTCCGCGGCCAAACCCGGCGTCGTAGCCGAGCTCGCCGGCCAACAGATTCGTCATCCGGGGGCCCCCGCAGATCAGCACGACGTTGTCTCGCACGTTCTCAGCCTCCAGCAGCTCGCTAAGCGCGGTGAAGTTCGTGATGTCGCTTCCTTTCTGCGTGACGGCCTGCGATGCGAGCAATGCATCGATACGTCGCTCCTTCGTGAAGCGCACTAACTCCTCGACGGCGACTTGACTGCCGAGGTTATGCGTTTCGAACTCGTGATAACGTTCCAAGCCGTAATCGCCCTTATACCCCTTCATATTGAGGATCGCGTCGATGCCAACGGTGTGGGCGTCGGTGCCAATGCAGGCGCCGGCTACCCGGATCTTGCGGCCGACCCGCTCGTGCACCAGCGCGTCGATCTCCTCCATCGACATCGCATGGGCGCCCGCCGAAGGCGCCACGATGCCGTCAACGTCGACGGCCTGCGTCGTGGTTGCGTAGATCACGAAGAAAGAGAAGCCCGAGGCGATCGGCCGCCCTTCGACGACTTGCACGTCGCGAAAACCCATCTTGCCGGCGAGTTGGCGCGCCGCCTCGTCGGCCGCTTCGCTCCAATCGACCGGCAGCGTAAACGAGAGCTGCACCTTTCCGTCGTCGCGCGTATCGCCGAAGGGCCCGACGAGCTTCGTCACCCCGGCCGGCCTAGCGCGAGACGGCGTTCTTCAAAAGGATTCCAATAGTCGGCGGCGCGTTCGAAGACTCCCTCGAAGCCGCGGCCGCCTCCGGGCGCCCGGGAGACGTCGGCAAAGAGCGCGGCCTCTATGGCCGCCATCAGCCCCATGGCCGCAACGCGATCGAGCAAGGCTTCGCACGAAGCCAGCACGTCGTGCGCGCGCCGTTCGATGATGCCGCCGGGGCGCAGCGCAATCTCGTCGCCGAAATGCCGGGCCGTGCTCATGATGTAGCGCGCATTCTCGAGGGAGAGCGCGCGGTCGCCCAAAAATGGCGTGTGGATCGCTTCCGTCGGCATGCCGCACAAATGGATGTTCTGACCCGTCATCACCGACGTTAGGTTGAACATCGCGTCGATCAGGTGCCCCTTGAAGATGTCGCCGGTCATGTGTTTGGTCGGCGGCATATACTTCAGCGGCGCATCGGGGAATATCTCGCGCGCTAGCTGCGCCTGAGCCACTTGATAGAGAAAGCCATCTTCACGGTCGGGGTCGATCTCGTAGGCATCGCCCAGCCCAATCTGATCGTCCGGCAGCCCAGCGCGATGTGCNNGTCGTTAAGTAATTGTCCTCGCCGGTGTTGATGATGATTCCCGCGCGAGCGTTGAGCATGCGGCTGAAATGCTGATCGACGAAGGTCCGCTTCATGTTGATATCGCGAAAGAGAATGCCGTACATCGAGTCGTTGAGCAGCATGTCGAGCCGTTCGAACGCCGCCATCACGGCAATCTCGGGCATGCAGAGGCCGCTGGCGTAGTTCGTCAGCATCACGTAACGGCCGAGCTTCTCGCTCGCTTCATCGAGCGCGGCGCGCATTATCGCGAAGTTGGCCTGAGTCGCGTACGTGCCGCCGAAACCTTCCGTCGTGGGACCGAAGGGCACGAAATCGAGCAACGACTGGCCGGTCGACCGAATCACCGCAATCACCTGCGCGCCGGCTTGTGCGGCGGCGACGGCGGCGACGCGATCCTCGTAGATGTTGCCGCTTGCGACGATGACGTAGAGCAGCGGCGGCGGCAACTGCGGAAAAGCCGCGAGCCAAGCAGCGCGCTCGTCGCGCCGTGCGGCGATCCGGTCTAGCGCACGATCGACGAACCGGGCTAACTCGCCACGAGCCGCGGCTTCCGGAGTGGATGCGAACTGGTCGAGCGCGCACCGGCCTCCGGCAATCTCCGCAGCGAGTGCCGCCGGCTCCAGACCCGTTTCCGCCAAGGCTTTGCCGAAGGGCAACGCCACGCCGCGAGCGCGCTCGTGAGGAGGTACCGCGTCGAGAATCGCATTGGGGAGCGGAACTTCCTGCGGCGTGATCCCGTCGACGCCGAGCAACCGCAAGACGGCGCGCTCCACCGAAACCGTCGAATGGGCGGCGATAAAGGCTTCCACAGGCGCGACGATAGCACCGGCGAGGTCGCGGCAGCGTTCCACGCTGCGGCGGTCGATTCGAAGGTCCACGGCGGCTCCTTATCTTACGCCAAGCGCCAGATAAGCGGCAATTCCCTCGCGCCACGGCGCCATTGCGATCCCGAGCTCGCCCAGCTTCGCGCTCTCGAGTGCGGAATATCGCGGGCGGGTCGCCCTGGCTTTCCACTGCTTCGCCGAGATCGGCTCGATCGCAAGCTCGACCCGAGCATGTCGCATCGCTTCGCCGGCGAACTCATACCAGCTCACCGGCCCGGCGGCGGCAGCATGATAGAGTCCATAGGCGGCGGTGCCGATCAGCTTGCGCAGGGCATCGGCGAGATCGCCGGCAAACGTGGGCGATGCAACGACGTCGGCAACCACGCGCACCGGTTCTCCGCTCTTGCCTGCAGCGAGTATTCGTTCGATAAACGTGCGGCGTCGCGACGGCGAACGCGAAGGTCCGTAGACCCCGCACGTCCGCACGACGAACGCGCGCCCTCCGGCGGCTTCGACCAAACGTTCGCCAGCGAGTTTCGAAGCGCCGTAGAACGAAAGCGGGTTCGGCGAATCGCTCTCCGTATACGGACTGCCCTTCGCACCGTCGAAGACGTAATCGGTGCTCATCGTGACGAACAGCACGTCGCGTTCGGCGGCCAGGCGTGCGGCGCGGCCGACCGAAAATGCGTTGATTTCGAGCGCCATTTTTTGCTCGTCTTCGCAACGATCCACGTCGTGAAAGGCCGCCGCGTTTACCAGCACGTCCGGCCGCGTCGTGGTCAGCGCGTCTGCGAGCCGTGCGCTCTGTTCGATCGCCAGTTCGTCGTGCGACGGCGCGACGATCTCGCAATCGTTCCATCGCCGCACGATCGCCGTTCCGAGCTGTCCCGACCCTCCCAGCAAGAGAACGCGGGTCACACCGTCGACCGCCGGCCGCCGGAGTTTCGCTGAAAGAGCAGCGAAACCGTGACGGCGAGGGCGGCTGCGAAGTTGCCGAGCACCATGATCTCCACGACGGTCGCAAGCGTCGGATGGAAGGTAACGATCGCAGCAAGCGTGCTCAGCGTGCAGATCAACAGCGGCACGGTAAACGCAAGGCGATGGGTGGCAATCCCATAGAACGTAAGCGAATTGGTCAATGCGAGCAGCACCATCGCCAAACCGTATTTGACCAGCAGCGGCGCCGCCGCATCGAAGGCATGCCCGACGAGCGCGTGCAGCACGTCCAGACCGAAGAAGTAAAAGATGAAGAGCCCGCAGAGAGCGACCGCGACAAGCATCGTTAAACTGCCCGCCAAAACGTCACGCGTTCGCGCGCCGCGCGCGTGGCGGTCCGCTGCCTGCGGGAGGAGTACGGTTGGAACGAATCCGACGAGATAGAGCAGCATCTTTCCGCCGAGCGACGCTGCGGAGTAGAGTCCCGCAGCGTGCTCGGGAAAATAGTGCTTAACTAAAACGACGTCGGCGGACCCCATCAACGCGATGGCGATCGTCGCTGCCGCGGCTCCGGCTCCCGCGTTGAGGATGCGGCGCCAGTCGTAGTGGACGCGATGTGGCGGCGAGGCGGCGTATCGCCGTTTTAACCGCAAAGTGAGATAGATCAGCGCACAGAGAGGCCCGATCAAAAACCCGATGACGGCGCCCCCGAACCGCAGGCCGAGCGCAATTAACGCGACGATAGCGATAACTTTTGCAATGCCCTCGGCCGCATTCGAGAACCCATATCCGACGAAATCCTGCGTGCCCTGGGCGATTGCGCGCAGCGAGTTAACGAAGAGTGCCACGCCGGCGATTAATCCGACGAACGGCACCGACCAAATCGGGACGTGAAGAAAGCGTGCAAACGGAAACATTCCCGCAGTCGCCACCAGGAGGTAAAGCAGGGCCAGTTTTGCAAAGCCGCCCGCGATGCTGTCGGTTAGTCCCCGGAGGTGACCGTCGTCGTGCAGCGCCCGAAACTCCGCGGCGAGCTGCGCGACGACCGGCGCGACGAAAGCGACCGGAAGCGCCGCAATCAACGCGGCATTGATTAGCGCGTAAAGTCCGCCATACGCGGCGACCCCGAGCTGCCGGCTCGCAACGGCATGGGCGACGAACCCGCACACGTTGAGCACCATCCCGGTGGTAAAGACCAGAAGGCTCTGCTTCACGATGGCGCTGGTGCGCAACCGCTCGAGTCCGCGCCGGAGCACGAAAGTACCCGGTGGACTCGCGCTACCGTTCATAGAACCGTCGTTCTCATGGAAGTCGAGACTTTACCTCTTGCCGGCGCTTTGATAGTGACACCGCGCGTGCTCTCGGACGAACGAGGCTCCTTTCAGGAGCT
>PKWF01000219.1:3333-5722 GCA_003133185.1 Vulcanimicrobiota bacterium | reverse complement strand
TCGTGGACGTTCGGACGACGAGCCCGACCTACGGACAATGGTACGGAATGACGTTGACGGCAGCCGACGCGCGACAAATCTACGTTCCCAGCGGCTTTCTTCACGGTTTCTTAACGCTCGAAGATGGCACGGTTTTCTGGTACAAGCAGAGCGCCGCGTACGATCCCGGGTGCGAGTTTGGCGTTGCCTGGGACGATGCCGATTTAGGAATCGAGTGGCCGCTCGGTGAAAACGCCCCGATTCTCTCTCCCCGCGATGCCGCCAACCCGCCTCTTCGCTCCTTGCGTGACCGTAACAAACTCGCTCCTGCCTAGGTAGAAGCCGCCAAAGGAACCGAATCGAGGGGGGATGGCATTCCGTGATCAGAGTGACGAGGCTCTGGTGCATCGAGTGCGTTCCGGGGAAAGGGAGGTCTTCGGCGTGCTCGTCGATCGCTACAAACGCGGCATAGCGAACTTCATCGGCGCAACCGTACGCAACTCGGCGGAAACGGCGGATTTGTCGCAGGAAACGTTCTTGCGCGCTTACGCCCATTTGAACACTTTCAACCCGCAGCTCGGGAAGTTCTCGACCTGGATCTATCAGATTGCGCGCAACGTGATTCGCACCTATCTGGCCAAATCGCAACGCGTCCCGCAACTGCAGGAGCTTTCGCAAGAGCAAACGCTCGAGACGGCACTTGCCGATCCGTCGCCGCAGGCGGATCCCGTCGGCGGTCTGCTGCGCCAAGAGGCCGAGCGGGAGTTGCGCGCCGCATTGGCCGAGCTCCCGGACCGCACGCGAACGGTGCTAGCCCTGCGCTATTTCGATAATATGGAGTATCAAACGATCGCGAGTACGCTCGGGCTGTCGCTCGGGAACGTAAAGACGCTGATCCATCGCGGAAAGATCGCGCTAACGAAAAAGATGCGCGAACGCGAGTCGCGCGCCCTCGGTGTGCCGGCTCGCGCGCCGGAGAAGGGGGCTTTACATGCGTTGCTCCTCGTGTGAGCCGATGCTGGACGATCACCTCGAAGCGACGCTCGGCCGCCGGCAGATGCGCGACGTCGCGCTCCATCTGCGCTCGTGCCCGGCCTGCAGCGCGCTGTTCGAGGAGCTGCGCGTGATCGATGCCCTGCTGACCACCACGCAGCCGCGTGGACGGATTGGTTCGGATTTTACGGCCGCCGTCGTCTCCGCCGCTGCAGCCGCGCCGCCGCACCCCCGCAGGCGCGTGGGGCTCTGGGTGCCATTGCTGGCCTATCTTAGCATCGCCTGGACACTCCTGGCAGTCGCGGCGCTGGAGGCCCACGGCGTTGCGGGCCTCTTCGAACGGCTCGCCGCTTCAGGAGATCGCGGGTTGGCGGCGGTCGAAGCGGGCCTGTGGGCCGTCGCTCCCGAGACTGCGGTCGCGGCGGCGGTCGTCACGGCCGTCTTGCTCGTCGATCTTCTTCTGCTGGCCGGAATCCTCTACGGCTATCGCCGGCTGCGTCCGATTCTTAGCATCCACCTCGCCCGCGGGTCGCGTTCGTGAGCCTCCGCCGATTAATCGTTTTTGGGATTGCGCTGGCGGTGCTTGGGGTACTCGCCCGGCCTGCACTGGCCGCGACGCAGGCCGTTTATCACGGCGGGACCTACTTCGGCTCAGTCGTGGTCGAGCCGGGACAAGTGGTCGACGGTGACCTCACCGTCCTTTTCGGTGATGCGACCATTGAGGGGATCGTCGAGGGCAACTGCAACGTCGTTGGAGGAAGCTGCTTTACCACGCCCGGCGGCATCGTCACCGGCCAAGTGAATCAGGTTGGAGGCGCCGTCGCGCAGGCGGTCGTCCCATGGGCGCCCCCGGACTCCGGCTACAGCCCTTTCGTTCCCGATCATCGGCTGCTTTGGCGCCTTTCGTGGAACCTTCTCGCGCTGCTCGTCTTCTTGATCTTCCCGTTGCGCACGAGAATGGTCTTGGATCGGCTGGAGCGCCATCCCGGACTTAGCGTCGCCGCCGGTTTGATCGGCTGCATTTCGGTGATTCCACTGGCCGTGCTGCTGGCAATCACGATTCTGCTCATTCCTTTGATCCTGCTCGAAATGGTCTTTCTGTTCGCGAGCGCCTTCCTTGGGACGGCGGCACTCGCGCTATTGATCGGCCGGCGTCTTTGCGAGCTCGTCAGCCCCTCGACCACTCCATCGCCCCTCGTTGCGTTGCTGTCTGGCATCGGCCTAATCACGGCAGCCGAGTTGGTGCCGGTCGTCGGGACGCTGGTCCTCATCCTCGTCGGCCTGANNGGCGGGCCTCCGATAAGCGGACCACCGATGACCGCTGCCTAAGCTACGCCTATGACTACGATCTCGCGAGCCGCGAAGTTCGCCGAGCGGACGGCTCGCTTGCGAGCCTCGACGATCCGCGAGATGCTCA
>PKWF01000219.1:0-3317 GCA_003133185.1 Vulcanimicrobiota bacterium | reverse complement strand
CGCCTGGTGATGCAGCTTCGTGGACCCGCCGCGCTGCAGTACAGCGTCACGGAAGGCATACCCGAGATGCGCGAATGGGTGGCGCAACGTTTGAGCCGTCGCGTCGGCCATACGCTCGACGCCGAAACCGTGACGATCGTGAACGGCTCGCAACAGGGTCTCGATTTGATCGGGAAGATCTTTCTCGATCCGGGCGATCACGTCGTGCTCGAAAATCCCACGTATCTAGGCACGATTCAGGCCTTTGACGCCTATCAAGCCCGGTATCTCACGGTCGACACCGACGAAGACGGCTTACTGCCCGAGTCGCTCGAGGACGTGCTCGAACGCGCCGATCCGTTTCCCAAGCTTCTCTACCTCGTACCGAACTTCCAAAATCCCACCGGCCGCACGCTTTCGGCGCGGCGCCGCGAGAGCGTCGTCCGGATCTGCGAGCGCTTCGGCCTGCCGATCGTCGAGGACGATCCCTATTGCGAGCTGCGATTCGAAGGCGCCGACTTGCCCGCGTTGATTTCGTATCAGACGACGGCACCGATCATCTACTTGGGGACCGGCAGCAAGATCATGGCGCCGGGCATGCGCATCGCGTGGCTCGTGATTCCCGACGAAGAGATTCGCGAAAAAATCGTACTGGTCAAACAGGGGGCCGACCTGCATAGCGGCACCTTCGCCCAATACGTCTTCCATCAATACGTCAGCGATGGCCCCGCCTTCGACGCGCACGTTCGCGAGATCGCACAAACGTACTCTCGGCGTCGCGACGTCATGTCCGAAGCGCTCGCCGAGTTCATGCCGGAAGGCGTTCGCTTCACGCGACCCGCCGGCGGAATGTTTCTGTGGGTGACCGTACCGGGCATCGATACAGCCGAGCTGCTGCGCATCTGCGCGGCATCGAAAGTCGTCTTCGTTCCCGGCGTGAGTTTTTATCCCGGGCGGGACGTTCACGACGGCATGCGTCTCAACTTTTCCAATGCGTCGGAGAAGAATATCCGTATCGGCGTAGAACGGCTTGGCGACGCCATTACGGCGTACGACCGTTAAAAGGAGCCCCACCCGTGGCAGTAGGTTTGGTCATCGGCATTTTTTCCGANNGCGGGTGACGGCGACGATTCGGAATCTTCGACGCTAGACTTCATTGAGGTTTTCAGCGAGACCGAATCCATTACCGGGCTTTCCGATGATATGACCAGAGGCACCGGCGTCCTGGCCGACTCCGGAGGCACCGCCGTCCCCGGACTCACCGGACCGGACGCGCGATTTAAAGCGTTCTTTCCCGAGGAAGGCGTGTCGAAGCATTATCTCGACGGTTTCCCGGTGCCCGACGATGAAGTCGAGAACTTCGACGACGCGATTGCCGATGGCCGCGCGGTCGTACTCTATCCGGACGCCGGAGCGGACGAGCAAAAGATTGCCGCCGCCTTCAGGGCGGCGGGTCTGCAAAACGTTCGATCGTACTGAAGGCGACGACTCGTGCCGGCACCCCGACGGCAATCGCGAAAGCAGGAACGTTACGCGTGACAACGGCGCCGGCACCGATCAGCGCGTGCTCCCCGATCGTCACGTTAGGTAGAATCGTCGCATGACTGCCGATCGAAGCGCCACGGCAAACTCGCGTCGGCAAGACGCTCCAGTCGGCTTCGGTTTGTAACGAGCCTTCCGCGTTTGCTGCGCGCGGATAGCGATCGTTGGTGAACATCACGCCGTGGCCGATGAAGACTTCGTCTTCGATCTCGACGCCCTCGCAAATGAAGGTATGCGACGAGATCTTGCAACGTTTCCCGACGACTGCGTTCTTCTGTATTTCCACGAAAGCGCCGATTTTCGTCTCGTCGCCAATGCGGCAGCCGTACAAATTGACGAGCTCTCTCTGAAAGATCGAGACGTTCTCGCCGAGGACCACGCGCGCGTCAATTGGCATAGCGCTTCAACCGCTCGAACGCCACAATCGTGGCTTGTCTCCAAAACTCGAATCCGAAGGCTGCACTCAGGAAGGGATGATAGAGCCACTCCTGGCGGCGGTCTCGTATTAAACCGTACACCGCTGCAATCGTCGGAAAGGCGAAGCTGACCGAGTAAAACGGCCAAAGATAGGCGCGAAGCCGTCGCATTCGATTCGCGGCCCGCAGGCGACGCCAGACGGGCTGCTCCGCATCGGTTATGCGCTTTCGGATGCGCGGCCCGAACTTCGCAAGAGCGTCGCCAACGCCGCTCACGGTATGGTGCTCGACGTGCACTTCCGGCACGAACGCGATCTCGCATCCTTGGAGAATGAGCGATCCAACGGGGGCCATGTCGTCCTCATCCGCACCGGCAGGCTTTGCATAAGGCAAACGCACGGCGAAGCCCTGGGCCAGCGCGATAAGGGGTACGGGACCGCTGCTAAAGTCGTACACGACATAGCCTGGCTCGCGCCGCTTGATACGGTAGGTTCGATGGTAGGACGCAGGCGATGTCGCGCCGCCGTACACGAAGTGGTTGAAGGGGTCGGTAAACGCATTGATGTACCGCGCGGTCGTGCCGTCCTCGCGCGTACTCACGACTGCCGGGAACGCTCCCGTTATCTGGGGATCTGCAAAGGGAAGCGCCAGCCTCGCGAGCGCGTGCTCGTCGCCGAATCGGTTATCGGCCGCCATCGCGATAGCAACGTCGCCCGTCGCCATCCTAAAGAGCATTGCGGCGCCGGGCTCGGCGCGGCGCATCGGATTGTGGAAGACTTTCGCGCCAAAAGATTGCGCGATCGCAACCGTCTCGTCGGTCGAGCCGCCGTCTGCAATCAGCACTTCGACGCATTCCCGAGGGTAGCGTTGGCGCGCAATCGAGTCGAGCACTACGGGAAGCCGCGCCGCTTCGTTGAGGGTCGGCAGGATCACGGAAAATCGCACCGTCGGCTCGGCCATTTATACCTCGACTCGTCGTCCGCCGAGACTCGCCGAGTGCAGCGCCGTCTCGATGACGCGAACGACCCCCGCGCCAAAGGTTCCATCCGAACGCACCTCCGAGCCGGTGCGAATGGCGCGCGCGAAGTCGTCGACGAGTTTGCCGAGCGCTTCGCGATTATCCACCAGTGGAACGTGGAGATCTCCTAAGCGGTACGATACCATCTGCTGCTGGAGCGTCGTGCTCGATGGGTCCAAGACGACGCTCTTATCGTAGATGTAGATCTTTTCGGTAGGCTCCACGTCGTCCCAAACCGCCATCTTCAAACTTCCGGAGATCATCGTGCGCCGCACTTTGACCGGCGAGAGCCAGCTCAAATGCACGTGCGCGAGGCAACCGCTGGGGTACCACATCGTCAGAAATGCGACGTCGGGCGTCTT
>PKWF01000269.1 GCA_003133185.1 Vulcanimicrobiota bacterium | reverse complement strand
TACGGCAATCACGGCGGGGAGACGCTCGCGAACGGCATGTCCGGCCCGTGGGCCATCTACAGATGCCCGAACAAAAAGGGCGATGGGTACGCAGTCTACACCAATCTCCAGTGCGGCGGCGGCTTCCGCGGTTACGGCACCGGCCAACCGACGTTTGCCGTCGAATCCGCNNCGCGCTCGACGAACTCGCCGCGCTCCTCGACCTCGACCCGATCGAAATGCGCCGAAAGAATATGATCGGACCGGACGACAAGATGGAATCGGTTTTGGAAGGCGCCTCGGATCTAACGATGGGCAGTTACGGCTTGGATCAATGCGTCGACGCCGTCGAAAAAGCCCTGGCGAGCGGCCGCGGTCTCCCCAAACCCGAAGGCGAGGATTGGCTCGAAGGCAGCGGTGTCGCCTTATCGATGCTCGACTGCGTTCCGCCGACCGAGCAGCGCTCCGGTTCTGAAGTGGCGCTGCTACCTGACGCCCGCTACCACTTTACGGTTGGCTCGGTTGAAATCGGGAACGGTCTCGTTACCGCGCAGCAGCAGGTAGTCGCGCAAGTCATGGGCTGCCCAACGGCGCGCGTGACGTTCCTCAACGCCGATACCGATAAGACGCCCTACGACAGCGGCACGTTCGCCAGCGTTGGCATGATGGTGCCGACGAAAGCGGTGGAAAACGCCGCAGTCGCTCTGCGCGCGAAAATGCTTGCGTTCGCTGCCCGAACGACCGGGGCGCGGGTCGAGCAATGCCGGCTCGATGACGACGCGGTTCTTTGCGGCGACCGGCGCGTTTTGCTGACCGAACTCTACTCCGCCGCGCGAGCGCAAGGCGACGAACTCGCCTGCTTTCGTAAAGCGTACGGATCGCCGCGAACCGTAGCATTCATGGCGTACGGCGTCCGGCTGGCGGTGCACCGAGTGACCGGCGAGATTCGAATCCTGTTCAGCATCGAAGCCGTCGACGCGGGCGTGGTCATGAACCCCAACCAATTGCGCGGGCAAGCCATCGGGGGCGTCGTGCAAGGCATCGGCTGGGCCCTTCAAGAGAAAATGGTGTATAACGATGCCGGTGCAGTGACCAATCCGACGCTGCGAAACTACCGGATTCCAACGTTTGCCGACGCTCCGATTACCGAGGTCTTCTTCGCCGATACGTTCGATGCGATCGGTCCCCTCGGGTCGAAATCGATCGCGGAAAACACGATCAATCCGGTTGCCCCGGCGATCGGCAACGCGCTCAAGGCGGCGACCGGTGTGCGTTTTACGGCGTTGCCGTTCACCGAGGATCGAATCTTCTCGAGACTCGCGGGCGCTTAGAGCAGCCGCCAAAGAATGACGATCTCGAGCGCGTAGCACGCCAGCAGCACGAACGGCATCGCGAGCACGAGNNGGCCGGAAAAAGCGAATCGCCAGCGGCATGAGCGGCCACGTCGTCAGCAAGACGCTGACGGCATTGCCGGTGAAGGTGGCGAGCGCGGGCGGGAGCCCGCGCAGGTGCGGATTGAGAAACTTGAGCTCGAGCATTACGACCGGAAACAACGTGAGCAAGACGAGGCACGCCGTCTTCCACATATTCGGCGGTTTGCCGGTGGCCGGATCGTTGGGAACCCAGCCCGGAAACGACGTGTCGACGCGTTGCGCCTTGAAGCGTTCGACCAAGGGCGAGGCTTCCTCGATCAACGCCGCGCGCTGCGGCGAGTTTTGCCATGCGCTTAAGTGCTGCGCGGTATCGAATCGCAGTACGGTCGTCCAGCCAGTCTCCTTATGCTGGGGCGGCTGGACGAACGACCCGATGTAACCGGGGAACGTTTCCTGAACCTTTTGAATTTTGTCGGCCCAGACGCGATACTCTTTCTCTTTGCCAGGCTTGATGTCGGTCACAACGACGAACGTCACCCCGTGCTGCACGTAATAGGCGACGGCCGCTTGACCGACGAGCTGCATCACGATGCCGCCTTCGGCAAACGAGGCTGCTTCGGCAACCAGGTGCCGGTTGATGTCGCTGCGGCGCCAGGTTCGCAAGGCTTCTTCGCTCTCGAAGCGCGACAGAGCGACGGCTTCTTCTTGATCCGGCGGTGCCGGCGGCCAGAACTCGAAGCTGAGCGCACCCGGCGAGGCTAATACGGCCGTCTGCCAACGCACGTGCCACTGCCGGAACTCGTCGACACACTCAGGGCGCACCCGCGCGCAGAGCAGCGAGGTCGCAACGTCGTCCGCCACGCTGTCAGGGAACCTAGTCGCCGCCGAGCACGGCCGGAGCGGTTCCCATTCCTGACGAGACCGCGTGCACGCGCGTTGCGGTGAGAGCGTGCGCTTGCGGGTTGGAGCGCACGAGGCGGAACTTCTCGATTTGCACCGTGCCGCCGCGCGTGCCGCTCGCGAGCAAATCGGCACCGATCGTGGTCGATGTCGTCGCGACGCGAACACCCGATGCGCCGGCGAACGGCTCGAACGATGCGATCTCGCTGAAGTTGGAAGCCATTTCGTGCATCATCGCGCTGCGCAAGTACATCGTCGGATTGCCCTGAAGCGCCGTGCCGGTCGAGAACACCTTCACGGTTCCCGCGCCGGAGAGGCGACCGGCGGCGATCGCTTCGGCGCCGCCGTACGAACCGGCCAGCCACCCGGTGGCGATCGAGATCGGACCGCGGTACCCTGCGCCAAACGGCGTAAACGACGCATCCATATGCGCGTTGCCCGGATTGTTCGGCCACGCCGGCGGCGCACCGATCGGCGTCATCAGCGAGTACGAGAACACCTTGACCTGCGCGCCGCTTCCGGGCGCGGTCACGATGCTGTTGCGTCCGGTTAAGAAGTCGACGAATCCGGCGGCAAGAGTAACGCCGGACGTGTCGCTTCCGTACGGTGCGAACGTTGCAAACGTTGCCGGCGTCGTGCCGAGAGCCGGAAGTTCGCTGCTGAAGATCCGAACTCGATCGGTCGTGCCGGCGCCGGAGCCGACGATGATATTATCCGCTGCTCTGCCGTCGATTTGCGTCGACGCAACGCTCACGCCGCCCGTCTGCGCCGCGTCGAACGCTTGGAAGCGCGCGAGCTCGGTTGAGAACGGCTTGCCGCCGTCAGCTGCGCCGGAGTACACCACGACTTCGGGTGAGTGTCCCTTACCCGCACCAACGATGAGATCGTAGATCCCGTCCGCGTTGACGTCACCGATCGCCACGCTGGGCGTTCCGTAGAAATCCGGGAACGGCGTGACGGTCGTTATCAAACGATCGCCGTGGCCGTCGAAGACCGTCACCTTTGCGGGATGCCCCGGTGACCCCGGAACCGCTACGGCATAGTCGGAGATGGCGGGAATAACGTTGATGAGCATCATTAATCCATTGTCTTCGTGATTGAGCCGATGGCAATGCAGCACGTACAAACCTAAGTAGTCGATGAAGTGCGTGCGCATCGTCAGCGTACCGGCCGCAATGACCGCTTCTTTCGGTCCCATCGACGGCGCGGGAACGTTGGCGTTGTCCTGGCCAAACATCTGCGGCCCCAGTTTCGTTCCGGTCGTTGGATCGTCGTACTTGGTCACTTGGAAGTCGTTGACGTGGACGTGAATCGGATGCGCGTCGTTATTGTGGTTCACAAAATTCCACTCTTCGACCGACCCCAGCCGCGCTTGAATCAATGGAACGTTGGGAAATGCGTTTCCGTCGAACGCATACACGAACGCCTTGGGATCGGCGTTGCTGGCGTGATTGTTGAGAAACCCGCCGTTGATGAGCAGCGTTCGACTCACGTCGGGTTTTAGTTTCGACAGATCGTGGAAGGGCGTCGGCGCGCCGAGCTTCTGTCCGGGGTTAAACGCCGTGGCCACGCCTTGTCCATTGCCCGGATTGGCATTGAGCAGCGTTTGCGACGGGAAAATGAAGAATCCGTCGGCATAACTGATCGCCGACGGCAGCACGCTGAGAGTTCCCAACCGGGCCGGCGGATTCGAGGTGCCGTTGTTGGTGTAGAGGACGCCGGGCGCGGAAAGTGTCCTTGCGCCCGAACCTAGACCCGGCAGTGAAAGGCGCAACGATCCCTTCGCGGGCATCGTCACGGCGATCGTAAAGCGCGACGCCGGCGGAATCAGCAGCTGCGTTCCATCCTGTTCGTATGGATAGTGCACTTCGCCGTAGGCGATGCCGTCTTGTCCGACGATGGCGATCTTTGGATGGAACCCGGTTGCGGTTTCGGTGAGCTCGACGTTCATGTACGCAATGTCGCTGACGTTGGCGAGCACCCAAATCTCGGTTTGCCCGGGGTTTATCTTGAGGACCGGC
Source organism: Vulcanimicrobiota bacterium (assembly GCA_003133185.1). GTDB lineage: Bacteria > Vulcanimicrobiota > Vulcanimicrobiia > Vulcanimicrobiales > Vulcanimicrobiaceae > Cybelea > Cybelea tyrphae. Next base: position 55 of record PKWF01000269.1, on the reverse strand, counting down.
TCGAACAACCCGTTGACCGTAAACTGCGTGTCACGCTCGTAGTCGGGAAGCGACG
>PKWF01000054.1 GCA_003133185.1 Vulcanimicrobiota bacterium | reverse complement strand
CCTATCAACCCAAGGCCGAAGAGATCAAGGCGCTGCGCGAAGCCACCAGCGCGCCGATGATGGACTGCCGCAAGGCGCTCCTCGATGCCGGCGGCGATCCCGATCGCGCCAAAACGCTGCTGCTCGAACGCGGTGCCGCGCAGGCTGCAAAAAAAGCCGAACGCGTGGCGGACGAAGGGCTCGTCACAAGCTACGTGCATGCTGGCGGGAAGATCGGGGTCTTGGTCGAGGTCAACAGCGAGACCGATTTCGTGGCCCGCAATCCGCGGTTTGCGGAACTTTCTCGCGACATCGCGATGCACATCGCGGCAATGTCGCCGCGGTATCTCGATCGCGAGAGCGTGCCGAGCGAGATTGTCGATCGCCTGCGCGAGGAGTTTGCGGCCGGCGTACCATCCGGAAAGTCCGCCGAGGTCGGCGAGAAGATCGTTGCCGGAAGGCTGAACAAATGGTTCGAGGAGCACTGCCTGCTCGACCAAACCTTTGTGAAGGACGATAGCGTGACCGTCGGGGATCTGCTCCATCGTTCGATCGGAGCGCTCGGCGAGCGCATTCGGGTCCGGCGCTTCGCAAGATACGCCCTCGGTGAGTGAACGCGAGCGGCCGCGATTCTCTCGCGTGCTGTTGAAGATCTCAGGCGAAGCCTTCGCCGGCGGCTCGAACAGCGTCGACGTCAACACGACCCATGCGATGGCCGCTCAGATCGCCGACGTAAGCCGCGACGGCGTCTCTGTGGCGATCGTCGTTGGCGGCGGCAACATCTGGCGTGGAAAAGTGCACGAAGAGGCCGGCATGGATCGCGCGACCGCCGACTACATGGGAATGCTGGCGACGGTGATCAACGCGCTGGCATTGCAGGATGCGCTCGAGCGCATGGGAGTGGCCTCGCGGGTCCAAACCGCCATTGCGATGCATCAGATCGCCGAGCCCTATATTCGACGGCGTGCCATCCGCCATTTGGAGAAGGGAAGAATCGTCATTTTTGCCGCCGGGACGGGCAACCCGTATTTCACGACCGACACGACCGCCGCGCTGCGAGCGGTGGAAGTCGAGGCCGAGGCGATCTTAAAGGCGACGAAAGTAGACGGCATCTACTCGGCCGATCCGAAAAAAGATCCGCTCGCGACGCGCTTCGACCGCCTCGACTACATGGACGTGCTGCAACTCGGACTGGAAGTGATGGATTCGACGTCCATGGCGCTCTGCATGGACAATTCGCTTCCGGTCATCGTGTTCGATATGGCGGTTCCGGGGAACATTCGACGCGTCATCTGGGGCGACGCGATCGGAACGTACGTCGGACGGCAGACGGCGCCGGCAGGCGCAAGGAGCGTGTAAGCAATGGCGGGCGCCGATTTTAAAGAGATCGAATCGAAGATGCAGAAATGCGTGGACGCCGCTCGCGGCGATTTCGCGGCCATTCGCACCGGGCGCGCGTCGCCGGCGCTGCTCGACCGTCTCGTCGTCGAGGCCTACGGTCAGCCCGCGCCGCTCAAGCAGGTCGCCGGAGTATCGGTCCCGGATTCGCGCACGCTGCTGATCACGGCCTGGGACAAAGGCGTCGTTTCAGAGATTCGAAAGGCAATTGAGAAGAGCGATCTGGGCCTGACGCCCAACGTCGACGGCACCGCCATCCGGCTCGTGATACCTCCGCTGAACGAAGAGCGTCGTCGCGACCTCGCGAAGCTGGTTAAGAAGAAGGGCGAGGACGGCCGAATCGCCGTTCGTAACGTGCGGCATCATGCCCACGACGAACTAAAAAGCGAGCTGAAGTCGCATGCGATCACAGAAGACGAGAATAAGCGGATGCAAGANNTTCCGGAGGTGCAAGCGCGGCGCGCGCTGCGCGATCACGCTCTGCGCCTGCACGTACTCGCTCCCCACGGCGCGTGGCTCGGGTGCGGAGCCTTGCGCGTTCTTCGCTTGAAAATAAACGAGGACCGCTCGGCGGACGTCGTGGCTGGCTACGAATCGTATCGGCCGGCATGACGATGTCTTTGGCCGAGGGCTGCGCGGTAGCGCTGGGTTCGGGTTCCGTACCGCGCCACGTGGCCATCATTATGGACGGCAATCGCCGCTGGGCCAAAGAGCGGGGGCTGCCCGCGATCGAAGGGCATCGTCGCGGCATGGTCGCGCTGCGTCACGTNNAACGAGTTGATCGAGCTGCGGCGCAACAACGTGCGCGTGCGCGTCATCGGCGAGTGGGAGTCGCTTCCCCAAGCCCCACGCGCTGCATTGGCAGATCTGCAAGCGCAAACCGCCGATAACACCGGGCTGCTCCTCAATCTTGCGGTGAACTATAGCTCGCATGCCGAGCTTCAACGGGCCGTCCGAGCCATCGCGCAAGACGCTGCGCTCGGAAACCTCATACCCGATGCGATCGACGAGAGCGTTATACGCCGTTACCTCTATACGGCCGATCTGCCCGAACTCGACTTGCTGATCAGGGCCGGGGGCGAGCGACGGCTTTCGAACTTTCTTCTGTACCAGGCCGCATACGCCGAGCTCGTTATGTGCGACGTATTCTGGCCGGCGTTCTCAAAGGACGATCTCGCGCGAGCGCTTGTGGAGTTTGCGCAGCGGGAACGGCGTTTCGGCGGGACTTGAGCCGGCGACGGGTCGTGGTCGGCCTGATCGTCGCAGCGATCGGGCTGTTCTGCGTACTCTTCCCGTGGGCGTTCTATGGGCTCTTGCTCGTGATCGGGCTTGCCAGTATCTACGAGTTCAACTACCTGTGCGCGATCAAAGGGCAGCCGCTGGAGTATCCAGTCGCGGTGCTCGGCGTCGTCGCGTACATCGCGATGGCCGTCTTCGGGGTGCTTCACAACTGGGAGGGCGTGCTGCTTGCGGGGATCGTCATCGCGGCCTTCTCACTCGGAATGTATGGCGAGGAGAAGGGCTACTTCGCGCGCACCGCTTACACGCTGCTCGCCGTTCTTTACATCGGCAAGCTGCTGACCTATTTCGTCTTCATTCGTCAGATTGCCGGCAACGGCATGTGGCTGACGCTGTACGTCATCCTCATCATCGTGATGACGGATACCTTCGGAATGCTCGTCGGCTCGAGCCTGGGCCGCCATCCGTTCACGCGAATCTCGCCGAACAAAACCGTCGAAGGGTCCGTTGGGTCGCTGGTCATCACGACCGCCTTCGCGATCGGCGCAACCTGGTTCGCGCCGCTGCACCTGCAATGGTGGCAAGGGGCCGTGCTCGGCGTCGTGACCTGCGTCGCGGCCCAGATCGGGGATCTGGTGGAATCGGCCTTTAAACGCGACGCGGGCGTAAAAGACGCCGGTGCCATGATCGTGGGTCACGGCGGCGTCTTAGATCGGTTCGATTCCTATCTTCTGGGCGGCGTAGCGTTCTTTGCGACGCTCCATCTCTTGGGTATATTGAGTCTTCCATGACGCTCCGTCCTCCGACCCTTCGACAAACTCAGGGCAGGCTGAGCTCAGGATGACATACGTAGGGAACGGCCAGTGCGTAAGCGAGTAGCAATTCTGGGATCGACGGGTTCGATCGGCACTCAAGCGCTGGACGTGATTGCCGCGCATCCCGAAAGATTCGAGGTCGTCGCTTTGGCCGCGGGGCGGAAAGAAGATCTGCTTCGCGAGCAAGCGCGGCGGTTCGGCGCGCGTGTAGCGACGACGATCGGCGACGGTCCGGAGGGGCTTCTGCGAGTCGCCGTGTCGAGCGAACCCGACATCCTTCTTGCGGCAACGGATGGTTCCGTCGCGTTCGAGGCCGTTTTTGCAGCGGTGGAGCGAGGCACCGACGTTGCCGTTGCAAACAAAGAGCTCATCGTTGCGGCGGGGGCGCTGCTCGTCGAGTCGGCGCGACGCAGCGGCGCGAAGCTGCTACCGGTCGACAGCGAACATAGCGCGATCTTCCAGTGCTTGATCGGCGAAGAACGGGAGAGCATCGCCGCGATCGTACTGACGGCTTCGGGTGGGCCGTTTTGGCGCACGTCTCGGGAAGCGATGGAACATGCGGACGTGAAAGCCGCGCTCGCGCATCCAACGTGGCGGATGGGAACGAAAAACACGATCGATTCGGCAACGATGATGAATAAGGGTCTGGAGGTCATCGAGGCAAGCCGGCTCTTCGGCTTCCCGGGCGAGCAAATACGCATCGTCGTGCATCCGCAATCGATCATCCACAGCATGGTCAGCTATCGCGACGGTTCGGTGCTCGCCCATCTCGGCTCGCCGGACATGCGCACGCCGATCG
>PKWF01000153.1 GCA_003133185.1 Vulcanimicrobiota bacterium | reverse complement strand
CACAAGCCCAAGGAACTCCGCCTTCTGCAACGGCTGCGCCTACCGCAACGGCTGCGCCTACCGCAACGGCTGCACCTACCGCACCGCCATACGGCCAAGTGGGTCCAACGCCCACGGCAAGCCCATCAACAGACTGACTCCAGTCACAGCGTCAATCGAGTAGAGGTAAGTGTGCGCCCTCGTGAGTCAGTAGCCACTCCTTTCTGAAGACTCCCGAACCATAACCCGTAAGCGTGCCGTTCGCTCCAATAACGCGATGGCACGGAATTACTATTGGGATGGGGTTGGCACCATTGGCGGCACCCACGGCACGAGCAGCTGACGGCGTGCCCATTTGGTTCGCAATGGCGCCGTAAGTGATGGTTCTTCCAGCGGGAATCTTGCGCAACAAGCTCCACACTCGCTTTTGGAACTGCGTGCCGGCCGGCGTCGCCGGTAGGGCTTCGATTGCGTGTATGTCCCCGCCAAAGTAGGCACGAATCGCAGCACCAATGCCCAACGGATCTCTTCGAGTGTCGACCGGAATTGGCCCTACGCCTCGCAAAAACGCGTTCAGCAAGCGATCTGGTGTATCTGCGAACTCAACGGCACGTAACGCTTCGCCATCAGTCAGATAGACGACGCTTCCGATTGGCGAATCGAGCTTCCCTACAAAGATGCGTTCCGGGCCCTCAATCATACGAGATCATCCGGATGGCGCCGCCGGCGCTTTGGGGTCTTTGGCCGCGTGCACGAGTGCGGCCAGATGAGCGCGGGTCACCGAATCGTGGTTGCTGCGCATTGAGGTGGCGGCGTCGCGAGCGATCCGCAATAATTCGGCTGCAGCGAGGGCTTGGGCGTCTGGCGGCGTGCCTTTGGGGGGCGCCATCACGAGGATCGCCAGCCGCCCGACGTATTCGCTTTGCAGATTGCGCGAGACGAGCGGAATCGTTGCGTCGTGCAGATCGCCGAAGATGCCGGCGTGTAGCCAATCGAAGAGATCCGCAATCGTCATCGTCGTACGCATCGACTCGGCCGGGTTTTCGTCGATGCGCTGCAGCACGAGCGGTTTAAATAGATAGTCGACCGCTGCGAGCTGGGTCGCGTTGATCTGCTCGACGAGCGGAAAGTCGTGACGAGCCGGCGGGTTGTAGGCCCACGTCGGCAGATTTCCGTAGCCTTCCCAGCCGGTGTAGCCATAGCCCGACCACTCCGAGTACCTCAGCCGATTCAACACCGAGGCGGGGATGCGCAAGGCGTTGGGACTAAAGAGCGCTGCGTCAAGAACGGCCATCGCGCGCCGCTCGGTCTGCAGGCTTACCGGCGCGATCGGTAATTGCGCATCGGGATCGCCGGCATGCGACCAGGAGAGGTACTGACCGCCGAGATAGTGGGCAGCGGCGATCGCGCACACGTCGTAGCGTCGCAACATGAGCGTGAGAACGTCGCGTTCTTGCTCGTATGCATTCCCGCCGGCGGGCCAGTACTTATTGAGCGAGGCAATCTGGTCGCGATACATCTTCATCTGAACGTCGCACCACGAGAGCGGATCGTTGGTAAGCATTCCTTGCTCGACCCGAGGATCGGCGGCGTGCCCCGTTGCATAGTCGACGTCTTCGTCGGAAGCGTAACGCGTCCAAGGATTCGACCACGCCGAGGCCCAACGGCGCAACGTCGGAACCTCTTGTTCCGGGGTCTGCGCGCCGGGAATGCTTGCGTAGCCGAACTTAATGGCATAATAGTCGTACGGGCCGATCGTAGTTTGGAAGAACTCCCCTTGTTTATACGCCTGCGGCCAGAGGTTCAGCGGCGCATATTCCATGACGCTCGACGTAATGCCGTGCTGGCGCGTGAACGCCGTGCTCTGTAGCTCGGCCGCCGTGTACGCCTCGTGCCCGATGAAGTTGTGCTGCATCCCAAGATTATGACCCATCTCGTGCACGAGCGTTGCGAAGAGTGAGTCGTGGAGAAAGGCGGCGGGCATCGGATCGGTCGTGCGGTCGTACCGCACGGGATCGACAAGGTATTGCCACGCGAAACGCGGTCCGCTTCCCACGACCGCCGAAACCAGAACGCCGGTGCGGATCTCCTCACCGGTGAGCGGGTTGAACAGCGTCTGCGAATCTGCGCCGAAGGACGGTCTGGTTTCGTTGAGCCAGCGTATCACGCTGTAGCGGACGTCGTCGGGATCCCAACTGGGATCGTTCGGCTGATCGCGCACGATTATCGCGTCGAGGATGCCGATCTTTTCAAAGGCTTTGTTCCACTCGAGACAAGCATCTCGGATCGCTCCCCGGTACGCCGGTGGAATCGTGTTGCTCAGGTAGATGACCATAGGATGCCGCGCCGTCGACGGTCGGCTGGTATCGGCCGGATCGAAATTCCATCGCACGATGTAGGGCAGCTGGCGTCGCGCTCGACTATCGTTTGAGAAGTCGATGTAGATATCGTCGTAGAGCCCAACGCGATCGTCCATCAAACGCGGGCGGTAATCGTCGCGCGGCATCTGTACGAAGTTGTAGACAACGCGCATCAGAATGCGGCGAGCATCGGGTGCGGTGTCGATCACGTGCGCGGCATCGGTTGCCCAGGTCTGGCCCACGGTAATCACGTCGTTCTCGGGAAACGCCTTGACGGCGTCGAAATAAGAGAGCGTGGGATCGAGTCGATATGCCTTGGCGGGCGGGATCCCGCCGTTAATGACGTTGCGCAAATCGATATTGTCGCCAAGAAGCGAGGAAAGATCGAAAACTACGTCTCCGCTCGAAGGGTTCTCGGCGACGATCTTGCCGATGCCCACGATGGAGTCGGGGAAGCTGCCTTCGTTGGCGAGCTGCGCGGACGCGCTCGATCCCGCGTAGGCATACCAATTGCGCCACACCATGACAACACTGTCGCCGCGTCGCTGGAAGCGGAGGATCTGCGTGGGAAGGTAGTCGGTATCGCCCCACCAGACCGGGTCCTGGCCGATCCCGTTCCCGGGCACAATCGTCTCGAGGAAATCTGCGTTCAACTGATTCGGCGCCAGCTCGAGATACGTTCCGCCGTCTTTCTGCCAGATCGTCAAGAGCCCGCGGTAGGCATGCGCCCCTGCTGCGAACTCGGCGTAGGACTGCGCGGCGGGGGCGCGTCCCTCCACCAAAATGAAGAGCGACGCGGCAAGGAGCGCGATCGGTAACGTCCGTTTCATGGTGCAACCTTCGAAGGATTTGACGCAAAACTCTGCCGTAGGGCCTTGTCGCTCCAATGGGGAATTGTCGCAGCCCATGACCTTTCGCCGCATTCTTACGTTCGTCGCTCTTCTTGCATGGGGGGGAAACGTTGCCGGCCCTGCCCGCGCGCAAACCTCCCCGCAAGCTGCGCCGCTCCCCTCCACCGTAACCTCCGATACCGCTCTGGTCGGGTGGGCGGCCGGACCGGACGTGACCGCGGAGTTGGCTGCCGAGAAAACGATGATGCGCGCGCCGAGCAGCTCGAATGCAATGGATATCGAACGCCATCTCTCGTCGGTCCCGCATCGCGCGGGATCGGCTGCCGATTACGCGACGGCGGTGTACGTCAAAGAACGCCTGGAGCGCGACGGTTTCGTCACGCGCATCAAAGAGTATCAAGTCGAGTTCACCGGCCCGCTCGAGCAAAGTTTGACGATGCTGTCGCCGCGGCGCATGGAGTTCGACTTGTTGGAAGGCACGCCGGGGCACCATACTAAGTGGGAACTGATGGCCGGGCAGCCCTTTCTCGAAGAATCGGGCGACGGGACGGTCACCGGTCCCGTCGTCTACGTCAACGCGGCGTCGAAGGACGATCTCGCCGAGATCGACGCGCGGCACGTGAGTCTGCAAGGCGCGGTGGTTCTCGTACGCCTGAGTGTTCCGGGGGGCGGCGGCATTCGTTCTCTCGATCCAACCTACATCGCGTATAACGAGCTGCGCAAACGCGGAGTCGCCGCGATCCTCGAGTTCATGGAGCCGGGAACGACCGGATATGGCGGCGGTGCGATGTGGCCCAACGGCAACTTCAAGAACCCGAACATGGCCGAACGCATGAGCGGGATGTCGCCGCGCGGCTTCATGATGTTTCCCCCGGGGGATCCCACCATCGCCGGCAAGGCGCCGGTCGTCGGAGCACCGCACAAGAGCTGGAACGACATTCCGCACGCGACGATTCCGGAGCTGAGCATCACGCAAAGCACCGCGCGAACGCTGCTGGCCGGCTTGACCGGTCAAGTCGTCCCGCAGTCGTGGCATCCGATGTTCGAGTTCGTGCAGCATTTCGGCGGCAACGAGATCGTTCGCGTTCACACGAAGTTCGAACGCAGAGTCAAGACCATCTGGCTGGTCTTCGGCGATATGAAAGGCAGCCGGCAGCCCGACTCGATCGTGATGATCGGCAGTCACCGCGATGCGATGACCTTCGGTGCTATCGATCCCGGAAGTGGTACCACCGTCCTACTGCAAGACGCCGACGCGTTCCACGCGCTGGCCGCGCAAGGCTGGCGGCCGAAGCGCACGATCGAGTTTGCATCGTGGGACGGTCACGAGCTGGGCCTCTACGGATCGGCGGCCTACATCTACGAGAGCGGGCCGCAGCTGCGATCCAGCGTTTTTCAATATATCAATACCGATCAGCTGACGACCGGCGACCCGTTTGTCGTCAGCGCGTCGCCGGGGCTCTTTGCCTTCATGAAGCAGATCTGCGACGTCGTCCCGGCGGTTGACGGCAAAGGCATGTTAGGCATGCGCGATCAGCGTGTCGATCCGTTGCTCAACGCGATGGTTGGGGGATCCGACCATCAGAACTTTGCGTACATGCTCGGCGTACCCAGCACGAGCAACGGCTATTATGGTTCGTTCGGAGCCCATCACACCGCCGAAGACAATCTCGATGGGTTGCGCACGTACGATCCCGGCCTCAAGCAGGCCGTGACCACGGCCCAAGTCACCGGCATACAGGCGATGCGGGCGGCCAATGCAACGGTCGATCCGTTACGAATCGAAGAGATTCCGGCGCAGTTGCTCAAGGATCTCACGCCGTTGCAAGTCGCGGCATTGACGCGCAGCAATGGCGCGATGACGCTGAGCGAGCTGCGCCCGGCGCTCGAGGCGTACCGAGCGGCGGCGCATGCAACCGACGTCGCGATGCAGCGTGCGGAGGCGCAAGGCGACGCGACTGCAATGCGTGCGCTTGCCGCGCGTGAGCAGGCTTCGCGCGACGCCTTCTTCGTAAGTGACGGCTTACTGCAAAACTCCTACTACCATACGATCGATCGCGTCTTCACGAGCTTTCCCGAGATCGTATACGCCGGCGGCAATCCCGATACGATAAGGAAGGCGCTTGCCCGAGCGCTGGATGCCATCGCACGAGCAACGGCCGCCCTCAGCGTCTGAGGCGCTTAGGTGCTCGCGGAAACCCTTGATCCACAGATCGCCGCCCGCGAAGCGGGCCTAAGATATCTCGACGCTCGCGGCCCAGGGATCACGCGGCGCAAGCGAGGTCGGCACTTCGCATACTTTGATGCGGCTGGAAAGCCGGTACGTGACGAGGCGGAGCTCCGCCGTATTCGCTCGGTCGCAGTGCCGCCGGCCTATACCGATGTATGGATCTCACCGATTGCCAACGGCCATCTTCAGGCGACCGGGCGCGACGCCCGTGGCCGCAAACAGTATCGCTATCACAAACGCTTCCGCGAAGTGCGCGATGAGGCGAAATATCACCGTCTCGTTGCCTTCGGACGTGCTCTCCCCGCAATCCGAAAGGCCGTCGCGACAGATCTTCGCGGAACCGAGCTTTCTCGACGCAAGGTGCTCGCTGCCCTGGTTTCGTTGTTGGACGTGACGGGCGTTCGCGTGGGCAACGAAGAGTATGCAGCCGCCAATGGCTCCTTTGGCCTAACGACCCTGCGCACGCGGCACGTCCGGGTCGACGGCTCGCGGGTGCGGCTGCGTTTCCGTGGTAAAACCGGGAAAGAGCACCGAATTCTGCTTGATGACGCGCGGCTCGCCCGCATTATCAAACGCTGCCGGGACCTTCCCGGTGAAGAACTCTTCACGTACCTCGATGAGACGGGCTCGGCCAATAGCGTCAGCTCGGAGGATGTCAACGAGTACCTTCGCGAGATCGCCGGGGGCGACTTTTCGGCTAAGGATTTCCGGACGTGGATCGGAACCGTCGAATGCATCGGCGCGCTGGCCGAGCCCGCGGCTGAGCTGGGCGAAGCGAAAAAAAACATCGCGGCCGCGCTCGAGCGCGTCGCCGCGCGCCTGGGCAACACGCCGGCGATATGTCGTAAGGCTTACGTGCATCCGGCCGTACTCGAAACCTATATGCTGCACCGCCGGCTGCCGTCAATCGGCGCGCACGCCGGAGCGAAGTGTCGACCGAATACGTTGTCGGATCAGGAACGCTTCACTCTGCGTTTCGTTCAGGGATGGGAGCGAAAGAGCGAGCCGCTCGACCTGACGCTTAAGCNNAAACGCTCACTCCAACACGATATCGAGCGTGATGTCCACGGTGTCCCCGATTGTCGGATCCAGCCGCGTTCGGAGCATCCCAAACGCATGACGGTCGATCTGCGCCTTCGCGCGATACTCGGGATGCAGAGGATCGCCACTCGCGGTGACGTCGAGCCGCTCGGCCTGCGTAACGCCGTGTATCGTGAGATCGCCGTCCATCTCGAACGAGGCCGGGCCGTTTGGAACGATCCGCGTGCTCGCAAAGGTCCATCGCGGGAACATCGCGGCATCAAAGAAGTCGGGCGATTCGAGCGACCGATCGCGGTCCGGCTCGCCGGTTGTGATGCGCGTCGCGTCGAGTACGGCGTTGGCGCTCTGAGGAATCAAGGAACCGGGGAGCAACGTCACACTGCCGCCCAGGATGGGAACGGTTCCGGTAACGCGTTCGACCCAAATGTGCGCCACGCTAAACTGCGCCCTCGATTTGGCCGCATCGATCTCGCGCGGACCGGAAGCCGCGGCAAGCAGCGCGCACGCGAGAGCGAGGGGAGCGAACGTCGCGACGCGCTCAGTACGCAATGCTGAACTGCGCATTCATCGTGTTGCTTGTTTGAGGCTGGTGCGAAATGACGTCCTCGACCGTGAGACGCGTGTTTTCGGTCGGTCCGTAGCCGCCCAGGAGCACGCCGTCGCGCTGAAAGCCGCCGCTCGAATCGGCGGTTCCCTCGTAGCGCGCTTCAACGAAGAGCTGTCGGTTGAAGGCGTACCGGAGCTGTTCGAATCCTCCGCTCGACGTGCACCCGCCGATACGCGGGGTCACGCAGTTGGAGTCCGATCCGTCAATAAGGACGGCCTCGCTCGAGAAGCGCGTCCATTGACCGTACGTAAAGCCGAAGCCGCTGCGTTCGAAGCGGTCGAACGGCCCGAGCGTGATCGGTCGCAGTCCGTCATAACGAAAGGCGCTCAAGGTGAACGCTCCCATCGCATCCTGCAGATAGGTTTCGGTATCGGTACCGGTCGGTGCGAGGTCGCTCTCACGGTCGTACCCCGGCCCTGCGAAAAGCTGTAGATTCAGGCCTCGCAGCGGATCGCCGATGCCCAGTCGCGCCCCCAGCTTCGGATCGAAAAAGTCGAATGGATTCGCGCCCACCGTTTGTACGTAGGGCGTGTAGTTTTGGTACGAGTCGCGGAAAGTTTCGGGATCGACCGGTAGCGGAAGCGTGAACTGGCCGCCCTGAAGATAGATCGGAATGCGCGAATCCCACGGATTCACGCGGTCGCTGATCCATGCGTCCCGCAAAAGCCCTGGCTCGCCGCCGTCGACGACGTACTGCTCGACGAAGAAGTTCGCGCGCGATCCAATCGTTGCAGTCGTAAACGCCTCGACCTCGTCGACGATCGCCTTGGGCAGCCCGGCGCCGTTGGGTCCATCGCCCTGGTACTCGCTCGAATCGACGAGATTCGTCTTCACGGAAAGCGGAAATGCCGGGCCCGACGAGACTCCGGGAAAGCGCTCGCCGTAGGCCAAAAACGCCGCGCCGAACTGGTTGAGGTGCGGTATCACCGAGTGGCACTTTTCGCACGTCACACCGTACTGGTGCGCAAAGAGTGGAATTGCGCCGGCCGCCATCGGGTTGCCCGCGAGAAGCGCGGCCCAGAGGACTACCGGCCATTTAAGCATGCCTCACAAGATACTTAGGGAAGCCTAACACTCCTGCAGGCCGACCAGCTAAAGTGGAGCGGCCGGGCTAGGCAGCCTGCTTAAGGAGCGCGTCGCATTTTGCGGCGAAGATAAAGTCGCTTTCGGTTAACCCGCCGATCTTATGCGTCCAGATTTCGACTTCGAGACGGCCCCAGGAAACGTGGAGATCGGGGTGATGGTGCTGCTCCTCGGCCATCTCGCCGACGAGAACGGCCGCCTGTAGTGCTTGTGCAAAATCGCTGAAACGATAGGGGCGCGTGAGAATTTCTACCGTCCCGCGTTTGGGATCGGGTCGCTCCACGACGCGCCACTCCGCGCCAATTTGTGCGAGCAACGGTGCGATTTGGTCGTCGGTCAATGGCGGGACGCCGCCACGGCACGGCACGCAGGCGCGCGCCGCAAGATCGCTCATGCCGGTCCCATCAATCTCTCTTGCATGTCAGCGATTATCGCGACGAGATCGCCCGGGCGCTCGAGAATCGCGTAATGCCCGCAATCGGGAAGGAGAACGAAGCGGGCATTGGGGAGCAGCGCGGCGACCTTGCGTTGGTACATCTCCGGGTTGTCGCGCTCTGGCGCGACGACGACTGCCGGTGCGGAAATCGTTCGCGTCGCTTCTGCGAAATCCGCATTCGCCCAGGATTCGAAGCTCTCCAGCGCCGCATCGCGCGGCGTCTTTGCGGCCGCGGCGCAGACACTATCGAGAACGGCGGCGTCCGGCTCTCCTTCGAACATGCCCGAAAGCCATTTGCGCGCGGCGAGCGGATCGCCGGCGGTCGCGCGTAAGTAGTCCGCGCCTTTAGGCGAAAAGCCGGCGCCGCTGGCCGGCACCGGCGCGACGAGGATCAAGCCGCTGACCGTCCGGGGCGCATCGACGGCCAGACGCAGAGCGACGGTCGCGCCCATCGAATGTGCGACGACGACGACCGGAGCGATACCGAGCTCGTCGACGAGCTCGCGAAGGTCGGCGGCAAATCGCTCGAGATTGTGCGGTCCGCGCGCGCCGTTCGACGAGCCGCTACCGCGCAAATCCACCGCCACGCTCTGCGCAGTCGGGCCTAGCCCGGCGATGACGTCGTCCCAGACGCTGTGATCGGCTTGCCAGCCGTGAACGAACAAGAGCCGAGCATTGCCCGACCCTTGTACGGAGTAGCCGATCTCGGCCCCGTCACTCGCACGAAACGCTGTCATCCCCAGCGTGGTGACGGCGCTAGTTGAGGCTGGTGGGCGTTGGCACGGGACGCCCTTCGTCGAGGTCGAGAAGGTCGAACCAGGTGACGATGTCCTTTCGACCCGGCGCGACCTGCTCGCGGAGATTTTCGAAGTATTGCGCGGACGGCGTCCCCGGCTCGGAATGCCAATGCATGCGCGCGTCGTTGAACTTTTCGATCTCCTCGCGGCTCTTCTTGGAGAGAAACTGCGTCTGAACCCAGTTGGCGATTGCCTCATCGGTGACGAGCTCTTCGACCTTGCGCGCGAACTCGTCGCCGTTCGTGCCCAGAAACTCGAAGAGCGGCTTGTCGTGCGGACAGTCGTAATCGTATTCGCCCAACTGGCCTTCGTTGTGCGCTTTGGCCTTATCGATGACGCGCTTGAGCGAAACCAGCCCGGCGAGTTTATCCTTGGCGCTACGCGGTTTTTCGGTCGTTAAATTCATAGTATCCTCTTTGGTAGTGGTGTATCGCTGTAATGCGCCGGAGTCGCGCCCAGTTGCACTTACCTGCCGCCTACTGGGTGGCGGCAGGTTGCTTGACAGCGCCGTAGTAACGCGACGAGTTACGTCTTGGACTTCGAGTCCTTCATCAACTTCAGCTCGATCGAGTCGTTGCTATAGACGCTCCTCATTGGGATGTGCGTCCGTACGTCGTTTACAATCGCCGGAACCTTTAGAACCGGGTCCCACACGATGCGTTGCTTGGAAGTCGCCTTGAGATATCGTCCACTCTGTTGATCGAGCGTGCCCTGCGCCGTAACCAGGATCAGTGCGCCGGCGTTGGCGATTGGGCCTTGCCCATGCAGGCTGTAATTGCAGTTCCACGTGTACGGCTGACCCGCGAACCCTGAAGCCCCCGGCACAATTGCCGCCTTTACGTGGTAGCTGCGCTGCCAGCTCGATTTCCCATTCGCCGACAACCCTTTGAAAAAGTTGTGTGCCAGCAGCGGAAAGAGCGTGAGCTGGATGGGTGAGAGAGCGTAAGGTGTCTGCGAGCAAGAGACGTTGCCGTTCGGATACACCTCGCACGTGTTCGTGGCCCTCGGCCGCACGGTGTTCCACCAGAAATCAGTTCCGCTCACCATGACTCCGCCGTCCGCGACCGGGCCGGAAATATCGATGGTCGTCGTCCCAGTCCCGTGTCCCGCACTTGCGGCTTTGGTGTTGTAGCCGAATTCATAGACGAGATGGCGCACCGCCGGCGCTGGGGCTTGTCCACTAAGTCCGACGAGTGCTGCTAAGAGCAACCCAATAGTTTTCACGTTTCNNGATATTCCAAGTCCCCGGGCGCGAAGCGGTGTTCGATCAGCTCGCCGTCGGCTTTCTCGTAGCGAACGACGATACTCCGGGTATCCACTTCGATGACCTGTCCCTCGATCCCAAGGTTTGTAATGAGCACTCGATCGCCATACCGTAGTTCCATACGCGCCCCTTCGGCCGACCGCACGCCATGCCTTGTCGAGCATCAGGAGCCTAGGGCACCTCAGACTCCATCT
>PKWF01000086.1 GCA_003133185.1 Vulcanimicrobiota bacterium | reverse complement strand
GTAGACGACCGCGGCGAAGCCACGGTCGGCAGGGCTGACGAACCGCGCGACGCGCCGAAACTGCGGCCCTACCGTCATTCTGCCATTACTGTGTCATCCTGAGCTATGTCATCCTGAGCTTGTCGAAGGATGAAGGACGATGACGAACTTTATCGCGCACTTCGATGTCGACGCATTTTATGCAAGCGTCGCGGTGCGCGACAACCCGGAGCTGCGCGGCAAGCCGATCGCGGTCGCCGGTTCGAGCCGGCGTGCGGTCGTGCTCACCGCGTCGTATGAAGCGCGCCCTTACGGCGTGCGCTCCGCCATCCCGCTCTACAAGGCGCGCATGGCCTGCCCCGAACTGATCGTCGTGCCACCCGATATGCAGAAGTACCGGTCGATCTCGCACGAAATCTTCGACATCTTCCGCAAAGACGCTCGCGCGGTCGAAGGCCTTTCGATGGATGAAGCGTTCGTTGCGGTCGGCGTGACCACGCTCGACGAAGCGCGTGCGTTTGCCGCGGCGATTCGCCGTGAGGTCTTCGAGGCGACGCGACTCACGGTGAGCGCCGGCGTCGCCACGGCGAAGATGGTTGCCAAGATCGCTTCCGACTCGTGCAAACCCGATGGCCTGCTCGCGGTCGCGCCGGGCGAAGAAGCGGCATTTCTGGCTCCGATGCCGGTCTCACGCCTGTGGGGCATTGGGCCCAAAACCCAGGCGCGCTTAAGCGTTTTCGGCATCACGACGATCGGCGAGCTCGCAGCACTCGACGACGCGCAACTGCGCGAGCTTTTCGGTTCGTGGTTTCATGAAGTGCGGGATCTCGCGCGAGGCGTCGATTCGCGGCGCGTCGAGCCCGAACGCGAGACGAAATCGATCTCGACGGAAGAAACGTTCGAGTACGACGTACGCGACGAAACCCGGCTCATCGACCTCTTGCGGATCCAAGCCAAGGAGCTGGCCGAAAACTTAACGCTCGAAGGCAGCAGCGCCCGAACGGTCGCGGTAAAAATAAAGCGCGCCGACTTTACGATCGTGAGCCGCCAAACTCATCTCGCCGAGCCCACGCGCGACGCGCGCCGAATCTTTCGCGCTGCGGTCTACTGTTTGCGACGCGTCGCACTCGAAGGAGCGCCGGTGCGTTTGCTTGGAACGCGCGTCGCCTCCCTTACAGAAGGCGACGCTCTCCAAACCAGCCTATTCTAGGAACCCCGATTACATCGCGGAGGTCGAGCGCGT
This sequence comes from Vulcanimicrobiota bacterium, assembly GCA_003133185.1. Taxonomy (GTDB): domain Bacteria; phylum Vulcanimicrobiota; class Vulcanimicrobiia; order Vulcanimicrobiales; family Vulcanimicrobiaceae; genus Cybelea; species Cybelea tyrphae. Next base: position 1,508 of record PKWF01000086.1, on the reverse strand, counting down.
GCAATATCCCTTGAAGGCGGGCTTCATGCTTGTCAGCGTATCGTAGCTCGTAAAGTCGAACCGGTTCTGGCTGGTGCGGACCGTCTGGCTGTGACCGAGGGGCGGCATGGAGTTCGCGTGATCCACCCACTGCTCGGTATTTCCGGTCCAAAGCTTGGCGTAATCGACCGACCAGTTGGAATCGTTCCCCAACTGAGTTTGAACGAAGCGGTGGTTTTTCGCATCGTACGTCGTGACGATCTCGAGCGCGTACGCGCTCTTCATTTTGCCCTGCGGGGGAACGAGGACCCACCCGCGCAGGATGCCCGAATCGAGCGTGTAGGTCGCCGTCGCTTTACTCGCCGGTTTTCCGACTGGACCGGCCATGCAGGACCAGCCGCCCACGTAGTACTGCATCGGACCCATCCCCATGGTGCTCTGCCCGCTCATCATCTGCGCGCCGGCCGGCGCGCAAAGGGCGATAATCAAGACAAAAAGACCGAATGCCTTCCTCAAATTGCTCCTTACCTTTCTTGCCCGCCGCGTAATTGCGGCTTGCCGGTTGCCATAGGGAGCCGAGGCTTCGGTAGCAAGCCTGCGCTACCATCCTAAATTTAACCAAGCGTATGGTAGGCGTTAATGCACCAACGCCGGCTTGGCCTTAGCCGCTCCTGGGCTACTCCTGATAGAAGTATGGATCGAGCACGGATACCTGGGTGACGGTGTCGACCGGCACGCCGTTTTGCTTAGCCGCCTCCCGAATGGCCGCCTCATTAGGGCCGTCGTAGATGCAAAACGTCTTCTTCTTGTCTGACGTGACGTAGGAGTGCACCCACGTTACGCCGTGGTTTGCATTGGTCCCCACAATCGTAAGGCAGGCTTGAGCACCACTGGGGTTCGTCGGCACGTGAAGGCCGTCCGGAAAGGTTCGTTCGACCATGAATCGTGGCATCGGGCAACTCTCCAATCTTACTCGAGAAGGTCAGCAAAGCGTAGAAATTCGAAACGAAAGGTCGCCGCCGCTTGAGGCTTCTCCGCTAAGCGGTAGCGCGAACGCAATGGAATTGCTACCTTGAACAGAAGAGCAACGGGTGATTGTTGCCGGCAATCCGCCGATGCAGCCTCGGCGTTTCGCCTTCCCGCCCACGCCGTTACGGCCCTCCTCGCATCGGTCGTTACGGCACTCCGAATTTTCGACCGAAGGAGCATCATGAAGGCCGGTAGAGATGTAATTTGCCGCGCGCGCGATCTTGGTGCCGTCAAAGCGTATTACGCAGGCGAACTCGGGTTTCCGATCGTGCTCGATACCGACTCGATGGTCGGGTTCGATACCGGCGCGGTAACGCTGTACTACGAACGCGGAGAAACCGGTTCGCCGGTCTTCGAGTTCTTCGTCGATGACCTCGGTCGCGCCAAGAGCCGGCTGACGACGGCCGGCTGCGAGATCGTTGAAGAAGACGCGTCCTTGCCGCGAGTCTACTTGCGGGACCGCTTCGGTCTAGTCTTCAACATTACTGAAGCCTAAGCAG
>PKWF01000057.1:34795-36932 GCA_003133185.1 Vulcanimicrobiota bacterium | reverse complement strand
ATCGTGTCGCCGCGAAAGTCGCGATAGAAATCCTTATATTTTTCGAGTACGACGACGTCGACGCCGGCCCGAGCCAACAGCACGCCGAGCATCACCCCGCACGGGCCGCCGCCCACGATGCATACCGTGGAGCTTGTCCTGAGCGCAGTAATGTCATCTTGAGCGGAGTCGAAGGACGAAGGGATCATACGACGATGTTAAGCAGTTTATCCGGAACGTAGATCCGTTTGCGCACCTCTTTGCCGTCGAGGTGGCTGCGAACGTTGGTCTCCTCGAGTGCGAGCGCGAAGGCTTGCTCCTCCCCAATGCCCGGCGCAACGACGATGCGCGCTCGAACCTTGCCGTTGACCTGCACGACCAACGTGATCTCGTCGACCTCCAGCGCGCGATCCTCGGGCTGCAGATACGGCTCGAGGTGCACCGAGGTCGTGTGACCGAAGCGTTCCCAGAGCTCCTCGGCGATGTGCGGAGCGAAGGGCGCAATCAGGATCGGCAACGCCCGCACGGCATAGGCTGCTACCACCGACTCCGCCGCGGGATCCGCCGATACCGTTATCAGGTTCACCAGCTCGTCGAGCTTAGCGATCGTCGTATTGTAATGAAAGCGGCGCGATAGCGTCTCATCGATCGCCGATTTGGCTGCGACGTGCACGGCTCGCAGCAACGCCTTCTCCGCGGCGTTTCGAGCCGGCGGCAGCTCGCGTGCGCCGCCATCGCCTGGGGCGTCGAAGAAGGGTTCGCAGGCGCGCCAGATGCGGTTCAGAAGACGCACGCGCCCACTGATGCCTTCCTCGCTCCAGTCGCTCGTCTCTTCGGGCGGCGTAACGTAGAGTAAAAAGAGCCGCATCGCGTCGACGCCGGTCTGCTCGGCGGTCTCGTCGATGCCGACGACGTTTCCGCGCGACTTCGACATCTTCTCGCCGTCGCGCAACAGAAGGCCTTGGTGGAAAAGATTTTCGAAGGGCTCGTCTGCGCCGCGCACTCCGCCGCGATCGTGAAAAAATTTGTAGAAGAAGCGTGAGTAGAGCAGGTGAAGGACCGTGTGCTCGGCGCCCCCGATATACTGGTCGACGTTCATCCACTGCGCGGCACGCTCCGTCGACCACGGCAGACGGTCGTTGTGCGGATCGAGGTAGCGCAGATAGTACCACGACGATTCGAAGAACGTATCCATCGTGTCGGTCTCGCGGCGCGCCGGACCGCCACATTTCGGGCAGGTCGTCTCGACAAACTCCGGCACTGCGGCCAAGGGCGAACCTTCGCCACGCAGAGGCACGCCCGGCGGTAACAGAACGGGGAGTTCGTCGTCGGGGATGGGCAGCTCGCCGCACGCGCCGCAGTAGACGATTGGAATCGGGGTTCCCCAATAACGCTGGCGTGAAATCAGCCAGTCGCGCAGCTTGTAGTTGACGCTCGTCTTCCCGCGGCCAAGCGTAGCCAGGCGCTGCGCGATAGCATCGCGAGCGCGCTCGCTCGACATGCCGGTAAACTCTTCACTGGCGATCAAACGCCCGTCTCCCACGTAGGGTTGCTCCAACGCGCCATCGGGTTGTGCGGTCGAGGGAACGACGACCGTGACGACCGGCAGCGCGTATTTTCTAGCGAACTCGAAGTCGCGCTCGTCGTGCGCCGGAACGCCCATCACGGCGCCGGTCCCATACTCCGCAAGGACGTAGCTCGTGACCCAGATCGGAATGCGCTCGCGAGAGAGCGGATGGATCGCGTAGGCACCGCTAAAGACTCCGCGCTTCTCCATCAAGCTGGTTCGCTCGAGCTCCGATTTCGATTGCAGGCTCTCGGCAAACGCCGCAACCTGCGCGGTATGCTCGGAGGAGACGATTTGCTCGAGCGATTTGACGACCGGATGCTCCGCGGCGATGGCTAGAAAGGTTGCGCCGTAGAGGGTGTCGAGCCGGGTCGTAAAGACGTCGATCTCGGCATCGAGTCCTTCGACGTGAAAAGCGAAGGTGGCGCCTTCACTGCGGCCGATCCAGTTGCGCTGCATCGTCCGCGTGCGTTCGGGCCAGCCGGTGAGCTTGTCGAGGCCCTCCAACAAGCGGTCGGCATAGGCCGTAATCCGCAAGAACCACTGCGACAGGTTGCGCCGTTCGACGAGATGGTGGCAACGCCAGCAGCG
>PKWF01000057.1:27194-34643 GCA_003133185.1 Vulcanimicrobiota bacterium | reverse complement strand
CGCCTCATGCGTGCCACGGCATCGCCGATCGTATAGTTCTTTGCGTGTCCGACGTGCAGATCGCCCGAGGGATACGGCAGCATTACGAGCGCGTAGTACTTGGGCTTCTCGCTTTCGTTGGGCGCGCGATAGAGTGAGTCGCGCTCCCAGCGCGACTGCCATTTATGTTCGATCGTTCGAAAGTCGTAGCTCCCGGCCATGAAGAGCATGGTACATGCTGGAGCGGCCCTCCGCTACCCTTTGCGACGCGCGCCTCCGGCGTGATGGGAAACCATGATCGCACGAATTGCTTTGGTCGTCGCCGCGATGCTTGCCCTTGCCGTCTTCGCGTTCCGGCATCCGGCTCCGAGGGGCGCCGTGCAGTCGATCTCGGTCGCGACGCCCAGCTCGAATCCCGATCCGGTAGACTCCGGCGCACGTCACCATCGACGTTTCCATCGCGCTGCGCCGGCCGGCGAGGTCGTCGTCTACGTGGCCGGCGCCGTCGTGCGGCCCGGTCTCTATCATCTCCATCTTGGCGACCGGTACGCTCAAGCGGTCGCTTCGGCCGGCGGGTTACGAGCATCGGCCGACGCAGCCGGTGTCAACCTCGCCCAGCGTGCCGCCGACGGTGAAGAGATCTATGTACCCGCGGCCGGTGAAGCGCCGCGATCGCGGGCGCGCGAGAGTCGCTCGCGCCGGCACCGTGCGACGCCTCCGCCAGATGGCAGCGTCGACGTGAACGCGGCCGACGCCGTGGAACTCGCCGCAGTGCCGGGGATCGGGCGAGCAGTTGCCTCGCGCATCGTTGAGTTGCGAAAGCGTGAAGGCAGCTTCGCATCGCTTGACGAGTTACTGGACGTCGCGGGAATGACGCAGAGCCGCCTCGAGCGAGCTCGCTCCTATCTGCGCGAACCTTAAAGTAGGCTGGAGGCTTTACGATCGAATTTTTACTGCGCCGCAAGTCGTCGATCTCACCGATCAAGAATGCGCCCAGGCGTGGGAGGAGATCGAGAAGGCTTGAAGGCCTGCGTCGTTTTTGACCTCGACGGCACGCTGATCGAAAGCGAAGGGATTTGGCGTGACGTCCGGCGCGAGTTCGTCGAGACGCACGGCGGCCTTTGGCGCGAAGGCGCACAGGCGGCGATGATCGGCATGCGGACCGATGAGTGGGCCCGCTATATCCACGACGACCTTGGCGTCGCGCTGCCGCCGGCGGCGATCGCGCAGCAGGTGGTCGCCGCGGTCGTGGCGCGGCTGCAGCCGCCGCCCGTGTTGCCGGGCGCGGATGCGGCGCTCGAGCGGCTCGAGCCGGCGTTTCGGCTCGGCCTTGCAACCTCGGCGTCGCTGCCGGTCGCGCAGAGCGTGCTCGCAACCACGGGTTGGAATCGCATCTTCGAGGTCGTCGTTTCGTCCGACGCCGTCGCACGCGGAAAACCGGCGCCCGACGTCTACCTTCGCGCGCTCGAGCTGCTGCACGCCAAGCCCGCGCTAACGGCGGCGATCGAGGATTCCGGCAACGGTATCCGCTCGGCGCACGCGGCGGGAATTGCCGTCATCGCGATACCGAACAAAGAGTTTCCACCCGATGCCGGCGCGCTNNGACGCTGCCCAGCCTCATCCGCGCGGCGCTTGCGGAAGGGCGAGACGAGGTGCTGGTCGAGCGCGTCGCGGCAGACTGGACGCCGACGTCGAGCGCGGGTTTGCTCGAACGTGTTGAGAGCGTGGCCTGCGCGATTCGCGATGCCGGGTTGGAAGCGGGCGATCGCGTCGCGCTGATCGCGCATAATTGCGTCGACTGGGTCGTCTGCGATTTCGCGACGTTCTTCGCGGGCTGCGTCGTCGTGCCGATCTATCCGACGCAAGCGCTCGACCATACAGCCTACATCATCGAACATTCGGGCGTTCGATTGATCTTCGTCGATGGCCAGGAGACGCTGGGACGCCTGCGCGAGGCAAACGTGGCGTTGCCGCGCGTCGTCGTTCTAAACTCGAGCGGCGAAGACGGACTCCAAGCGTTTGAAGCGCGCGGCGCGGCGCTGCGCTTCGCGAAACCGGAGCTGCCGGCGGCGTACGAGTCGACGCTGCAGCCCGACGACCTCGCGGTCCTTATCTATACCTCGGGAACGACCGGGACCCCTAAGGGCGTGATGCTCTCGCATGACAACCTCGCGTTCGACGCACAAGTCTCCCTCGATTGCGGCTTCGAAGGTATCGAAGGCGGACGCGACGTGCTCTCGGTGCTGCCGTATTCGCACATCTACGAGCACACGCTGATCTACATCTATCTGCTGGCGAAGGTGCGTTACTTCATCTGCCACGATCCGGGCGAGCTGCTCAAAGATCTCAAAGACGTGCGCCCGGTCGAGATGACGTCCGTTCCCCGCATCTTCGATCGCGTGCTTGGCGGCGTGAAGGGTCAGGCGTTGGCAGCCGGCGGGCTCAAGGGACGGCTCGTTCCTTGGGCGCTTGAAGTCGGTCGCGAGTACATGCGCGCGACGGTCCTGTCAAAGTCGGCGCCGACGCCGTGGACGACACTGCAATACGCCGTCGCCAAGGCCGTCGTGCTTCGCAAAATTCCAATCGCGCTCGGCCTGGATCGCGTGAAGTTTCTCACCAGCGGAAGCGCTCCGCTTCATATCGATACCGCGATGACGTTCCTGGCGATGGGCATTCCGATCATGCAAGGCTACGGCCTCACGGAGACTTCGCCTGTTACGTCGGTGAGCCGGCTTTCCGCGAACGAGTACGGTGCGGTGGGACGGCCGATAACGGGCGTCCAAGTTGCGATCGCGCNNAGTCGACGGCGGTCGCGCTTCGCGAGGAGTGGCTGCATACCGGCGACGTAGGAGAAATCGACGAGGCGGGCTTCTTGCGCATCACCGATCGCAAGAACGAGATATTCAAGACCGACACGGGCAAATGGATTTCGCCGGCTCGGGTCGAGGCCAGCATCAAGCGTTCGATCTTTATCGCGCAGGCACTGGTATTGGGCAACGGCCGGCCGTATCCGCTGGCATTGATCTGTCCGAACTGGACGCTCGTGCGCCTCGAGTTGCCGCANNAGGTGCACGAGCAAACACACGCGCTGGCCGGCTACGAACAGGTGCGACATATCATCGTCGTGCCGCGAGAGTTTAGCGTCGAAGGCGGCGAGCTCTCTCCTTCGATGAAGATCAAGCGGCGCGTTGTCGAAAAACGCTATGCGACCGAGATTGAGCAAGCATACGGTGGCATGGTTGGCCTAAACCAAACAGGCAGGAGCCCGGAACCGTACCGAGCATAATCGGCGTGCACTGGAGGTCCCGATTGCACTTCAAATTACGCGTGTTCCCGATCACCCTTGCGGCGCTCGCGATCGCGTTGCCGGCAGCTGCCGCGAAGCCGCAGATTCCCGTAATGACGCCCGACGCGATTACCCACCACCGTCTTGCGCTCGGCGGTCGGACTTTGGCGTATACCGCGCGCGCCGGAACCATTACCTTGCGCAACGGCGACGACCAGCCGATCGCTCGCGTCTTTTATACCGCCTATACGCTCGACGGTGCCGACCCGTCGAAGCGCGCCGTGACGTTTATCTACAACGGCGGCCCGGGCAGCTCGACGATGTGGTTGCGAATGGGCTCCTTCGGACCGGTTCGCGTGCAGACCGGAGACGGACAACCAACGGGACCTCCGCCATACCGGATCGTCGATAATCGCTACTCGCTGCTGGATAAGACCGACATGGTCTTCATCGACATGCCTGGAAGCGGATTTGGGCGGATCATCGGCGCCGGAAAGCCCAGCGATCTCTGGGGCGTCGACGAAGACGTCGCCGCCTTCGGTCAGTTCATCCAGCGTTACATCACGCGATTCAATCGTTGGAACTCGCCGCGCTTTCTTTTCGGCGAGTCGTACGGAACGACGCGCTCGTCCGTGCTCGCGAAGTATCTGCAAGACGCGGGCATCGGCCTCAACGGCGTCGTGCTGCTTTCGTCGTTCTTGAACTCGAACATCGACTATAACGACGGCGCGCCGATCGGCGGCGGCGATTGGGGGTTTATCCTTTACCTGCCGACTGAGGCCGCGACGGCTTGGTACCATCACGCGGTGCCCGACGCACCGTCGCTGACCGCGCTGCTCTCAGAGGTGGAGAACTTCGCACTTACGGAATATCTCGACGTGCTCGGTCAAGGCGCGCGGGCCACGCCGGCTCGTTACAACGACGTCGTTGCCAAGCTGCATCGGTACACCGGCCTCTCGGAACGATACATTCGCAGCTCGGACCTTCGGATTCCCTACGATCGTTTCGAGAACGAGCTCCTGCGCGAGTCCGGGCGCACCGTTGGGCGCATCGATTCGCGCTTCGAAACCTACGTGCTGGACAGGCCGGAGGTATCGCCCGACTGGGATGCCACCGACGCGGCGATCGATTCAGTTTTCACGTCGATGTCGAACTACTATCTGCGGCAGGTCCTGCGCTACAACACGCCGCTCCTCTACCGTGCGAACATCTACGGTTTAATTTATGCAGACGGCCAGAGTTGGGACTTCAAACACGGCCTCAACGCTCAGATCCTCAACGTAACGCCCGATCTGGCGCAGACGATGACGTACAATCCCAGCTTGAAGGTTTTTTCCGCAAACGGATATTTCGATTTCGCAACGCCTTTCTTCGCAACGGTCTATGCACTCGACCATCTCTATCTCGCGCCGGCAATCCAGCGAAATATCACCTACGGCTTTTACGACTCGGGGCATATGGTCTATCTACATCCCGAGGCGCTTAGGCGCTTCCACGACGACCTAGAACGCTGGTACGCGGAGGCGCTCCGAAATGTTTAGCATCGCAACGACGCTGGCAGCCGTCGCGATGGCGGCTACCGCCGCCGCCGCGCCCGGCGGCGGAACCCCCGATGCGGTCACGCAGCACGTCATCGCACTCGTCGGAAAGAGCTACGCCTATACCGCGCGCGCCGGAACGATTACGCTGCAAAACGAGAAGGATCAGCCAACGGCGCAGATCTTCTACACGGCCTTCACGCTCGACGGCGCGGATCCGCGCACCAGACCGGTAACGTTTTTCTATAACGGCGGTCCGGGAAGTTCGACGATTTGGCTGCGCATGGGCTCGTTCGCCCCGATGCGGGTGCAGGTCGGCGACGGAGTTCCGACACCCGGCGCGCCATTCAACTTGACCGAGAACCAGTACTCGTTGCTCGATCGCACGGATATGGTATTCATCGATGCGCCCGGAACCGGCTTCGGCCGAATCGTAGGCGCAGGCACGCCGAAGGACTTTTATGGCGTCGATCCCGACGTGGCGGCCTTCGCGCAGTTCATCAACCGCTACATTTCGACGTTTGGGCGCTGGAACTCACCGAAGTTTCTCTTCGGGGAATCCTACGGGACGCCGCGCTCGGCGATGCTCGTCAACTACCTGCAGCAGCGCCAAGGCATCGGCATCAACGGCGTCGTGCTGCTCTCNNCCGACGGAGGCTGCAGCCGCCTGGTACCATCACGCCTTGCCGGGTCCGCAAACGACGCTGGCCGACCTCTTGCCGCGCGTCGAAGCCTTTGCCATGAACGAGTATCTCAACGCGCTGGCGCAAGGGGCGAGCCTTTCGCCGGCCACCTACGACGACGTCGTTTCGAAGCTGCACGAGTACACCGGGCTGTCGACGCGCTACATTCGCGACTCGAACCTGCGCATTCCGTACTCGCGTTACTCGACCGAGCTCTTCCGCGACAGCGGCGTGATGCTGGGTCGCTACGACGCGCGCTACACCTCGTATATGCTCGATCGTTTACAGGAGCGCTCAGACTTCGACCCGACCGATTCCGCCATCGACGCGGCTTTCGTCGCGACCGGTAACGCCTATCTGCGCCAGGCGTTAGGCTATCGAACGAGCCTGATCTATCTTCCGGAGATCAACGTCTTCCGCCAATGGGATTGGAAACACAACGGCGCGCTGCCGACCAATACCGCCCAAGATCTGGCCAGTGCGATGACCTATAATCCAAACCTGCGCGTCTTCTCGGGCAATGGTTACTACGATTTTGCGACACCGTTCTGGGCGACGGTCTACACGCTCAATCACCTGGCCCTCTCACCGCAGCTGCAAGATCACATCAGTTACGGATTCTATGAGTCCGGCCACATGGTCTATCTTCACACGCCGGCGCTGGCGCAGTTTCACGACGATCTCGAGCGCTGGTACGTCCAAACGCTGCAGGCCGGGCGCTAGAGAACTCTACCGGCCCTGCTCGATTGCGTGAAAGCGCGCAAGCGTGTCGCGATAGATGAGCGCGAGCTTCGCGCAGCCGAGGCGCATATCGGGCGTCGGCGCGGCGTCGGCGCTTTCAACGGCGCTCTCGAGATAGTCGAGATGGTTTTCGAGGAACAAGAAGCTCGTGAAATCGTGCGAGTAGGCGCCCATCGAATCGTCGGGGTTGTCGGTCGGCTCTGCGCCGGTGACTTCACGGCGCAGTGCCTGCTTTTGAGCGACGGAGAGGCGCGAGCTCTCGCCGAGCGTCTGCGCCTTCGCCCGGGAGGCGGCTATTTCGGCTCGGAGCGCGATGATGCGTTCCGCCAGCTCGTACTGCGCGACGAGGTCCGCGTCGGTCGCAGCGATGCGCGGATCGCGCAGCACGCGCGCGGCGCGGTCGTATGTCTTTCCGTCGACGCTCAAGCGCACGGTGTAGCTTCCCGGCGGTAGCAACGGCCCTTTTGAATCGGTTTGATGGAAATCCCAGACGAAGCGGTGCGCGCCGGCCGACGTCTCGGGCACGGGGTGCTGCTCGATCCAGTGCGTCGTGTAGTCGACCGATTTGGGATCGGCCGCTTTCGCCGGCGCGGCGCTCGACCAGCGGCGTACGACGCGCCCGTCCGCGTTGAGAATCTCGATCGCGACCGGCGTGCTCGCCTCGCGCGCGAGATAGTAGTCGATGTAAAGACCGGTGGGCGGGTTGTCGACCTGCGGCTCATCGAGAGGCAGCGGCGTTCCCTCTTGATTACCTTCGCGGACGCGATACGCGGCTGCGGGCACGAAGAGATAATCGCCGCCGGCGGAGCGCGCGGCGGCCATCTGCCGCAGCGACGCAACGTCGTCCATCACCCAGAACGAACGCCCGTGCGTCGCGAGCACGAGATCGTCGCCGTGTACGGCGATGTCGCGAATGGAGGTGACCGGAAGATTAAGCTGCAGCGGCTGCCAGTTCGCGCCGTCGTCGAACGAGATGTAGACGCCGCGCTCGGTACCGGCGTAGAGCAGTCCGCGCCGCTTCGGATCCTCGCGAACGGCGTTGACGAACGAGCCGTTCGGAATGCCGTTAGCGATCGGCGTCCAGGTCGCGCCGCCGTCGTCCGTGCGATAGATGTACGGCGCGTAATCGTCGAGGCGGTGCCGGTCGACGGCCGCATACGCCGTTGAGACATTGAAGTGCGAGGCCTCAATGATGCCCAGCTTGCTCCACGACGTCAGCTGC
>PKWF01000057.1:0-27123 GCA_003133185.1 Vulcanimicrobiota bacterium | reverse complement strand
CGTGCCTTCGTTCGGGCGCGAGAGGTCGGGGCTGACGATCTGCCAGCTGTCGCCGCCGTTGCGCGAGCGAAAGACGTTCTGGTGCCCCATGTAGAGCGATTTGGGATCGGCGGGCGAGAACGACAGCGGCGCCGTCCACGTATTGCGCCAAAGCGTCGACGGATAGGCGATAACCGGATCGACGTTCAGCTCCCAGCCCGTCGCGGAGACTTCTTTCGTCGCTCCCGGGCCGCCGGCGCCTCCGGCGCTGCCGTAGACCAACCCCGGATGCTTGGGATCGGGCGCGAGATAACCGTTCTCACCGCCGACGTCGAGCGGCCGAAAATCTTGCTGCGAGAGCGTCCCGTATTTGCTCCACGCTGCTTGCATGTCGGCGCCGGAGTCTTGCTGCGCGCCGTAGGCGGAATAAGGAAACGCGTTGTCCGTAGCGACGTGATAAAACTGCGCCGTCGGCTGGTTGTACCACGANNAGAATTGCGTCGAAACTCTTGCCTCCGTCGCTCGACCGATAGGTTGCCGTATCCATCACGTAGACGACGTCGGCATCGCGCGGGTCGGCCGTGATGCCGCTAAAATACCAGCCCCGCTGCCAGATCCGCTGTTCGCTATCCTCGTGCGTCCAGGTTTCGCCGGCGTCGTCGGAGCGATAGATTCCACCCAGACCGGCAGTGCTGTCGACGTTTGCATAGACGCGGCGCGGCGCAGCCGCCGAGATGGACAATCCGATGCGCCCCACGTTTGCCGGAAGGCCTCGCGTTAATTTCGTCCAGTTGCGTCCGCCGTCGATTGTTTTATAAAGGCCGCTGCCGGGGCCGTTCGAAGGCGGATAGACGTTCCACGGCGGGCGGCGGGTTTGCCACAGAGCTGCGTACACGACGTTGGGATCGCCAGGCTCCATCGCGAGCGCGGTTGCGCCGGTGTCGGCGTTTTCGTAGAGGACCTTGTTCCAGCTTCGGCCGCCGTCGATCGTCTTAAAGACGCCCCGCTCCGCATTTGGGCCGTATGGATGGCCGAGTGCGGCGATGTAAGCGACGTCGGGATCGCGCGGATCGACGACGATCGCGCCGATTTGCTTGGTGTCGGTGAGACCGAGATGCGTCCAGCTTCTGCCGCCGTCGGTCGACTTGTACATTCCGTCGCCGTACGCGATGTCCGAGCGCATGTCGGCTTCACCAGAGCCGACGTAGATGATTCGCCCATTGCTCGGCGCTACCGCAATCGCGCCGATCGAGCCGATATCTTGGCCGTCGAAAATCGGCTTCCAGGTTCGCCCGGCGTCGTCGCTTTCCCAAACGCCGCCGTCAACCGCCCCAAAGTAAAAGTGATTCGGTTCGCCGGGAACGCCGGTTACCGCAAGGGCGCGGCCGCCACGAAACGGCCCGATTAAGCGCCAGTGCAGACTACCAAAATACGATGGATTGATGAAAGCCGCGGCAAGAACCAATGACAGCAAGCGCACCATAGACGCCTACCATCCGCCACCGCTGTCGCCACCTCCCCCACCCAAATCGCCGGCGCCGCCGGAGTCGCCGGCATCGGGCTCGACCTGACCCGCCTCCGTCGGCGCGATCGCACCGCCTCCCCCTCGGAAAAGCTCGTTCCCGAGCCACGCGCCGCCCAAGCCCCCGAGCAGACCACTCCAGAAACTGCCGCCGCCGCCGAAACCGCCATAGCCATACCCAGGCCCGGCACCGTACCCAGCACCAGGTGCCTCTCCCGGCGGCGCGGCCCCGGGCGGCGCCGCCGGGCCCCCGTAATACCGCGAGGCGGCGGAAGCGCGCATGATGGATCGCAAGATCAAAAAGCCGGCTACGGCGATGATGACCCACCAGAACATTGGAACGTGCCCTCCTTGCGACGCTGGAAGTGGTCCCTGGTTCGGGGCGATTGCCAAGCGAATCTCGCGCACAACGCTTGGAGCAAACCAGCCGGCCTGAGCTCCGGAGCGATCGGGCAGGATGATGTCGCGACGATCGTCGCGCGCGACGAAGATCAAAACGCCGTTGATTGTCTGTTGTAAAAACGCACTCTGCGTCGCACTTTGCAGGGTCGCGCCGCGCAGCGACGGGGTGGTGATAACGACGATCGCCTTACCGCTTGTAGTGTTAAAGTTTCCGATTTGCTCGTTGAGCTGCGCGACCGTTCCCGCGGAGAACATGCCGGCTTGGTCTTGCACGAAGTCGTTCGCGGCAGCCGGCAGCACGGCCGTTAGTAAGCTTGTCGCGGTCGCGGCTACAACGATGCCGAGGCGCCCCGAGGGAAATTTCATGACCGGTCCTACCCGCGCTCGAGCGACGAAGTTTCGTAGCGGTGGGGGAACTCGCGACCCCGTCGCCGAGCATCGCACTCTATGGATGAGATGGTTAGCGCCCCGAGCTCCTTACGGACGGGATCGCTAACTTTTGTCGAGGTGCTCGCAACCTCGATTGCCTTGATCGGGCCGAGCATGACGCCGATCTTAATCGCGCCGTACATGTTCGCCAATGCCGGCAACGGAACGTGGCTGGCCTATCTTTTCGGCGCGGGCATGCTCGTTGTGGTCGCCCTTAACCTAAATCAATTCGCTCGCCGTTTCACCGGCGCGGGTTCGATGTACGAGTATGCGGCCGAAAATCTTGGCCCCACCTTAGGTGCGCTTGCCGGATGGAGCCTGCTCTGGGCGTACGTCTTCGTGGCGGCGGCCGTCGTCGGTGCGATGTCGCTCTTTGTCGGCTTGCTGCTGCACGATGCCGGCATTCTCACGGCGTCCACGCCGGCGATATACGTGGGGATCGCCATCATTCTCGGTGCGGTTTGTTGGCTGGCCGCCTACCGCGGCGTGCAGGTTTCGGCAATCGTCATGCTCGTGCTCGAAGCGATCTCGGTAATGATCATCCTGCTCCTAGTTGGAATCGTTCTGCTGCGTCACGGGCCCGCACTCGACCCGAACCAGCTGACGATCAAAGGCGGCGTCCCCAACTGGGGTCTCGCAGTGATGACCGCCGTCTTCAGTCTGGTCGGCTTCGAAAGCGCGACGGCATTCGGTGCCGAAGCCAAGCGGCCGCTGGTCGCGATTCCGCGTGCGGTGATTGCGAGCGTGGTCTTTGCAAGCGCGTTTTTCATCATCGCCACTTACGCCGAAATCGTTGGATTAGAGCACGCCGCAAAGCCGCTGGACCAGCAAACGTTTCCGCTCGGAACCCTAGTCGGTCTCTATCATATCGGCTACTTGCGCGTTCCGATTGCGATCGGCGCCCTTTTTAGCGCGTTCTCGGTCTGTTTGGCATGCATCACGACCGCCGGCCGGATCGCCTATGCCGTCGCGAAGGCCGGGCTGTTCCCGCGGGCATTGGCCGCGATCGACCCCCGGCACAATACGCCTCACGTCGCCGTGACGCTGATTACCGTCCTCGTTGTTTCCATTGCGGCGGCGTCGCTGGCAGCCGGCGTCCTGCCCATCGACGTTTTCAATAACTGTGGAACGCTGAGCTCGTTCGGATTCATAGTCATCTATGCCGCGATTTCGATTGCCGCGTGTCTGTACGTCAAACGTATCGGCGCGATGCGCTGGATCGACGTCGCGATTTCCGCGCTGGCGGTGGTGCTGCTCGGCGTACCCGCGATCTCGCTCATCTATTCCGTTCCGGCGCCGCCGCAGCGCTGGTTCGGTTACTACTTTGTCGGATTTATGGTTATCGGTTGGCTGTGGTTTTCTCGCGCTGCGTCAGCGAGCGCGCAGCGAGGACGAGACAACGATCAGGCCTCCGGCGACGCTAAGCGCGAAGAAGACGATAAAAACCCAGACGCCTAGACGCTTGAAGAACTCGCGCCGGGCGCGAGCCGCTTTGGTAAGATGGGTCGGCCGTCCCCGTTTCACGACGCGCTGCTCGCCGCATTGGGAAGGGACCAGAGGCGCTCCAGGTTGTAAAACTCTCGCTGCTCGGGCGTGAACACGTGGACGATCACGTTACCGAGATCGATAAGGATCCACGATCCGTCGCCGTAGCCTTCAATGCGTGAAACGCCGTAGCCGCGCAGGCGCGCCGCTTCCGTCACGGCATCGGCGATGGCGCGCGTTTGTATTCTCGATCGTCCGGTTACGATCGCAAAGGTGTCGGCCAAAATGGTTCGGCCGCTTACGTCGAGTGCCGTGAAACCCTCTCCCTTCTTGTCGAGCGCGCTCTCGCGAACGACGTCGATCAACTCGCCGATGCGCGCACCTCCGGCGGAACTCCGTCCGCGACCGTCAGTCCGAAGCTCGCAGCCGCCGCCAGCGTCGCCGGAACGGTCGCAACGCCTTTGCGTGCATTGTGGCGCATCGTCAAAAGGAGCACTGCCCGCATCGCCCCGACGAGGTCGCCGAGCGCGAGGCTCCAAAGATCGGCGCGCTCGGGAAAAGAGCGGTTGGGTTCGAGCGAATCGGCAAGATAGACGATGCAGTCCAGCGGCGACATCTCGCGCGCGGCGGTCGTGTGCTTCTCGATTGCCGACAGCACCTGCGGATCGCGCACCGCAAATCGCTCGCTTGCAATCGCGGCGCCGAGCTTCGCGTGCAGGAGCATCGGATGCCGGCGCTCGGCGATGTCGATCGGAAGACCGCGGGCTTCGCATTCGGCAACGAGCCGCTCAGGCGAATAGAGCCGGGCGAGATCGTGAAGCAGCCCCGCCAGCCGTGCCTTTCGCGGATCGGCGCCGTGCCGTTGCGCGAGGAGGTCGGCACAGCGGGCGACGCGCACACTGTGCGCGTACCGGTCCCGTTGTCCCAACTCTTCTTCAACGCGCCGTACCAGTTGTGCAAACGAGGGCATCAATCCCCTAAGCTCGCGCGCAGGGCGCCTAACCTGTTGCGGAAGAGCTCGCTCTTGAGGCTGCCGGCCCACATGATCAGCGCGCTCTCATTGTCGTCGCTGTAATATCCGGCGCGCATCGTCACGGTCGTAAAGCCATACTTGCGGTAGAGCCGTTGCGCGACCGTGTTGCTCTCGCGAACCTCGAGCGTCATCCATCCGGCGCCGCGATCGATCGCTTTGTCGATCAGCCGCAGGAGCAGCACTTCGCCAAATCGCCGGCCGCGGTAATCAGGATCGACCGCGAGCGTCGTTACGTGCGAGTCCTCTAAGACCACCCAGATGCCGCCGTAGGCGACGATGCGTTCCTCGAAACGTCCGACGAAATAATGCGCCAACTTATTCGTGCTTAGCTCGTTGTAAAAGGCGTCATTCGGCCAGACCGTGGAAAAGCAAGCGCGCTCGATGCGCGTAACCGCCGCGACGTCGGGCGTCGTCATCGGTGCGATCGAGAAGCGATCGGGCCGGTGCGCAGGCCGATGAAGCTCCATCTTCACGCGAGCGGCATCCTAGGGATTCGGAGCCTTGGCGGCGGGAAGCTCNNCGCACCGAACTACCGCGTTCGGCGAGTGCGTCCAGCACGTCCTTCGACGCGCCCACGACCTCGAGCGATTCGGCTCCCATCTCTGACGGCGGCAACAGCTCGTTGAGTACCTCGACGATTCTTCCCGAGGCACGCTTAATTTCGTCCCCGCGTCGATACCGTGCCGAGATGACGCCCGGCCGGCCGACGACGACGGAAAGAGAGCGTTCGAAACAGCTTCCGAACTCGAGCAGATCGAACGACGAGATCGGGACGAGCGGGAGTTTCCAAGTGGCAGCGAGCGCTTTGGCATAAGCGATCGCGATGCGCAACCCCGTAAAGCCGCCGGGCCCGATGCCGATGGCCAGACGATCGAGTCTTGCGGGCGGCATCCCGGCTTCGGCCAGGACCTTCTGCAATAGGACGAGACCATGCTCGAGTGCGACGTTCCCGCTCTCCCGCGCGCTGGAGGCCACTCGATTTTCGCTGGCGACCGCGGCGGAGAAGCCGCCCAGCGCCCCGTCCAGGGCAAGAACGTTCAATACGGCTCGCGAAGGGAAACGATGCGAGGATTGTCGCCGGCGCCTTCCATTTCTATCTCGTAGCGGCGCGGCGGGAGAATATCGGGCGCGTTGCGCCACCATTCGACGAGCACGACCGAGTGGCCGTGGAGCGCTTCTTCAAGGCCCAGCTCGACGACTTCGCGCGGATCGTCGATCCGAAAGAGATCGATGTGGTCGATAGGTGGATCACCGTCGTAGCGGTGCCAAAACGTGAAGGTTGGGCTGAAGGTTTGATCGGAACCATGTAGTGTCTGCACGATCGCTCGCACCAGCGTGGTCTTGCCGGAACCGAGCGGGCCCGAAAGCGCGACGACGTCGCCGGGCTGCAGGCGTCGCGCAAACTCCGCGGCAAATGCGTAAGTCGCCTCTTCGGAGTGAAGAGTTAGAGTGAAGTCGGGCCCGGAGCCGAGTCGAAGGGCATTATTCATGAATACAGGTAAGTATTGAACAACGATACCGTAACGCAGGTCAATGTCGAAGATGAGATGCGAGAGAGCTATCTCTCGTATGCGATGTCGGTCATTGCCTCACGAGCCCTCCCCGACGTTCGCGACGGCCTCAAGCCGGTGCAGCGCCGGATTCTCTACGCGATGCGCGAGATGGGGCTCGACCCCAGCAAGCAGCATCGCAAGTGTGCCGGCGTCATCGGCGACGTGCTCAAGAGCTATCATCCTCACGGGGACAGCTCCGTTTACGATGCCCTGGTGCGCATGGCGCAAGATTTTACGTTGCGGTATCCGCTGGTCGACGGCCACGGAAACTTCGGGTCGATCGACCCCGATCCGCCGGCGGCCTACCGCTATACCGAGGCGCGGTTGGCTCGGACGGCGCTCGACGTGCTCGCCGACATCGACAAAGAGACGGTCCCGTTCGTTGCCAACTTCGACAATCAGGGCGTCGAGCCGAGCGTTTTGCCGGGACGTTTGCCGCAGCTCTTGATCAACGGCTCCAGCGGAATCGCGGTCGGTATGGCGACTAATATTCCGCCGCACAACCTCAACGAAATTTCCGACGCGATTGCCGCGTTGATCGACGATCCTCAAACGAGCGACGACGCTCTCTGCGACATCGTCAAAGGGCCCGATTTCCCAACCGGAGGAACGATCCTGGGCCACGAGGCGATCCGCGAAGCATACAAGACCGGTCGCGGGTCGATTGCGATTCGCGGCAAAGCCGAGATCGTCGAGGAGCGCGGGAAACACAAGATCGTCATCACCGAAATTCCTTATCAAGTCTATAAGAGCCGCATCCTGGAAGCCGTCTCCGAGGCTTATTCGGAGAAGCGGATCGTGGGCATCTCGCGGATGGACGACGAGTCGAATCGCAAGGGCATGCGCGTCGTCATCGAGTTATCGAAGAACGCGACTCCAAAGATCGTGCTCAATCAGCTCTTCAAACACACGCCGCTACAGGCGAGCTTCGGCTTCAACATGCTGGCCCTCGTCCCCGTGGGTGCGCCTCGTGCCGACGGATCGGTGGCGATCGAGCCGCAGGTGCTCAGCCTCAAGCAGTTCCTCGAACACTTCATCGCCCACCGCAAGGACGTGATCGTCAAGCGGACGACCTACGACCTTCGCAAAGCCCAAGAGCGCGCCCACCTTCTCGAAGGCTACCGCATCGCGCTCGACAATATCGATGAGGTCATCGAGATCGTCCGCGGA
Organism: Vulcanimicrobiota bacterium; assembly: GCA_003133185.1. GTDB lineage: Bacteria > Vulcanimicrobiota > Vulcanimicrobiia > Vulcanimicrobiales > Vulcanimicrobiaceae > Cybelea > Cybelea tyrphae. Next base: position 19,550 of record PKWF01000057.1, on the reverse strand, counting down.
AGCCAAACGACCGACGAGGCCAAGCAGCGGTTATCGGCACGCTTCGAGCTGGACGAGCTTCAGGCGCAAGCGATCGTCGATATGCGACTGCGGACGCTCGTTGGTCTCGAGCGGCAGAAGATCGAGCAAGAATACGCCGAGCTGATCAAGGCGATTGCGGAGCTGGAAGACATCCTGGCTAGCCCGCGCCGCGTCGCGCAGATCGTCAAGAGCGAGACGCTCGACGTAAAGAAACGCTTTGGGGACGAGCGGCGCACCAGCATCGAGCCGGCCGAAGACGAAATGTCGATCGAGCAGATCACTCCGAACATCGACGTCGTCGTCACGTATACGGTCGGCGGTTACATCAAGCGCGTAACCTTGGATACCTTTAGAACGCAGAGCCGCGGCGGACGTGGCGTGACCGGTATCTCGAATCTCAAGCGCGAGGACGTCGTGCGCAACTTTTTCATCACCAAGACGCACGACCACGTCCTCTTCTTTACCAATAAAGGCCGCGTCTATCGCTTACGGGGTTACGAGATCCCCGACACGACACGCCAAGCTCGCGGTACCGCGCTCGTCAATCTGTTGACGCTTCCGCCCGGCGAAGAGGTGACCGCGGCATTTCCGATCGACCGGTTCGAGGGCGAGCAGTATCTCGTCATGGTCACCAAGCACGGCGTCATCAAAAAGTCGAAGCTCGAAGAGTTCGCGAACGTCCGGCGCAACGGTCTCTTGGCAATCAATCTCGATGCGAACGACGAGCTCTTGGCGGTCGACCTTTCCAACGGCTCCCGCGATATCATCCTGGCGTCGTCGCGAGGCATGGCCGTGCACTTCAACGAGAAGAACGTGCGGCCGATGGGACGGCCGGCGCGAGGAGTCAAGGCGATGACCATCGACGAGGGCGACACGATCGTCGCGATGGATGTCGTGGAAGACGAGCGCAGGGAAGTCTTGCTCGTGACGTCGCTCGCCTTTGGGAAACGGACGCCCATCGAAGAGTATCGCCACACGTCGCGCGGCGGCAAGGGCGTGAAGGCGTTCGCGCGCCAGCGCGACGACATCGGACAGGTCGTCGACCAGATTCTCGTCGCGCCCGACGACCAGGTTCTGATGATCACGTCCGGCAACCAGGTTATTCGCCTTAAGGTTCGCGATATCCGCAAGACGGGACGCGATGCGAAGGGCGTGCGCCTGCAACGGCTCGGCGGGGGTGAAGAGGTCATCGCCATCACCAACCTTGGAAAACAGGCCGCGCAGATTACCGAGATCACCGGCGAGCCGCAACAGCCCGAGCTCTAGGAGTGTTAAGAAAGACATGAGCGCATTACCAGAGGTTACGCAAACCAACTTTGAGACCGAAGTGCTGCACAGCAGCCAGCCGGTTCTCGTGGATTTTTGGGCACCGTGGTGCGGCCCGTGCCGCATGCTTGGGCCGATCGTTGAAAAAGTCGCAGCCGCAAACGCCGGCAAAGCGAAGTTCGTCAAGCTGAATACGGACGAGCATCCCTCCATCGCCGGACAGTACCAAGTCTCGGGCATCCCGTGCTTGATCCTCTTCAAGGCTGGTCAGCCGGTGGATCGCATCGTCGGCTACGTTCCTGAAAGCACGGTTACCTCGATGCTCGGCAAGCATGTAGCCTGACGAGAGTTACGCGTACGCGCAGGGGTTTTTGATTTGGCCAAATCGGGAACCCGAATCCCCGCGATGCATCGGATTTTGGAAGATGAAAGCATCGCGGGATACGAGGCGGAGCTGGGACGAGAACGGATCAGACGCGCGGCCGAAGAGGTAATCGGCCGCGCGCGGCTTTCTGGTGACGGACAGGCGTACGATGCGGTCGTCGCTGCGGTCCGCAAACGGCTCGACGATCTCCGGGGCTCGTCGCCGTTGCCCGTGATTAATGCCACGGGCATCCTCCTTCATACGAATCTCGGGCGCGCGCCATTGGGTCCCGATGCGGTCGCGGCAATTGCCGATCTCGGCGGCCGTTACTCAAATCTCGAATACGATCTGGAAACCGGCGAGCGCGGCTCGCGCTACGCGGTCATCGGGGCGGCGCTGCGCGCTATTACCGGCGCAGAAGACGCGCTCGTCATCAACAACTGCGCCGCTGCCGTCCTCCTGGTGCTCGATACGTTTGCGAAGGGCCGTGAGGTTATCGTGGCTCGCAATCAGCTCGTGGAGATCGGCGGCGGATTTCGCCTGCCCGAAGTGCTCGAACGCAGCGGCGCCAAGCTGGTGGAGGTTGGAACGACCAACCGCGTTTACATTGAAGACTTCGAGCGGGCGCTCTCGCCGCGGACGGCTCTGCTGCTCCGCATGCATGCATCAAACTATCGCATCGAGGGTTTCACGCACGAGCCGAGCGCGCGGGATTTGGCGGTGCTTGGGCGGCGTGCGGGAGTCCCCGTTATCGAAGATCTGGGCGGCGGCGCGCTCTGCGATCTTGCGGAGTACGGAGCGGCTCACGAGCGTACGGTGCAAGAGGCGATCGGCGACGGCGTAGCGCTCGTGACGTTCTCGGGGGACAAACTGCTCGGCGGCCCGCAAGCCGGCATCGTCGCCGGGCGCGCGAACCTGATCGCCAGGCTTCGCAATAATCCCCTCTTGCGCGCGCTGCGAGTTGGCAAGCTGACGATTGCGGCCCTCGGCGCAACGCTGCGGTGCTACCGCGATCGCGCCGCGCGCGAACGTTTGCCGCTCTTTCGACAGCTCGCCGCAACGCTCGAGGAGCTAAGCGAACGAGCGAAGGCATATGTAGAAGCGCTACCCGGCGCTTCCGCCGGAGAGAGCGTCGCGTATATAGGCGGCGGCGCGCTCCCTCAGGCAAGCATCGCTTCAATCGCAATCGCGGTCCCGTCGGAGCGGCCGCAACGACTAGCGGCTAGGCTGCGGGCGGGAGAACCGGCTATCGTCACGCGTATCGAGGGCGGCCGTCTGCTCCTCGACCTACGCGCGATCGCTCCGCACGAGGATCACCTCGTCATCGCGAGCTTACTGAGACTGGCCGGCTGATGCTGTAGACCGGGGGACCGCCGGGGCACAAAGCGAAAGCCAGCTGCCGTGCGCTTCTCTCGTAGAGCCAGTGCCGCGCTGGTGATTGCTTCCGGGCTGCTTTCGGGATGTGCGACGCCGCTTCAAGGTTCCCCGATCGGGAGTTCGGCAGCCAGCCAAATGCCGACGGTAGATCGAGCCGGCATTCCAAATTTTCGGCAAGGGCCGATCGGCTTCTTAAAACTGCGCCAACTCGAAATGACGGGAAAAGTCCCACCTGCCCTGGAGCGCCAAATTTTCGAAAGGATGGACGCTCGTCCTCAACCGCACGTGATCTTTGACAGCCACGCAGTCGTGGGTTTGTGGGCGATCGTTGCCTCAGCATACACGTACATATTCGGGGAGAACGCGAAGGGCAATAAAACCGTCACCGCCATCGACGTGCAGAGCAACGGTTGCGTGGGACCGGCCAACCTCAAGGTGGATCACGCGGAAAACCTCTGGTTGGCGTGCGGCAGCTCTCCATCGGATGCGGGGGTGATCCAAGCGTACGCGCCCGGTTCGAAAAAACCATCGGCTACATTCACCGATTCCTTCACCTGTGGTGAGGGTTGTTATTTCGATGCCAACGCTAACGACGTAGCAACCGACTCGAGCGGGCACGTCTTTGCGGCGAACCCTTTCTCCGAAACGTGCGATCCTAGCTGCACCGATTGGACGTATCCTTTGGTCTGGTGGAATGCGACGTCTCCCAGCTCACCGGCGGCGGGCATAGCGGAGCCCGACATGACAAACGGCGACTACATCGATGTCGATCCTTCAGGGAATCTTTACGTCGAAGGCTACGGCTGCATCGATAGCCAGTGCGGCGCGATGCTCGACGAGATCAGCAATCCGACAACTGCTTCACCAAAGATTACTCATCTCATAGCACCGTACGCGAGTTCGAGCGTCGGCGCCCTCTACGTGAGCAACAGGGGTCAGGTGCTCAATCTCGTCGATTCAGAGTCGCGTACGATGCTGCAGTACGCCCTTCCGTGGGTGTCCCACGAATCGCCGTTCAACGTTCTGGGTCCGACGCCGACGAATTACTACGGCGGCGGCTATCCGATCGCCGGCGGCTTCGACCGCGGCGACAAGCAAGCGGTACTGGGGGACGCCTTTGGCTGGCTCGACGTCGGCAAGGTTGCCAAGAATCGCTGGTCGGCGGTCACGAACGTCAACCTTTTCCCCGGCGTCTTGGGTGCCGCTTACGTACCGTCGGACAAGTAATCTCCAACGACAACGCCTTTAGACTTGGCGGTCTGCGAACCAGCCGGACGGCGCCACGTCGAGGTTCACGTTGATCTGTTTGACTTCCGTATAAGCGTCGTAGCCGTAGGTTCCGAGTTCCCGTCCGATCCCTGATTGTTTGTAGCCACCCCAAGGTGCCTCGTTGTAGGTCGGATGATAGGTGTTGATCCACGTTATTCCGGCGCGGAGCTTGCGAATCACGCGATGTGCCTTGGCGATATCCCCGGTGAAAACTGCTCCCGCCAAACCGTAGACCGTGTCGTTGGCGATGGCGATGGCTTCCGCTTCGTCTTCGAAAGTTTGTATCACGAGCACCGGCCCGAAGATTTCTTCCTTCACGATGCGCATGTTCGGGGTCGACCCGCCGAAGATGGTCGGCGCGATGAAGTTACCGGCGGCAAGCGGACCACCGAGACGCTCTCCGCCGCAGAGGAGCTTCGCTCCCTCTTCGATACCGGTTGCGATGTACGTCTCAACTCGTTCGCGATGCAGCGGCGAGATGATCGGTCCCATCTCCGTTTCGGGATCGAACCCGTCGCCGACGCGAATGTTTTGTGCGCGTTCGACGAGTCGCTCGACGAAACGATCGTGTAGGGATCGCTCGACTACCAATCGCGAACCGGCCGAGCAGACTTGCCCNNTCGGCGAAGACGACGTTGGGCGACTTGCCGCCGAGCTCGAGCGAAATCTTCTTGAGGTTCGAAGTGGCGGCTTGCATGATGCTCCGGCCGGTCTTCGTGCCGCCGGTAAAGGCGATTTTGTCGACGAGCATGCTTGCCGCGAGCGCATGGCCGACGGTGGCGCCGGGGCCCGGCACGACGTTGACCACGCCGGGAGGGAACTCGAGATCCTCAAAGATCGCCGCCAAGGCAATCGTCGAGAGCGGCGTCAGCTCCGACGGCTTGAGGATGCACACGTTGCCTGCAGCCAAGGCCGGCGCAAGCTTCCACGTCGCCATGAGCAGCGGGTAGTTCCACGGTACGATCTGCCCGCAGACGCCAATCGGCTCGCGAACGGTAAACGTCTGCGATGGGGCCGGCACGTCGAAGGTTTGTCCGTGAGGCTTCGTCGCGAGGCCGGCGTAGTAGCGAAAGCAGTTGGCCGCGTCGGCGGCATCGTACTGCGTTTCCCGCAGGGGTTTACCGTTGTTGAGGGTGTCGATGCGCGAGAACTCGTCGCGACGGGCGTCGATTGCGTCGGCCACGCGAAAAAGCAGAGCCGCGCGATCCGCCGCGTGCATCGCGGCCCACGGACCCTCGTCAAAGGCTTTGCGCGCCGCCGCGATTGCGGCTTCGGCGTCGGCCTCGGTCGCCTCGGCGATACTCGCAATCGGCTGCCCGTTTGCCGGGTCGTACAATTCGCGCGTTGAGCCGCCGGCAGCCCGGCGCCACTCGCCGTCGACGTACATTGGAATGACGCCGCCGATGCGCGGAAGATGCGCGAGTATCTCGGCGGAGTTGTTTGCGGGGCGCGTGGCGATTTGCATGAAGTTAGGCTCCTGTTTGCACTGGGGCTGCCATTGACTTGAGACTCTCGGAAAGGGCTTGGCACACGTAGTCGGCCTCATCCTCTGCGATCGTCAGCGGCGGTTCGACGCGGATCACGCGTGCGTTGACCAAGGTGCCGGAGACGAGTACGCCACGGTCGAGCATACGCTTTGCAAGCTCGAAGCCGGTTGCGTGACTGTGGAATTCGAGCGCGATCAAAAGCCCCTTGCCGCGCACGTCGGCGACGAGCTCTTCGTGTCCGCTAACGGCAGTTCGAATGCCGGCGAGCAAGCGCGCTCCCAGTCGCCCCGCACGTTGGGGCAGCTGCTCCTCGATCAACACGTTGATGGTGGCCAGCGCCGCGGCGCAGGCAAGCGGGTTTCCGCCGAAGGTCGACGTGTGGAGAAACGGGTTATCGAAGAGCCTTGAAAAAACTTCACGCCGTCCGACGACCGCGCCCGCGGGCACGACGCCTCCGCCAAAGGCCTTGGCCAGGCACATGAGATCGGGCGCGACGCCATAATGTTCGCAGCAAAACATCTTGCCGGTGCGCCCCATGCCGGTCTGCACCTCATCGAGGATGAAGAGCGCGCCGAACTCGTCGCAGAGCGCGCGCACGCCCGGCAAATAATTGTCGTCGGGAATGTTTACGCCGCCCTCGCCTTGGATCGGCTCCAAAAGGACGGCGCCGACGTCCTCGCCGACGGCGCGGCACGATGTCATCATGTCGCGCAGCGCGAGAAGATCGTTGAAGGGCACGTGCTCGATGTTCGGCAGCATCGGCCCAAACGGGCGCCGAAACTCCGCTTTGGCGCTTGCCGAGAGCGCACCGTAGCTCTTGCCGTGAAAGCCTTTGGTCGCCGCAACGATCGTCTGTTTCGCAGGATTGAAGGCGCGCGCCAGTTTGAGCGCGCCTTCCACGGCTTCCGTGCCGCTGTTGCAAAAGAAGCTGAAGTCCAGCCCCGCGGGCACGAGCATCGACAGCGTCTTCGCGAGCATCGCGCGAAGCGGATCGAGCAGATCTTGGCTGTGTAGCGGTTGCCGCCGCAGTTGATCGCTAACCGCTTTAACGACCTTTGGATGGCGGTGGCCGACATTGAAGATGCCGAAGCCGCCCAGGCAGTCCAGATACGTGCGCCCGGCCACATCGCGGTAGGAGTTCGGCCCGGCATCGGACCACTCGACGACCGCGCCGGCTTGGCGCGCATCGGTCGCTTTTCGGTACTCGAGAAATCCGGGATTGACGTGGTCGCGAAAAGCGTCGACCGTTTCGCGCGTGATCCACGATGCTTCCGATGGAGATATGTCGGCTTTCGCGATCAGCGCCAGAATGCGCTCCGTGTACTCGTAGACGGCTCGTTCTCGCTCTCCGCCGTCGGTCGTCATTCCGCGAAGACCTGCGCGGTGGCCGCCCCGAGGATCGCCATGCCTTCGTCGAGCTCGGCATCGCTGACGACGAGAGGAACGAGTATCCGAATAACGTCGCGCTCTCCCGCCAGTAGGAGCAGGAGTCCGCGCCGGCGAGCCTCTTCGACGATCGCTTCGGCGCCGTGCGAAAGCTCCATCGCCATCATCGCTCCCAGTCCGCGAACGTCCGCGATTTCCTTGAATTGCGATTGCATGGCGCGCAGCGAGGCATCGATGCGGGCACCGATCGCGCGCGCTCGCGCAAAAAAGTCTTCATCCATGATGTCGAGGATCGCCAGCGCCGCCGCGCAGGCGACCGGGTTGCCGGCAAACGTACCGCCGAGCCCGCCGGGCTCGGGTGCATCCATGATCTCGGCCCGCCCGACAACCGCCGCCAGTGGAAGGCCGCCGCCAAGCGATTTCGCGATCGTGACGATGTCCGGCTCGAGCTCGTAATGCTCGCACGCAAAGAGTCGCCCGGTGCGGCCAAATCCGGTTTGGATCTCATCGGCAACCAGAACGATGCCGCGCTCGCGCGCGATGCGCGCGAGCTCTTTGAGGAACGGCGCGGGCGCGGGCACGAAGCCGCCTTCACCGAGGACCGGCTCGATGATGATGGCGGCGACCCGATCGGAGGAGATCACGCCTTCAAAGAGCTCGTTGAGCGCCGATAGCGCGTCGTGCGTGGAAATGCCGTGCCGTTCGAATGGAAACGGTGCGTGATAAACCTCGCTGCAAAAGGGACCGAAATGCTGCTTATACGGCGCGTTCTTGCCGGTCATGGTTAGCGCCAGCAGCGTGCGTCCGTGGTAGCCGTGTGTGAAGGCGACGACGGCCGGACGGCGCGTATACTCCCGCGCAATCTTGATCGCATTCTCGGTCGCTTCGGCGCCCGTCGACAACAACAGCGTCTTTTTGGGAGCCATGCCGGGCGCTCGCCGGTTGAGCTCTTCGGCTACGCGAAGATACGGCTCGTACATTGCGACTTGAAAACAGGTGTGAGTGAAACGGGCAGCCTGTTCGGCGATCGCCGCGACGACTTTGGGATGCGTATGGCCGGCGTTGAGCGTGCCGATTCCGCCGACAAAGTCGAGGTAGCGACGGCCGTCGCGGTCCCATAGCGAAGCACCGGCCGCGCGTTCCACCCAGATCGGATGGGCGGTCGCGACGCCGCGCGCGACGTTGTCGTGGCGGCGCTGCTCGAGCGATAACTGCGTAACGGTGTTCAAAAGCTCACGTGTCGTTTCTGGAGGTGGCGAGGAAGTTACATTCGGCGCATGTAAAGGCGCTCTTCTTTAGAGGCCCTGGTTGGCCGTCGAGGAGGCACGTGCTTAAGCGAATCGTCGCGCTCGTCATCCTGGTTGCCATGCCTATCGGAGCGAGAGCCGGAACGACGGGCACCTTGCGTGGACGGGTGGTCGACGCGGCAACCAACGCGCCCGTCGCCGGGGCGACCGTGACCGTCGTTTCGCCCTCGCAAACGGCGCAATCCGTTTCGGACTCTGCCGGCGCGTTCTCGTTCATATCGTTGCAGCCCGACACCTATACGGTAAACGCGTCGAGGCCGGGCTACGACCCGCAATCCCAGCCGGGTATCACGATTGTGGCCGACCAGTCGGCGACCGTCGCGCTTACCCTGCAAAAGACGTTGAAGACGATCGCGCGAACGACCTCGCGTTCCGTACAGTCGTTGGTGCACTCGGGCGTGACGAGCGACGTCTTTTCGATTAACTCCGCCGGGCAGAAGGCGGCCTCGGCGCTCTCGGGTTCCGGCTCGTTGACCCAAGCGTACGGCGCGATCGCCAGCGCCCCCGGCGTCAACATTCCGTCGAACCAGCAAGGCTGGTACCAGAGCGTCTATATCCGCGGCGGCGACGTGGATCAAGTCGCATACGAGTTCGACGGCATATCGACGACGCGCCAGTCGGACCTCGCGCCGATTGCGACGCTGACGTCGCTGGGAAATCAGGAGGTGCAGGTCTATACCGGCGGCACGCCGGCGACCTCAAACTCGTCGGGACTCGCGGGCTACATCAATCAAGTCATCAAGACGGGAACCTTTCCCGGCTATGCGAACGCCGACGTCGGCATCGGCGGTCCGGCCTTTTACCATCAAGCCACGGTCGAAATCGGCGGAGCGACGCCCGACCGCATGTTCTCATATTACGTAGGATTGTCGGGGACGAATCAAACGTTTCGCTATGGAGACCAGTTCGGCGGCGTCAGCGATCCGCTCTATTTCTATCCGCTGGAAGTTCCGACCAACAACAACGTCTACAATATTCTCGACGGCTCGGGGGGAAAAGCGCCGAACTATGGCTTTATCGCGCAGCCGGGATATAGTTACGCGCAAGCCGCAGACTTCGATCGCGAGAACGTGATCAATCTGCATATCGGCATTCCGCACCGCGACTCGGGGCTACGCGACGACGTGCAGTTGCTTTACGTGACGGGCGGCATCGCCGCGCAATTTTATAGCTCTGCAAACGACATCGGTTATACGCCGCTCGTCGGCAAAGAGACCGGCATCGGCTATCCGATGCCATACCTGGATTCGCTATACTACGGCGGCCCGCTGATGCAGGCTCCCGACGCAAAGGACGTCGTGACCGGCTTCTTCCCGAGCAGCCCCGCCGGCCGCGCTCCCGGATCTCCGGTCGACCCCAGCGACCGGGACGGCAACTACAACGGGTATTCCATCGATAAGCTGCAATACCAAAAGAACTTCGACTCTCACTCGTATCTGCGCGCGCTCGTCTACGGCGCATATTCGGACTGGTTCATCAACGGGCCGAACAGCGCGCAGCTCGTCTTCGGTTCGGATCCGGCGGATTACGAGGTGCTCGAGCACGGCTACGGTACGACGGCGATTTACTCCAATCAACTCTCCTCGAAACATCTGATCACGGCCGAAGCCTCGTACCTGACGCAAAAGCTCCAAACGTACAACGCGGGATTTTCCTCGACCGATCCCGCCACGACGAGCCTCGCGCCGACCGGACTGGGAACGATTCTTTCGAGTTACGGCACGCCCAACGGCAAGTGCTATAACTACAAGACAGGCAAACCGTGGAGTTGCTTCGCTGCGGGGAGCCAGGGCGGGTGCTTGTCGCCGGACGGCTGCTATCCGGGTGAGGGTAAGTACGATTTCAACTTGACGCCCGGCTACGCACCGTCCGACACGCCGGCGGCTCGAGCCGGCGCTCGCTGGATGATGACCGAGAACGGCGAGAGCGCGCAGGTCGACAACGTGACGCCGCGGTTCGGCTCGGCGGCATTGACCGACGTGTGGGAGCCCGACGATCGAATCGTCGTCAACATTGGCGCCCGCTTCGACCGCTTCGCCTACGATACCAACAACTTGGAGGATGGGTATCCGGCGCGCCAGTTCTGGTTCGACGCCTATAACGACGAGCATTGCGGCGCTCCCGGCCAAGCGCCGCAGTGGACTTGGAATCCTCAAAAGGATCACTTCGTCGGCTGCGCGCCCGGTTTCGAAGCGATGAGCGTTCCCGGTGCCGGTCTCTACGACGTCGGGGCGGGCACGCAGGTCGCCAACGTCTTCGAACCGCGCGGCTCTTTCACGTACACGATCGATCCCGACACCGTCATTCGCGGATCGGCGGGCAAGTACGCGCGCGCCGAAGGCTCGTCGTACTACCAATACAACACGTATCAGCAGAATCTGGCGTCGTTCATCGCGCAGTTCTATCCGTACGGGTACCACACCCCCGACCACGATATCTACCCGGATACGTCGGACAACTTCGACCTTTCACTCGAGAAGCACGTGCGCGGCACGAAACTCTCGTACAAGGTGACGCCGTTCTATCGCGATACGAGCAACCAACTCCAATTTCAAGCGATCAATCCGGTGGAGGGAACGTTGGCGGGTCTCAACGTCGGGACGCAGCGCTCGTACGGCGCCGAGTTCTCGCTGCAATACGGCGACTTCAACCGGGACGGTCTCTCGGAGATTCTCTCTTATACCCACACGGAGAACCAAATCCGTTTCAACCCGATCAACGGCGTGAGCGTCATCGACGCGCTCAACTCACAGATCGAGCTCTATAACTCGTACACGTCCGCCTGTGCCGGTGTCACGAAGAGCTCGGCGAATTGGCAGGCTTGCGGAGACGGTACCGATTCCGGCAATGCGGCGCCGATTTTGCGGAACACGCAATCCGGCACGAAAAACCAGGGCACGTTAAAAATTCCCAACCCTTACTACCGCAACGCCCTGCAACCGCTCTTCGACACCGGCGCCTGGTATACGCCGTACGACGTAATCCCGAGTGCGTTCAATGCCGCCAACGGCTATGAAGTGCCCGACGTCGCCTCGTTGATCGTAAACTATCGCCACGGGCGGTACGCGCTTACGCCCTCGCTGCATTACGAGAACGGCTCCAACTACGGGTCGCCGCTGGTCTGGCCGGGATACGTGCCGCAGTCGTGCTCGTCGCAGCCCGGCAAGACGCCGTCGACGCCGGGAGTCAGTTGTCCGGGAGGCACGATCGGCGCGATCTTCCTTCCCGATCCGTATAGCGGGCATTTCGACAATCTCGGCGCCTTCATGCAGCCGGCACAGCTCTCGCTCAATCTGCAAACCAGCTACGACTTGACGCCGAACGTCACGCTGACGCTGCAAGCCGTCAATCTCTACAATCATTGCTTCCAGCACGGCTTTGCTTGGGACAACTCGGTGACGTGCGTCTACTCGAATCTCCCTTCCAATATTCTCGCGCCGTCGGGAAACTTCGTCAAGAATCCACCCGCGCAACTGCGGTATCCCTATGGAACGTTCTACAACATTACCGAGGTCGGCATCTCGTCGGTCCTGCAGCCCTTCGGTTTCTTTGCCGACTTGAACGTCAAGTTGTAATCGGTGAAACGGCGCGACTTCGTCGTAAAGCTGGGAGTCGCCGCGCTCGGGGCGACGACGGTCCCGGAGTTTGCAGCTCGCGCGACCTCCGCGGCGCGCGACCGCGAACGCGTTGCGATCGTGGGTGCGGGAATTGCGGGGTTGGTGACGGCGCTTCATCTACGCGACGCCGGAATCGACGCCATCGTCTACGAGTCGGCTTCGCGTGTTGGCGGCAGAATGCATTCGGAACGGCGCTACTGGGCACAGGGACAGCATACCGAGTGGTGCGGAGCGATGATCGACTCGCTCCATCTCAACATTCGCGGCCTCGCTCGCCGGTTCAATCTGCGGCTGCTCGATACATACGCGGCTCGTCCGCCCGGCGCGCGCGATACGTGCTATCTCGACGGGCGCTACTACCCGATGACCGAGGCCGACCGGGACTTTGCCAAGATCTACCCTATACTGCAGGCACAGCTCGCAGACGTCGATCCGCTGACCACCTATGCCACGGCAACGCCGACTGCTCGCCGGCTCGACGCGATGAGCATGCGGGAATGGATCGAGCAGTACGTTCCGAGGGGTCTCGACGGACAGTTTGGACGTTTGATCGCGCAGTCGTATCGCAACGAGTATGGTCGCCAGATCGAGGAGCTCAGCGCGCTCAATTTGGTGATGCAGCTTGGCCAGCAACGCTGGTACGCGCAAAATCACGAACTGAACGTACTCGGGTATTCCGACCAGCGTTATATTTTAGCCGACGGAAGCCAGGCACTTCCCGAGGCAATTGCGGCATCGCTTCCGGCCGGGAGCGTTCGGCTCGATCGCCGCCTTCTCGGCCTTCGCCGCACCCGCAGTGGATCGTACGAGCTGCGATTCGATCACCTCGGATCGATCGAAACGCTCTCCGCCGACCGAGTCGTGCTGGCGCTTCCGTTCATTGCATTGCGCGCTCTCGATTACTCCGGCGCGAACTTCGATTCCGCGAAGATCAACGCCATCGAGAACCTGGGCTACGGTTATCACACGAAGCTGCACTTGCAGTTCGACACGCGCGCGTGGATGCGGGCTTCGCACCCCTGGCCCGAGCCGACGACGGGACAGATCTGGACGACCCTGCGAGTGCAAAGCTCGCTCGATTTTTCCCTGGGACAGCGCGGCTTCGATGGTTTGATCGAAGCCTTCACCGCGGGGGCGCCGGGAATGCTCGACACTCCGCCCATGCCGTACGCGCGCATCGAGGATTCGGCCGCCGTCGGCCGTCACGCGCGCGAGTTCTTCGAACAACTGGATCGAATCTGGCCGGGTGTCGCCGCAGCCTGGAACGGCAAAGGGACCTTCGGCAACGCGCAAGCCGATCCGAACATCCTCGCGAGCTACTCGTGCTGGCTCGTCGGTCAATGCACGACGATTGCCGGACACGAAGCACGCCGGCAAGGGCGCGTGCACTTTGCCGGCGAGCATACGTCGGTCGCGTACCAAGGCTTCATGGAAGGCGGCGCGGAGTCTGGTTTCCGCGCGGCCGCAGAGATTCTGGCGGATTACCGCATCCGGGCACGTTACCCGACAGGTTCCTAGTTTCTTAATGCACGTCGTTGGAACGGCGGGACACGTCGATCATGGAAAGTCTGCACTCGTCGAAGCGCTGACTGGAACGAAGCCCGACCGGTGGGAGCAAGAGCGAAGGCGAGGCATGACGCTCGATCTTGGCTTTGCCCATCTGCGTTTCGACGATGGAGCCGAGGGCGGCATCGTAGATGTGCCGGGGCACGAGCGCTTCCTGCACAATATGCTGGCGGGCGCGGCCGGNNGTTGCGAGCAAGATCGATCTGATAGAGGCCGCGCGGCGCGAAGATGCATACCGGCGCATCGAGCAACAGCTCCGTGGAACCATTGCAGCGGGCGTGCCCATTTTGCCCGTCTCCGCTCTGACCGGCGAGAATATCGACGCGCTTCGGCGGCTGTTGCATCGAGAGCTTGCGGAGATGCCGCGGCGCAATTATGCCGCGCCGGTCTATCTGCCGGTCGATCGCGTCTTTACGCTGCCCGGTCTCGGAACGATCGTAACGGGCACGCTCATGCAAGGTACCATCGAGACCGGCGATGCGCTCAAACTCGAGCCCGGCGGTGCGTTGGCGCAGATTCGGAGCATCGGCGTTTTCGGATCGGTTCGAAATCGAGTTGAGGCAGGCTCGCGCGTCGCGCTAAACCTTTCGGGCATCGATCGCCGCGGGATCGCTCGAGGTCAGGCCATCGTCGGCCAAGAGTTTTCGGCGGCCCAAAGCTTCGGCGTGCGTTTCACTCCGTTGGAAGGCGCGACACTGCTGTTACGTCGTCGCATGCCGGTACGGGCCTACATCGGCTCGGCCGAAGTGCTCGGTACGCTCGTCGCGGAGGAACCGCTGGAGTTCGGCCGCGAGGCACGCGCCACGCTGCAGTTGAGGGAGCCGGTCGTCGCGTTTCCCGGCGTTCGGTTTGTTTTGCGGCGTCCGTCGCCAATGACGTTGCTAGGCGGCGGGTACGTCGAAGGCGCGGACTCGCCCAACACCCACGCAAAAGAAAACCCCGACGAAGTGGTCGTGCTCGGAGTGCTGAACGATCGCGGCCTCGATGCCGTCGAGCCGGCAGAGATTGCGGTTGCCGCTAATCTGCGCGAAGCGGCCACGCGGTGCACGCTCGAGCGACTCATCGAACGCGGCGACGCGGTCGCGGTTTCGAGACCGCGCGCCTACATGAGCGCAGCGGTCGCGTCGTCATTACTCGTTCGCGCGCTCGCCCAGCTCGACAGAGCGCATCGCGACGAGCCGTGGGCAATGGGAGTGACTTCCATCGCGCTTTCTCGCGCGCTCGGAGTGCCCGAGGCGCTGCTCGTGCGGGTCCTCGGACATTTCGTCGAAGAGGGAAGGCTCGTCAACCGCGGCGGTTACTATGCGGCGCCCGGCCATCGGCCCTCGCTGACTGCGGAGCAGCAAGCGTTTTTCGACAATCTCGTTCCCGTCGACGAAGGCCACCTGTTCTTGCCGAGTTCCTTCGCGGGTGCGGTGGCTGCCGTCAAGCTCGCCCATCTGACCGGCATCTCCAAAGCATTCGATACAATGCTCGCGCGCGGAGCGCTGGTGAAAGTCGGCGAGGATCTCTATCGCGGTTCTCAGATTGGCAGCGTTCGCGCGCGCGTAGAAGCACACTTGAACGAAAACGGGCGCATGACGGCGGCGGACTTCCGCGACCTTCTCGGAACCTCGCGTAAGTACGCCGTTCCATTGCTCGAATGGCTCGACGCCCGCGGCGTCACGATCCGTATCGATGATTACCGAACGCTGCGAAAGACGGTACCGTAGAGCATGGAATCGCCGGCTTCTGCTCGACCCAGTGGTACGGTGACCTTTCTGTTCACCGACATCGAAGGGAGCACTCAGCGATGGGAACGCCGGCCCGATGCGATGGGCATCGCGCTAGAGCGTCACAATGCCTTGGTGCGCGACGCTATCGAGGCGCATGGCGGTTACGTTTTCAAGACCGTCGGCGACGCATTTTGCAGCGCGTTTGGAATGGCGACTACCGCCTTGGCGGCGGCACGCGCCGCGCAGCAGGCATTGTCCGAAGAAGATTTTTCGAGCGTCGATGGGCTTCCGGTGCGCATGGCGCTGCATACCGGGAACGTGGAAGAACGAGATGGAGACTACCTCGGGTCTACGGTTAATCGTGCGGCGCGCTTGCTGGCGATCGGTCATGGTGGCCAGGTGCTCGTTTCACAGGCGGCGGCCGACCTCGTACAGGATTCCATGCTTCCGGAAAGCGATCTGCGCGATCTCGGCGCACATCGGCTCAAGGATTTAACCCGCGCCGAGCGTGTCTATCAGCTCGTTGCGCCCGGCCTGGTCGCAAGCTTCCCTGCACTTCGCTCGATCGAGCATATGCCGAATAACCTGCCGCAGCAGATCACCTCTTTTGTGGGCCGTGAAAACGAACTCGCCGAGATCGAAGCCCTGCTGGAGCAATACCGTCTGTTGACGTTGGTCGGAATGGGAGGTTCGGGCAAGACGCGGTGTGCGATTCAAACCGGCGCGGAGCTTCTCGACCGTTTCGTCGATGGCGTCTGGCTGATCGACCTAGCGTCGCTCTCCGACCCGTCGCTGGTCGTTGCCGAGATCGCGCAGAGGCTTGGCGTGCGAGAGGTGCCCAGTCATCCGCTGCTGGAGACCCTGCTGACATTTCTCGAACGGCGCCGAATGCTCCTGATTCTCGATAACTGCGAGCACGTGATCGGCTACGTGCGCCGCGTCGTCGCCGGCATCTTGCGCGGTGGCGCGGGGGTGAGCGTTCTGGCAACCAGTCGCGAAAATCTGAGCATCGCCGGCGAACACGTCTTTAGGCTGCCCTCGTTAAGTCTGGGCGCCGCGATCGCGCTCTTCACCGATCGCGCGCGTGCCGCAGACGCGCGCTATGTGCTCGTCGATGAAAACGCGGGCTTCGTTTCGGACATCTGCCGCCGGTTGGACGGCCTTCCATTGGCGATTGAACTCGCCGCAGCACGGGTCCGAGTTCTCTCGCCACAGCAGCTCGCGCAGCGGCTCGGCGAGCGTTTTCGGGTACTCACCGGCGGCGACCGTAGCGCGCTCCCCCGCCAGCAGACGCTGCGGGCCACGATCGATTGGAGCTTCGATCTGCTCGACGAGCGGGAGCGCGCACTCTTTAGGCGTCTGTCACTTTTTGCCGGCGGCTGGACGTTGCAGGCCGCGACTGCGGTCTGCAGCGATGACGGCGACGCCGACGATTTGCAGATGCTCGACTTGCTATCCGCGCTCGTCGACAAATCCCTCGTCGCGACCGAGGAGCTCGCTGACGGCCTGCGCTATCGAATGCTTTTTTCGATACGAGAGTACGCGCTCGAACGCTTGCGTGAGGCGGGCGAGGCGGAAACGATTGCTGAAAAACACGCGCGATTCTATGCCGGGCTTGTGCGAGAAGTCAAGCCGCTGGTCGATACCCTGGAAGACGCGGAGTGGCGACGGCTGCTGGGCGCCGAGATCGATAACCTCCGCGCCGCGATCGAGTGGACGATATTTCAAGGGAACGAGAGGGCAGCCGGCCTTTCACTGCTGGCCGATCTCGAGTGGCCGGAACTCATAACGAATTCGCAGGAAGCGCTTCTCTGGTACGAGCACGCGGCGGAGCTCGTCGACGAGAAGCCGGACTCGTTCGTCCACTCGCGCATTCTCCGGCATTACGCGGTCCTCGAGTATCAGGTCGGTCGACCTGTCGCCACATGCGAGCGAACCGCACTGCAAGCGGTCGAGATTGCGCGCGCGACGAGCGATGCAAACGAGATCGCTCGCGCGTTGGCTACTTTGGGCGCGTGTTACCGATCGGCGGGGCGCTTCGACGAAGCCGAGAGCAAGCTGAGCGAGGCGTATGAAAGCCCGGAGTCGCTTTCGCGAATCACAGCAAATACGGTTCTGCGCATATGGGCGGTGAACGATCTCCAGCGAGGCGAAATCGATCTTGCGCGGAGGCGGTTCTCGGAGGTCGTGCGGTTGGAGCGGCCGGGAAGCGAGGCGCATGCCAGCGCACTGCTGAACCTCGGCGAGCTCGAGTTTGCGACTGGACACGTCGAAAGCGCCCGCGCCGCCGCGCGACAGGCCGAGAACACCTACGCTGCTCTCAACTCCGTTTATCTCGTTTTGCTGCTCTCAAATCTTGCAGCCTACGCCATGGCCGATGGCGACATCGATGCGGCTCGCGGCCATTTGCGCGATGCTCTCGACCTGCACAACAGATCCCGCTCCGGATGGCTACACATGGTGCTCGAGAATCACGCTTTGCTCGCTGCGCTGCTCGGCGACCACGAGCGCGCGGTCGAGTTGGCCGGCTTCACCGATGCTGCGTACGGTTCGCGCGGTGAGGTGCGACAATATACCGAGCGTTACGGGTACGAGCGCCTGATCGCGCTACTTCGTGAAGTCTATTCCAGCGACGAGTTCGCGCGCCGAATGGGCGAAGGAGCGTGCCTTACCGAAGAGCAGGCGCTCGCCCGTGCCGCGGCGATACACGAGCTTATGAGCAACCGGGCGGCACCGCCGCCGGAAGGAGTAACGTAGCATGTCCGATGCAAAGGCCGCCGTAGCCGCCGCTCTCGAAGCGCATAAACGCTCGATCGACGACCTCCATCAGAAGCTTATGGCGATGCCGGGATGCGACAAGGCGCGTCTGTCGCAAGCCGTCGGCAAGTACAAGGCCGCGAACCAGGCATTCCATGACGACGCGCTGGGGTGCGTCGGCATCTGACTTCCTAAGGGCCGGATCCCCCAAGGGCCCGCTCGATGGCGCTGCCAATCGGGACGCCCAATCCGGTGCAGGGATTCCATCCGGCGCTGCTGAGGTATCGATCGTTGCCTCCAACCGTCACGTCGCGAAAGATCGGTTCTCTCGTTGCTGCGTAAAGTAGCGGCGCGAAGAATCCGATTGAATGGCCAAGGCGCTGGTTGAACCGCGCTGCGAGTGCCGCCCACATCGGCGCGACCGTGCTCGTACCTCCCATCGCGAACTTCGTGCCTTCAAAGAACACCGGGTAACCAGGCACGACCTGTGCTGCGAAGTCGGGGAGGCCTCGCCCCGGCGTGACTTGGTAACCGCCGGCAACCGAAGTTGCGCCGCCTTGCCAAGGTGGAACGCCGAAGCGTTCGCTGAATCCGCCACCCGTTTTACTCCAGGCGATCTCTGATCCGGTCGAGATATCCGTCGCGCCGCAGGTATGCGCGAAGGGACTCGACGCCGGAGCGAGGACGTGGGGCTTGCCGTCGTAATCCATCTCGGCTCCGTTGTCGCCCGACGCGCACAAAATGCTGACGCCGAGCAGCGCGGCAACCGTGAACAGCTCGTCGAGAATCGCCAGCGCCACCGGCGTCCACAAGAACTCGGGAAATCCGAAACTGATCGAAAGGATCGATGGGCGGTTTTCGTCATCGAACAGCGCGGTGCGGATAGCGTCGAGCACTCCGCGCTCGTCGTCCGGTGCCGCATAGATGACGATCTGCGCCGCGGGTGCCAGCGCTCCGACGATCTGCGTGTCGATGGCCGACTCGACATCCTTCGCGGTCTCGATATCGTGCGTAAGCTCGGCGTTATCGGTGCGTCTGACGGTCGGGAGCTTCGCGGCCACGCCTTGATCCTGCATGCACTTCGCGAAATCGTCCGGCCTAAAAACTCCGCGCAGCTGCAAAACGCCGACGGTTTGGCCCGAACCATCTGCATCTGGAAACGCGTAGCGGGCTGCTACCTCCTGCGTGGAGAGCGGAGTCAGGTCACCGTGCAGCGTGCCGACCGCATGCGAACGGGGCCACTGGTGGATGCCAAAGAGCCCGCGAAGTATTGCGGCGATCTCGGGGGGCGCGTGCAAGGAATCCGTGCGAAGCCGGAAGCGCCGCTTGTCGGGGGTCTCATAGATTGCGGTGGTCACGCCGAAAGCCTCGATGAGCTTGCGTATCGGGCCGCTCAAAACGATCGATCGCCAGTGCGT
>PKWF01000012.1:1980-5766 GCA_003133185.1 Vulcanimicrobiota bacterium | reverse complement strand
CGTGGCGAGCTCCGCAAGCAGCAGCAAGGCGACACGTTCCTCGCCAGACGTCCCGTCCCAATCGATGACTTCCGCCAGGTCCTGAGCTGCCGAAAACTCATTTGCTGCCCATCGCTGCTCGCCCACGATAGACGCGAAGTACGACCGGTCGAGGTAAAGAATCGCCCGCCAGACCNNCTGCTGCGCCAAACGCAGATAGCGCAAGCAGCTGAGTTCGTCACCGCTAAGCGCTTGACACCAGGCGACCCCTTTGAGTGCTTGAAAACGACTCACCGCGAAATCGCTGGACCATTCGAAGTCTAAATCAACCTCGGCTTTGGCCCGCTTCGCGGCTTCTGGAAAGGGCAATTCTCGCGCTAGAACCGCCAGCGTATGAACGGCAGCATACCAGTCCTCGACGAACTGCTCACGCTTGTTCGCGATCAGGCTGAGAACCTTCATGATGCTCTCGGCCTGTTCCCGATAGCGCTCGCGACGCGCGAAGATGTAGGAAGCCAGGTGTTCGCTACGGATCCTTCCACGCAGGCTGTCATCGACGAGGCTTTTCTTTTGCCACTCTTCCGCCGCATCAAGATTCCGCTGCTCCAGATAGTGACGAGTAATGTGGGCGGCGAGCTCACCCATAGTGGATCCTACGCGAAATGCGCTCTTAGCCTTCACGAAATACTGATCGGCTTCAGCGAAGTCACCAAGTCTCGAGTAACCTGTTCCCAGATACATAGNNTTCAGAAGAAAAGGAACGACGCGCTTGCTGTCGGTCTTTAAAAGGACTCGGGCGCGCAGCAGCACAGCGTCGTTTGCCGGTCGCGTTCCGTCCTCCACGACCGAGTCGTAGAGTCTCGCTGCGCTGACATAATGTGCCGATTGAAAGAGCCGCTGCATCTCCGAAAACCAGTCTCGCGCAGCTTGAACGTTGCTTTTTACCATAATTATGGATTATTAGGGTGGCGGGTCCACAGTCCCCGCCACCCCAGGCCCTAGTCCTCAAAGGCTAGAGGCGACGACTGATCTCAGCAATTCGAATCGCCAGTCATGATTCCACCGCTATCGACTGGGCAATCGTTGCGACTAACCCCCTTGGAATGAATCGCCGCCCTTGTGCCTAGCGACGAAACCGCGGGCAGCGCGCCACCCGCGCCGGAGCATGCGGAGCAAGACAGGACAAACAGACCACCCAACAGCGCCATAAAAAGCGTTCTCACAGTTGTACCGTCCTTCTGGGCTAGAATAGCCCTAGCGTGTGTAGGCCTGACCTGTTCAAGCTAGATCGCCGGAACACCCTGCTCGTACGGCGGCGCTCGCTGTCGATTTGAGANNGGCGTCGTGCGAATGTTGGAGTAACCGAGGGCGCGGCTCGCAACTAAGAGCGGTACACCCATCGCGGCCATGAGGCTCGCGGAACTGTGACGCAAGCCATAGAGGGTAATGACCCCGGACGGTTGGCTTGTGCAGCAGCCGAATTTTGTCTGGAACGCTTTCCGCCGCGATCGCTGGCGGATTCTTCCGTCGCGTAACTAGTTGGCCGGCGAAGCCCTCCGCGGGTAACTGTAGGCAGGGCTCACGAGCCTGCCCTAACGATTGGTAGTCAGTTGTTGAGCGCGCCCTGGACGACGCGACGTCTCTCCACCAATCGACCACGTTGGCGAAGAGCTCCGAAGCTTAGGCTTGGTGTGCGCTGGAGCGGTCGAAGGCAGGTAGCCATCGTGATCGGGACCGTCCGGTTTTCCTCGCCCGCGCGTATGACGCGCTAGGCTCGGGCTTTCGCCGCGACTCGGAGCCTGGTGCCGAGTCCTTGCCTAACGAGTTCGGACCATGCTAAGCTAGCCCGACTTATCTTAGGGACCAGCCTCAAGAGGTGTCCAACGTGTCCACTTTATCGCAGACGCTAGACACATTGATCGTGCTCGTTGCCCTCATTCTCATCCCATTTACTCCTGATCTTGCGCCAAACTATCGTTGGTGACGGACGCGGCGAGTGATATGCCTAGCGGTTGCACCGAGGCGCCGGATGCCGGGACGACTCCGGTTGCCCATGTAACGGTCGCGGATTTCGAAAGGCCTCAGCAGTTCTGCGACATCGTTATGAAGGGCGGCGTGACTAGCGGTATCGTGTATCCGTCGGCCATTTTACGCATCGCGTAGCGCTTTACGCTCAAGAACATCGGCGGCACATCGGCGGGNNAGACCGGCGACGGCTACATGAAGATGAAGACGCAGGTCATGGACTGGCTGTCGCAGGACAAGCACTTGCAGAAGCTGTTTGTGCCGGTCATCCTCGCCTGGCCGACTTTATATCTTTTCCTTTGGGTCGTTGGTCTCGGCAGCGCAAAGCGGCGGTTCACGCCTTTGGGAGCGCTCAATCTTACATTTACGGCCGTCATCGTCCTATCTACGATCGTCGGCTTCGTCGAAGCGCGTGCAACGTCAGGTCCCGGTTATTGGTGTTGCCGCGCAATTCGTTGCGATGATCGTTATTCTGCTTGTCATGGCCGCCATACTGTGGATACTCTTCGTCTTGCCCGCGGACAACTACGGCATGTGTAGCGGCGGCAAACCGTCGACCTTCCCTTGGAGCGCCGAGCCGCTAACCTTCTGGATGTCGCGGCAAATCGACGATCTGGCGGGCATCCCGGCAGACCGGCCGCTCACCTTCGGCGATCTCCGCAACGTAGGCGTAAATCTCGAGATGGTAACGACGTGCCTGACGATGGGGCGCCCGTTTCGCATCCCGTTCGAGCACGATCTCTTCTATTTTTGCCCCCGAAGAACTCCGACGTTTCTTTCCTGGTTACGTCGTTGACTGGCTCGAAAAGAACGGTCGCCGCCCGAAGCAGGGCGATAAGCACTCCGCAGCACGTCATGAATACTTGAAGAAGAGAGGATATTTCCCGCTCCCGGCGCGCTGGGATCTGCCCGTCGTCGTCGCGGCGCGCCTGAGCCTGTCGTTTCCTTTGCTGCTTAGCGCCATGCGCTTGNNAGATCGACGTCTGCTGGTTCTCGGACGGCGGACTCTCGAGTAACTTTCCGATCAGTTTCTCCGATGGGCCCCTTGATAGCTTTAAGGCCACAAGACTCCGAGGTCCGAGATGCTATCGGCCCGGCCCCGGACAAAGTGGCCACCTACCTTGGCACATTTTCAAGCGGCCACGGGTCATATATTTGGGGTGGCCGCCGGCGATGGGCCTCATCGAAGTGGCGCGCTGACGCAGCGCGCTCGCGCGGCCGTCTGATCGGGAACGTTCGGCTTNNGATAGTACCGTTACCTGCTCCTGCCTTTTAGCAGCTATAGGGGCACCGTCATCTCCACTTCTCGTCTGAACGCTTTAACGGTCTAGCGTCCTGGCACGAACTACCGAGTAGTGTACACGACGCGGCAGACTCGGACCGTGGATAGGGCACATCGCATTCAGGCGCATGATCGCTTAACGAGGCTAACCTAGATTAGTCAGTTACCCACAAGGACACCCCGAAGTGACCGTCCAAGGCGAGGGGGCTTATCGGTTCACCTGAATTGAGATTGGAAGGGACTGCCGTGGATGCAGACGACCCAAATAAGAACTATCTTCTGTGGGAAACATGCACCGTCGCCGTTCACTGCAAAAAGATGAGCGCCTTGGACTCGCGAACGATCTACGTTGCCGGCCGAGACGAGCAGGTTGCGGGCGCAACCTCTGTCGGGGCAAACAGCGAAGCCAACGGCAATTCGCTTGTCCGCATCACTTGCGCTAGGATGACCGCGCTGACGCAAACGAACGAAAGCGCTTTCTTTATCATCCCTCCCTCAAA
>PKWF01000012.1:0-1971 GCA_003133185.1 Vulcanimicrobiota bacterium | reverse complement strand
GCGCGCACGACGAAGAACAGCAAGAGTGTGATATGCCTCCTACAATCGAGTGACGGACGACAAATGAGGAGTGTAAAAAATGGCTAATCTTACGGCCAGCGGCCCTTATCCTTATGTTCTGTGGGATCCCACGGAAGCGAACAGCGTAGAGCACGCGGATCAGGAGTTCACCGATGGCAGCGGTAACTCGTACCTGTTCCGCATGTATAACGCATACTACGACTCGATGACCGGTAATTGGACAACCCTCTCCGGAGTCGCTTCGCCCGCGTACGCAACGGTCCAGAACCCCGACGGGTCGATTCACTACTACTGGAACAACAACCAACTTACCTGGACCAGTTGGGTAGGAAGCGGAAACAACACCATTTACAACGTCGAGGACTACGGCTTGAGCTCCGCCGGCAGCGCCGCAAGCAATACCACTGCGCTNNCGGGATAAATGCCTCGACTACGGGTCTATCGGTTCCCGCACAGTCGATTTTCCAGGCCCTAGGGACCGGGGGCCAAAGCGGCTCAAACAAAGCGTTTCACTTCACGATTAACGACCCCGCTGGCACGGGACCGTTCTTCTTTCTCTACTGTAGCGGCGCGCATACGTCAGGCGGGACCTATTTTAACAACCTTGCGTTCCAGTGGAAGAGCCCTGGATACGCGAGCGACACCTGTCTCTACTTTAACTATTGGGACAACGTTGCGCGGGACTGCACGTTTACCGATTGCCCGATCGCTGTAAACATTCAGGGATTAGGCTGCAAGGTAGAGCATTGCACGATAGACTATGGCGCTGATATATCTACCCCGACCGCCGTAACGTCCATTCTTCTGGCTGGAATCAATTGCGAGATTTCCGGGCCTAGCGAGATGAACGGCGGCGATTTCACGCCAGGCACCAGCACCTTTATGTCGATCGGCGGANNGGAGGCACCGCCAACTGCGACCAAAACAGGCTGTGTAGAATTCACGTTTACGGCTACAACTACGGCCTCGACTACTCCGACATCAACAGTACTGGCATCGGCAGCGGAACGCAGAACGGCGTCATCGACAGTTGCCTCTTTGAGTGTTAAAGACGTGCCTTTACCTGACTCCACTCTCCTCCTCTGGGCAGATCTTCAACCAAGCGTTTTCCAATAACACGTTCCAAAAGGGACAGAACTCTACGGATGGAAGCCCGATTGTTTTCATCGACTCGAACAGCGGCACCGCCGCGAATATCGGACCCATTTCACTTGTAAATAGTCTCATCTTCTCTAACGTCACGGGTGGTAGTGGGCAAGGCGGAGGCGGCGGCCATACGGGAGTCGCGCAAAATAATCAGTACGGCGTGCAAATCGGCACCTGTGCTGCTGTCAGTATCATCGGGGGCCAGATCAGCCAGGTGGGCGGGAATAACAGCCCCACTGGAACGGCAAACATNNACTCTGGTGACCATTGATGGCGTCAACCTGAGCGCTACCTATGCCGGAGCGAATCACGGAACCGCTACAGGCAGTACGGGTTCGGCAGCATCGTACTATGGATTGCTAATCACTGGAACAGCAGGGCGCGTTACGGTCAACAACTCTCCGATGGAGGGCTGTACGGTCCCGGTGGCAGTGGCAGGCTCGGCCTCTGTGACTGAACTCATGGTTACGAACTGCGCAGGCTACAACGACCAGAACACTTCCATCAACACGCTCGCCAACATCGCGACGGGCACGGCTTACTCTGCTGCCACTCAAGGGGCGAATGGCGGCACGAGCTACTGGGGGCCGTCGTTCGTGATGTTCACCGCGGNNGGCGGGACGTTCCAGTATAACGGCGGTACGGCGCAAACGCTGCTTGCGAGCCAGGTGGTTTGCCTAACCCTGGCCTCGGCGTACGATACGATTCAGTTCAACACACACGTGCCGGCGGCGTTTACCTGGATCGGCAAATGATGCAATATCGGCACGAATCGTCGACGCCGGCGCCTTCCAATGGCGGACT
>PKWF01000099.1 GCA_003133185.1 Vulcanimicrobiota bacterium | reverse complement strand
CAGGCCGCTCAACTCCAGGATGCGACCCAGATTTCCGATCGCGCGGCGGAGGGTAAGGGTCAGGTCAAGGCCGTTCAGAGCCGGCTCGAAACCCTGCAATACGAAATCCCCGATTTCAGCCGGATCAACATTCACCGCGGCTCGCGTGTCGAAGCCGTCGTCAAGAACATAACCTCGATAGCGCGCTCCATCAACAGTACGCTTGAAGACGCCGGCAGCGACCAGAGCCCGATCGGCGGCGTAGGCTCGCTCGAAAAGAATAAGGAGAGCGGTCTGCTCAAAGAGAGCGCGGACGTTTATTCCGAGATGCTCGCGCCGCTTTCGATGAATCCGGTTCCGGCCGAGTCTCTGGCAATTCTTCCCTCATATCCATCGATGATGAACGAGCTGACGCTCGCCGATGGCGAGATGCTGCGTTCTGTGGACGCGGCCCGCGCATCCCTCACGATGCTCGACCAGTCGTTGGGCGATCTCGACGAGCTCCTCAAAGAACTCGACCGCGCTCAGATCAGCTTCAACGGCGACATCAGCCCGAGCGAGTACACCACGCTGGCGCCGTTGATGCACAAGAACGTCGACGAGTTCAACGCAGCCGCCACGGCGGCCTCACAGGGCTCACAGCTCTTCAATCTCGCGCGGGCGCGGCAGCTCTCCACGCGCGTCACGCTGTTAGGGCTGGGCACTTCGCCACAGCTCTATTCGACGCTTCAATACGCGCTGCAACAACGCTTCGGTTCGAGCGGCATCGATTACCGGACGATGCTGCACGACGATCTGACGCCGGGCGACGTCGCGGCGGCCACCATCGTGGCCGCGGACATCAAGAGCACGCCGGAGAGCGTTATCGCAGAAGCCAAGAGCTCCAACCAAACGGTCATCGACGTCGCAAACGCGCACAAGATGCACGCATGGCCATTGGAGATCTTCATGGGCTTGATCTATCTCGACTACACCGACGATCCGGCCAAGGAGCTGCGCAAGGCCGACGGAACGTTGGCGATCGATCTGGACAAGCTCGGACTGTAGGGCGATCGCGATGACCGTTGCAGCCGACGCACGCAACCTTTTTACGCTCGTTCGTAAAGGCATCGACGTGGGTGCGGTCCACTCGCACGTGCGTAAGCCCTTTCGCTTCTTGCTCTGCGGCGATGCGTCGCTGATTGCGCAGCTGCGAGCGGTGCTGCTCTCGGGGCACGCCGAGATGACCGTGCCGCTGGAGGCCGCAGCCTGCTTGGAGACCGTCGGGATGCACACGACGCTCGTGACGGATCCTCGCGAGATTCGCGCCGTAATCTTTCTCGGACATCCCGGCGATTGCGCGAATGCCGACTTTTCGTCGCTCGCGGTCTTGCGCGTTCCTATTCTCGCCCTTACGCTGGACCCGCAGGGAGTGCCGGCGGGACCCGCGGCTCCGCCGGCGCCTGGCATGTGGGACGAATACGTGGTGCCGTCCCTCGATGCGCCCGCCCTGCGGGGACGCTTCTTCACCCATCTCGTCGAGTGCGCCGCCGGTGTCGAAATCGCCGTCGGCAGAAACTTCCCCGTCTTGCGCGAGACCGTGGCTGCCAAACTCACGCGAGATGCGGCGAACACCGCCTTAAAGGTGGCACTCGCCAGCGCGGTCGTGGATCACATTCCGCTCGTTGGTTTGGTGCTCGGCGCAGTCGCCTCGGCCGGCGACATGGTTGCTATCACTGGGATTCAGGTGATGCTGATGCTCCACATCGAAGCCGCGTACGGGCGCGATCCGGATCTTGGCCGGACGTGGCAGCTCTTGCCGATCATCGGCGGCGGCTTCGGCTGGCGAACGCTGGCGCGCGAACTCGTCGGATTCGTGCCGATCGCCGGCATCGCGATCAAGGGCGCGATCGCGTACGCGGGTACGATCGTGGTGGGCGAAGGCGTCGCGTTCTTTCACGAGCACGGCGATTACATGACCAAGGGTCAGGCCTCCGCACTCTACGATCGCACCAAAGCGGACGCGATGCGCATCGCGCGCGACCTCATCGGCAGGCTTCGCAAGAAGCCCTGAACTTCTTTTCAGAGTCGTTCCAGGAGCGACTCGTCGTCTAAGCCTTGCAACTCGGGAGGTACTCGTTGCCGTGCGGGCTGCGCGAGGCGCGCAGCGAGCGCGTCTCGGCGCGAGGCCGAAAACCCGTTGCGGCGCTCCAGAAAACGAGCGACCAAGACTCGTTGTGCGCCCGAGAGGTAGGCCGTCGGGGCATAGGCCGGCTCTCCGGGCACGCCGGCCACCATTGCGCGATCCAAACCGAGTTCGAGGTCGAAACCTTCGTGTCGAATGCGGACGTCGAAGTAGTAGAGCGCTAGAACGAGGCCAACAAACGGTACGAGAAGAGTGCGCGCTGCAGCATCGACTGCGACGTAAACGGCGGTCCATCGCGCCAGACCCAAGATCGCGAAGACGCCCAGAACGGCCGAGCATCCAAATGCCAGCGTGCCCACGGCCGTCGCGCAGATCACCGAACGTCGAAACTCCGCGCGAGTAAAGATTCGACCGAAGCTTACGCGAAGGGCTGCGACCGCTCCAAGAGACTCGAGCGTGCAGCCGTAGAAACCGAAAATGCAGGGCATCGCCAGCAATGCCGGCGTCAGCGTGACCGTCAGCAGGACGAGAAGCATCGCAATAACCGTCATGATAGGAAGAGACGCCGGCGCGAACGCGACGGCGAGAGAAACAACGATCGTCACCAGGGCGACGGCCGTCGCGTCGCACACGACCAAGGCGAGCACGGCGAGGCTCAGTACCGCCACGATCGAGAGCCAGCGACGCAACACCGCTTGCCAGCAAGCCGCGAACTCTATCGTCGAGGCTCGGTAGATGCGAGCGACACCCTCTGCAATCGCCACAAGACAGAACGCCCACACGAGATAACCAAGGAGCGTCAGCATTATCGAGAGCGCCACCGCTCTGGGCGAGGTGAACGCCGGTGGAATCTGCCGCGCCGCGATCTCGGGATGCTCCAAGAGACGGATCGCGGCGTCGAGTTGCGGCTGCTCCATTGCCGTAACGGGATATTGCAGGAGCGTCAGGGGGACGGCCGTCACGGCAACGATACCTACGAGCACGAGAAAGTTCCGACCGTAGAGTGAGACCGCGAGATCGAACATCTCAACGAGATTGCGCGGTCGAAGCTCCATCGCGCGCGGTTCGCGGCAAGGCGAACGGAAAACCTTCGGGGAAGGCGCGCCTATGCTGATCGGCACGCTCGAAGCGGTCCGCCGCTATCCGATCAAGAGCCTGCAAGGCATCGCCCTCGACTCCGTCAAGGTGGAAGTTTCCGGAATTCCCGGCGATCGCTCGGGCGCGCTCTTTGCGCTCCAAGGGGCGCGCGAAGGAAAGACGTACCGCGGCAAGGAGCACGACCGCCTCCATCTCCTCCGCGATGCGGCCGCCGCGCAGGCCAGCGCAGAAGAGCGCGGGGTTGCCGTGGAAGTTCGCCACGGAGAGCACTTTTTCGATGACGCGCCGATTTCGATACTCGTCGACGAGTGGCTGCGTGAGCTCGACGCACACGTTGGCTACAACATTGAATGGGAACGATTCCGCCCGAACTTCTTCGTACGGAGCGGCGCGAGCGCGCAGTCCATACCGTTGGAGCAAACGCTCGTCGGCGCACAGCTTCAAGTTGGAACGGCGCGGTTGGGCGTCCGCTCGCCGATCGANNTGGATGGGGATCTATTGCGACGTCTTGGAGCCCGGGACCGCAAGTGTCGGCGATCCTTTGATTTTGCTCTAAAACCTCAACAAAAAAAGAGGCGCCGTATCGACGGCGCCTCTCCCCCACACCCGCTTTGGAGATCGTAGCTCCAGCGAGCAAATGCTTCTCTACCCAAACCTGTCTAGACCGTTCGTCACTGACGATTGGAACAAGCAGCTAGCGCATGACTCTATAACGTTCTGCGGCCCTCTAAGGCCTTGGTGATGGTCAGCTCGTCGGCGTAATCGAGTTCGCCGCCGATCGGCAAGCCGTAGGCGAGGCGACTCACGATCGAGCCGAGCGGCTGTAGCAAACGCGATAAATAGAGTGCCGTCGCTTCGCCCTCGGCGTTCGGATTCGTAGCAAGAATGATCTCCCCGGGTTCCTCCCGCGCCATGCGCTCGATAAGTTCTTTCACGTGCAGCTGGGCGGGACCGATGCCGTCCATGGGCGAGATCAAGCCGCCGAGCACGTGATAACGGCCTTTGAAAGCGCCGGTGCGTTCGATCGCATAAACGTCCTTCGCCTCTGCAACGACGCAAATCACGCGAGCATCGCGCCGGTCGTCCGTGCAGAATTCGCACGGGTCCTGCTCGGAAAGCGAGTAGCAGATCGAGCAGAAGTGAACCTTATCCTTGACCGCGAGAATCGCTTCGGCCAGGCTCTGCGCCTCGTTACGAGGGCGGTTCAAAAGGTGAAAGACCAAACGGGCCGCAGTTTTCGGACCGATCGTCGGCAGTTTGCTGAACTCGTTGATGAGGGCCGCGACCGGGCTTGCGACCGTCGTCACATTAATCCGGGAACGCGCATTCCGCCGGTCACCGAAGCCATCCGCTTCGCAGACGTTTCCGCGGCCTTGGCGAGCGCATCGTTTACCGCGACCATCACGAGGTCTTCGAGAGTCTCAAGATCCTCCGGATCCGCAGCCTCCTTCGCGATCCTCACCCGCTTTACGCGTTGGTCGCAACTAACCTCGACCGTCACGGCTCCGCCGGCGGCGCTTCCGCTGACGATTGTATTGGCGAGCTCCTCTTGCGCCTTGGTCATCTCGGCCTGCATCTTTTTGACTTGGGCCATCAACTGTGCTTGATTCATCGTATCCGTTCGTTGGCGTAGTCGAAGAGTGCGTCGGGGTCGTCGGCCTTGCTCGCGGGCCTGGCTTCGGTAACATCGGCTGGTGCCGGCGGCTGAGAGCGTCCCGAGTTCGAATCGACCCGTAGGGTGACTCTCAGCGGCACGCCGAGCACGTCGGCGATCGCCGCTTCAATGATTTTCGTATGGCCACGCAACGACTCGGCACTCCAGCTGTCGGGCAGCCTCAGGACGATCGCGTTACTCTCGAGAGATTCGATTGCCGCCCGGGAGAGGGGCGCGCGCAGCGGTTGTCGCTCGCTTTCGATTTTCGAGCGAATGCTCTGCCACGCGGCTCTTACCTTCTGTAGGGAAAGCGCCGGCGCATCGAGCGGCGGGGCTATTTCCTTTTCCACTTCCACAGCCGTCACGGCGTCGCTCGGAGGGCTGGGCTCCGGGAGCGTGGTCGCAAGGCGTTCTTCGGTCGGCGCGGCAGAACCGAGACGCTCCTCCAACGTCGCGAGGCGTACGCCCAGCGCATCGAGCGTCGGATCTTCGCCGGCCAAAATGAAGCGCAAAAGCGCCGTTTCGAGTTCGAGCCGCGCGTTGCCGCCCGAGCGCCCGAGCGAGAGGGCTTCTCCGAAGATTCGTAGCGCGCGCAGCAGCATTGCTTGCGATAGGCTCGCCGCCTGGCGTACGACACGCTGCGCGTCTTCGGGAGCCAGGTCCGTCGCGAGAAGATCGGCGTCGACCCTGGCGACGAGCAAATGGCGAAAACCGGCGATGAGCAAACGGGTCAGCACGGTGAGATCGGCGCCCGCGTCGCTTGCCGCTTCGACCGCGCCGAGCGCCGCGGTCGCATCGCCGGCCACGATGGCGTCCAGGAACGTCGCAGCGAATTCGCGCCCGGTGGACCCGAACGCCAGATCGAGCGTCCCGGTCGTCGCCGTCTGCCCGCTGGAGAATGCTGCGAGTTGTTCGAGCATCGTCAGAGCATCGCGCAGGCCGCCGTCGGCGCGGTAAGCGATCGCCTTGAGCGCTTCGTCGTCGATGGCGATCTTCTCGCCGCGGGCGACCTCTTTCATCTTCTCGATCATGACCGGAATGGAGATGCGGCGAAATGCGTAACGTTGGCAACGCGAGAGGATGGTTACGGGTAACTTCTCGGGTTCGGTGGTCGCGAGAATGAACACGGCGTGCGGCGGCGGCTCCTCGAGCGTCTTGAGTAGCGCGTTGAAGCTGGAAGTCGAGAGCATGTGGACCTCGTCCACGATGT
>PKWF01000184.1 GCA_003133185.1 Vulcanimicrobiota bacterium | reverse complement strand
CGCGACCGGCTGGCAATTCACAAGAACGTCGCCGACGTGATTGACGCGCTGCTACGCGGATATCAACCGCAGCCCGAGGTTCGCCAGCGCCAGCCCGGCGGCCAGGTCACCGTCGTCCAAGAGGCCGATACCGAGTCGATGCCCCGGCTGAGCGAAGCCTACGACCATCACGACCACGACGGCGAGGAGCGGGAACGGCCGCTTTCGATCTTTCCTTACGGCATTTCGCGCAACAAGATCGAGCGCGCCATCACGAACCTGCGCGTCAACGCCGCGATGGCACGCAACTGGGACGACGCCGACGTCGTTCTCACGCTCAAGACGCTCGAACGCAAGGAGCAGCCGAAGCTCAAACAAATCGCCTCGGACAACGTGCCGATCTACTCCATCAAGACGAACACGACGACCCAAATTCAAGCCGCCCTCCGCGACGTCTTCAACCTCGGGTCGATCGACAACGAAGAGATTGCGCTGCGCGAAGCCGAGGAGGCCGTCTATCAGGTGATGCTCAACAACAACGCCATCGAGCTTTCGCCGCAAACGTCGTACATTCGCCGGATGCAGCACCAGCTCGCCGAACGGTATCGCCTGCAATCGCGCAGCACCGGGCTCGAACCCAACCGTCGCGTCAGAATCTATAAAACCACCGAAACCCCCTTGTCATCCTGAGCGCGCGTTGTCATCCTGGGCTTGTCGAAGGAAATGTGATCCTAGGCAATAAGGGCTTTCGGTGTTCGTTGTAATCGAAGGCATCGAGGGCAGCGGGAAAAGCACGCTGCATAAGGGGCTCGTTGAACGCTTCGGCGTGGAAGGGCGCGACGTCGTCGTAACGCGCGAGCCCGGCGGTACCGCAACCGGCGATGCGATTCGCTCGATCTTTCTCGACCGCACTCTGACGATCGAACCCCTGACCGAGGCTTTTCTCGTGAGTGCCGCACGCGTTCAGCACGTCGCCGAAGTGATTCGCCCGGCGCTCGCGCAGGATCGGCTCGTGCTCTGCGATCGATTTACGGATTCGACGTTGGCCTATCAGGGATATGGCGGCGGTCTCGAGCTTGCGTCGCTGCAACGGCTTTGCGACGAATCGACCGGCGGAATACAACCCGATCTCGTTTTGTTGATCGATCTTCCCATCGAAGTGGCGCGAGCGAGGTTGCAAGAACGATATGTCTTGGATCGGGTCGAAAGTCAGGACGCCGCCTTCCACGAGCGCGTTCGGCAGGGTTACTTGGAGCTGGCAAAATCGGCGCGGCACCGGGTGCTCGACGGCACGCTGCCGCGGGACCGCCTTTTGGAAGATGCGTGGAACTCCATTTCGACGTCATAGGAGCGGAGGGCCCCAAGCGTTATTTCGATGCGCTCACGCGCGAGACGCTCGCGCACGCGTACCTCTTCTCCGGACCTGCGGGCGTCGGGAAGAAATTCTTCGCACGCCGGCTCGCGCAGTCGCTGCTCTGCGTGGCGCCCAAAGAACGAATCCTCGGCTACGACGGTGTCTGCTCGTCGTGCGCGCTCTTTCGCGCCGACGGCGCCCATCATCCCGATTTCTTGGAACACGAGGGGACGCTCAAAATCGGCGATCCCGATGCGCCCCGAGGGTTCTACCAAGGCGACGAGCTCTCGACCCGGGATCTCGTCCGTCAGCTTTCGCTGCAGTCCTACAGCGGCGGGATGCGCGTCTTGCTGCTCGGCGACGTCGACTTCGCGACGCGCGAGGCGGCCAATGCGCTGCTGAAGTTCTTGGAGGAGCCGCCGGCGGGCGTCGTAATGCTGCTCACGACGCCGGCGCCGGGACGTTTGCTGCCGACGATTCGGTCGCGCGCGCTCGAGGTTCGTTTCCCGTCGCTCTCCAGAACGCAGGTTCGTGAGGTTCTGGGCCGCATGCATTATGGCGACGCCGATGCCGAGCTCGGAGCGTCGCTCAGCGGCGGAAGCGTGACGCGCGCGGTCGCGGCGCTCGGTGGAGAAGAAGAATCACTGCGCGCGCACGTCGCCCGCTGGTTCTTCGATTGCGTTGAAGGCGGGTCGCCGCAAGACGCGTGGGCGACTCGCGAGACGCTCGACGATGGCTTAGAAACGATCAAGACACTCGTGCGCGATTGGATCGTCGCCAGCGGTCACGACGGCGTCGCGCTGGTGTCGCTCGACTACGCGCAGCGGCTTGCGCGCCTTCGACCGCTGGAAGGCAGAGAAGCCATCGCGCTTCTCGGCAAGTTGGATGAGGCGCAGCGCCTCGCTCGCACGAACGTTTCCCCGGCGCTCGTCGGCGAGCTGGTCCGAATGTCTCTCCCGGTGTCATCCTGAGCGTGTCGGGTGTCATCCTGAGCGTGTCGAAGGATGACCAAGCACAGACGCCTGAGTTGCGCTTACCAGGAACCCCTAAACGCGACGTCGTCGTACTGCCTGGAAAACGGAAAGGCGAGATACGCCAGCGCGATCGCGCGCGCTCCGGCGCTTACGAAGCTCCAGATGGCGGGCGGAGCATGAATCAAGAGATATGGTAATCCCATCGGCACCGCGACGTACCAGATCACGAAGAAGACGAGAGCGAGTATCAGAGATGCAATCGGCGCGGCACGAACGGCTCGTACCGATTGAGAGAGCGCAAGCGTGCCGGGTATTCCGCCGATGGAAGCCGCCGGGATCGTGTAGATGAGGAACAGCGCCGCCACGATCCCGAGGATGAGCCCGAGGGAGCCGGCGAAAGATCCGATATAGCTTGCCGCCCACACGACGAACTGAAAGCCGATTGCCGCGAACAGAATGCCAACGAACTTAGCGCGCCCCTCGTCCCACGCCTCATCGAACGCGCCGCGGCGCCCCCGCCAGACGGCATTCGCCTGAATGATCGTGATTCCNNGAAAGCTGCGTCAGCAAGAGCTCGACGACGGCGGCCAGCAGCGGCATGACGAAGATGGACGGGTGCCGCACCAGCAGTCCGAAAGCCTTGACGTAGATCGTGAGATCGACCTGTGGGCGGCTCTTCATGCGGTCAGAAGCGCGCGCCGTCGAGCGCGCGCTGACAAGTGCAATCGGAGCCGAGTGGGATCTCCTCGACGATTCTGCCGATCGCGCTTTTCACGCGTTCGTTGTTGCGGTTGAAGACCTCGATCACTTCGTGATGCGAAACGGCCGGCATCCCCTCGAGGCCGACGTCGTAGTCGGTGATCAGGGAGATGTTGACGTAACACATCTCGAGCTCGCGCGCCAGATAGGCCTCCGGATATTGCGTCATATTGATGACTTCCCAGCCTTGGCTCTGGAACCACTTCGATTCGCTGCGCGTCGAAAAACGCGGCCCTTGGATTACGACGACCGTTCCGCGATCGAACGTTTCGATACCCAGCGACTTCAGGGCTTCGGACGCAATCGGCCGCAGCGTCGGGCAGTACGGGTCGGCGAAGCTGACGTGCGTCGTGATCGGCCCGTCGTAGNNCTGGTCGGCGACGACCATCGAACCGGGCGGCACGCTCTTGAGCAGCGAGCCGCTCGCTGTCGGCGCGACGATCCATTTCACGCCGAGCTTTTTCATCGCGTAGAGATTCGCGCGATAGTTGATGGCCTGCGGCGGAAACCGGTGATCCTTGCCGTG
>PKWF01000105.1:679-4409 GCA_003133185.1 Vulcanimicrobiota bacterium | reverse complement strand
AAGCGGAACGCCGTGATTACGAAAAGCAGGACACCTCGAACGCCGTTGTGACCATCGGCCCGGTCGAGTCGGTAGAACCGCTTTGGTACGCTGGACCCGACCTCGCAGCGTCGGCGATCGCCGACGGCAAGCCNNAGTCGCTGCGAGCGATTCCGTTCCGAGGAGCCGACCTCATCGACCCTCGCAGCGACGACTTCTTCGCTCGGCTCATCGAGTTACGCAAGACCGTGACGGGAGACGCGATTGACGACGAGCGCCGGTCTAGCGGCTATAAGGTTGTTGCAAACTCCGGCGCTTATGGCGTCTTTGCGGAGACGAGCCCGATTGACGTAGACCCCGACGAGCGAAACCGCAAGCTTCGCCGGGTGTCGGTCTATGCCGATTCGAGCTTCGAGACCGAGGTCGATCGCCCGGAGCGTCCGGGTCGCTTCAACTTCTTTCCAACCGCGTCGCTCGTCACCGCTGGAGCCCGTCTCATGCTTGCATTAGCGCAGCGCGAGGTGGAGGGCCGCGGCGGCGACGTTGCTTATTGCGATACCGATAGCCTCGTCGTGGTTGCCACGCACGACGGCGGCTTTGTGCCGTGCGAGGGCGGTCCGTATCGCCTGCCGAATGGCTCGCGTGGATTGCACGCCCTCTCATGGGAAGAGGTGGAGACGATTCGCGAGCGTTTTGCATCATTGAGTCCGTACAATCGCACGATCGCTCCGGGCTCGGTGCTCAAGCTCGAAGACGAAAACTTTGTCGATAAGAGGCGCACAGCCCGGTGCGAGCTATGCTGCTATGCGGTCTCCGAGAAGCTTTATGCGCTCTTTACGCTCGACAAGCGAGGCGAGCCGGTCATCCGCAAGTATTCCTCGCATGTCCTCGGGCAGTACCGTTCGCCGATTCAGGGCGATCGCCACGAATGGATTATCGACGCATGGAAGCGCGAGATTCGCGCAGCGCTCGGCAGGCCGACAGAGGCGTTTGCATGGGAACAGTATCCTGCAATCTCGCAGCTTACGCTTACGACGTGGAACGTCTTTGAGCCGTATCGCGAAAACGATCGCCTGCGCCCGTTTGACTTCCTCGCAGTCGGCGTCGTGAACAGAAGCGCAATCGACCTCGCAATCGAGGAGGTCGCTGGCCTGGAGCGATGCTGCGAGGACCCACGGCCGGGATGCCCGCTCTTTTCTGACCCGAAAGAATGGCGCGAGCAGGATTGGCGCTGCCTACGTTGCGAGGCTCCTTGGGACTTCGAGCTTCGGCCACGCCTCAAGACCTACGGTAGCCTTATTCGTTCGACGTTGCGAGGTGTCGAACGCAAACGCCTATGCGCGGATGGAAGCGAACCGACGCGTCGCACGCGCGGACTCCTCATACCCCGTCCGGTGCACGTCGAGTCCAAGGAGATAATCGGCAAGGAGGTCATCGTTGACCCAACCGATACAGCCGAAGGGCTTACCGCTGAAATGCTCAGCGCGACGGAAGTCTTGCTATACGAGAACGCAACTAAAAGGCTCGACGCATTGCGTACAAAGATAAGAGCAACCGGGATTAAGTTGGTCGCACGCGCTTCCGGGGTAAGTCGCTCGGAGATTCAGGCGATCATCAACGAAGGGGCGATACCGCAAGAATCAACGATCACAAGACTCGAAGGTTCCTTGGGGGCCCCGGGAGCTGAGCATTCTCAGGCCGAACGTTTCTAGCCGCCGATCCGTTGAGGAGGCAGGGAGCACAGCGAATGAACAATTCAGATTTTAACCGTACGCTTGACCTGTGCGTCGTCACTATGCTACTCGCAGGCTGCGGCGGGGTGCAGCCGTCAGTCGTTGCGCCCGTCGCTGCGCCGCTCCAATCGCGAGTCCGATCCGGGTTAGCAGCGGCAACGACGCCGGGACTGAGACCGGCCCTGCAGCGATTGGATT
Organism: Vulcanimicrobiota bacterium; assembly: GCA_003133185.1. GTDB lineage: Bacteria > Vulcanimicrobiota > Vulcanimicrobiia > Vulcanimicrobiales > Vulcanimicrobiaceae > Cybelea > Cybelea tyrphae. Next base: position 2,499 of record PKWF01000105.1, on the reverse strand, counting down.
ACAAGGTGACGGCTCCGCTGCTCTATGTCACTAACTACGGCGTCACCTATAACGACGTCAGCGTATATCGCGCGGCAGCCAAGCACCCCAGCCCGTTTGCAAGTATTTCGGCTGGAATCGATACGCCAAGCGGCGCCTGCATCGACGGCCAGGGCACGCTCTACGTGACGAATCAGCCGCCAAGCGGCCTAGGCTGGATTTCGGAATACCCCCTTGGTAAGACGGCGCCCTCAAAGGTCATCAAGAATGGCGTCAACACACCGGCATTCTGCGCGATTGATGCGAAAGGAAATCTTTGGGTCACAAACATCGGGCTCGATGACGTTGCGGAATACCTGAAAGGCGCCACCAAGCCGCATACCGTGATCACAAGTGGCCTAACGTTTCCAGTTGGAATTGCAATCGATCGTTCGGGAAACTTATACGTGGGAAACGGATGGAATGCTTCACAAAGAAACGTCGAGGTGTACTCTCCCGGAGGCAAATCGCCATCGAGGACGATAACGGATGGCATCACCTGGCCGGTTGGAATCGCCGTTGACTCAGCGGGAACGCTTTACATAACAAATGCCGAACAAAACAACGTCGAAGAGTATCGTTCGGGGCAAGACCACCCGTTTCAGACGATTACCAAAGCGATGAATAGTCCGGTAGACGTAACGGTCAACAAAAAAGGCTCACTTTACGTTACCAATATGGGAAACAATACCGTCGTCGAGTTCCCCTCGGGGTCGCTAACGCCGTCAAAGCGGCAGATTAGCAAAGGCTTAGAAGACCCTGAGGGAGCAGCGTACTATCCAGCGTCGCTGCCCTAAGAGACCATGAAAAAAGAAAGCGATCCGAGCTGGGTTTTGCGACGGGAATCCTGAGCGACTCGTCGCTGCGCCGCGATCCCTTCGATCTGTTTTGCCTGCCGCAATCACTGGCTTTGATGCATTCTCCTAGTTTGAATGGAGGATAATCGCCGAGATTGTATCGGCACCCAAAATTGAAAAGGCTGCGACGTAAAACGAGTAATGTTCCCACTTGCCCTGAGGATGCCTTCGTGCCTACGATGAACTTGGCGGGCGAGCCGCGCACCGAAATGAGTGAAGCTACTCGCTCATCATAACCGCAGATAAACTAAAACGTGAAAGGACAGTTCATCATGCCCGACCTCATGGCTACAGGCGATGATCCCGGCACTCAATACGTACCGTCGGAAACGAGCGGCGTTTATCACGAGGACCGCGAGGTCACCGTTACGGGAGGACCCGGTTCGCAGATGTTTCGGGTCTACGGCGCAAAGTTCTCTTCTACCAGCGGACTCTGGACACTTCAATCGGGCGTTTCGGTCGCCTACGCGACGGTTCAGAATCCCGACGGTTCGATACACTACTTTANNACTCGGAGTGGCTAGGCAGCAGCAACAACACGGTCTACGACGGCGTCGACTTCGGGATGTCGCCGAGCCTTGTCGATAACAGCACGGCTTTTTTGGCCGCACTCAACGCAATCATCGCGGGTGGGGGCGGTACCCTCTTCATTCCGTCCGGAAGCTACACATTTACAAACGGGGTCAGCCGCACCGCGCTAGCTTCGGAAGACGTTGGCATCATCATTGCTGGAACTGGCTCAACGGAACTCGTGGCGAGTTTTGGCTCGACCGGTGGCACACTATTTACCTTTGATGGCTTCAATACTAAGGGCAACGGAATTCGATTTCACAACTTGCGCATAACCTACGCGACATCGCCGAGCCTCCCGGCAATGGGTCCTGCCGTTTACCTAAAGAGCTGCGAGAATATCTCCTTCGATCAGGTCTACTTCTCCAACTGCCC
>PKWF01000105.1:0-644 GCA_003133185.1 Vulcanimicrobiota bacterium | reverse complement strand
CCCGGCCTGACAGGTCCAATGGACTGTACGGGCATCGTTATTACGTCTGCAAGCGAAGCCTACGTGTCTAACACACATATTTCAGACTTCGGCATCGGGATAGACATACAGGGTGGAGGCGGAAATCCATTACACGCGCGCTTCACGAACGTCGACTGCGAGGCCTGGTCGTACGGAGCGCGTATCCGTTCCGGTGTTGCTGAACAGATCGTATATCAGGTATTCTTTAGCGACTGCACCTTCAAGATGGAGAACGGCTCGGAGGACTTAGAGGCCACCGGCATCTACATTGACACCAATGGCGCGAACAATTCGTACGTCTCCGACATCTTTATCAGCAATTGTATGTGTTATGAATGGAATGGACCTGGCTTACAGATTAATGCTGGGCAAAACATTGTCATTACGGGTGGGCGATTTGGTTCGAACGCTTTGTTGACGTCAACAAGTGCTGGCATTTCAATCACCGGTACGGCTGCAAACGTGACGATTAACGGGGCGGACTGCACGCCCACAGTCCCCGGCTTGAGCAGTCAACCGTACGCCATTGCGATCTCGGCGGCCGTCGCCGGGTTGTACCTTCGCGGCTGCAATCTCACCGGATACGGTACTAGCGGGCCTCTCAATTTGAATTCGCCTGGTAC
>PKWF01000209.1:1295-3323 GCA_003133185.1 Vulcanimicrobiota bacterium | reverse complement strand
CGGGCCGGCTCAAGAATGGCTTTGAGCCGATCCTTCACTTTGCTCTGGGCACCTGCAAATGGCGCCCCGAGCACGTGCGGCACGAGACCGAGGACATGCCGCGATGGGGCGGCATCCATCCGTCGCAAAACGACGGCATGCGAATGAAAGGGCGTCAGCGGATCTCCAGCTCGAGCGCACAGGGAACCTCATACAAGACCAACGGCAACCCGCCGGTTCTTGCGCCTGGCAACGCCTTGGCCTATCCCTCGAACGTCATCTCGTGCGGCAAAAATCGCGAAGCACTCGGGCACGGCGCCGTCTTTCCCGTTNNAACTGCTGACTGACACTAGCGATCGCGTCTTCGACCCGTTCGCCGGCGCCGGAACAACGCTAATCGCTTGCGAGCAGCTTGATCGGACCGGCTACGGTTGTGAGATCTCGCCGGCCTACTGCGACGTCATCGTTGAGCGGTGGCAAAACTTCACCGGAAAGAAAGCCCGAAGTGGGACGCCCTAAGGGCACGCCTGAGAAGCTCACGGCGGCGGCCCAGAAACAAATCTGCGACCGCTTGGAGCTGACCATGCCGCAAAACCTCGCAGCCGAAGCGGCTGGTATTTCCGAGCGCACGTACCGCTACTGGTGTGAACTGGGCAAGAACGGAATCGAGCCATACGCCTCGTTTTATGCGGCGGTCAGAATGGCACGAGCTCGAGGGGCCGCCAACCTCACGACGCGAGCGATCAAGGGCGAAAAGGGCAGCGCTGCGGCGCTGGTTTTACTCGCGCGTCGCTTTCCGCGCGAGTACGGCTCCCGCGCGATGAGTTCGGGCGACGACGCGGACGGGGATTGGCAGACGCAGTACGAGCGCGAGGTTGAGGTCAGCGCGGCGGGTCGGGCAAGCTCCAAGGCAACCGAGAGATTCAATGAAGCGATTGCGCTAGCCGTCGCCGGCGAGCCGACCGACGGTTCATCGCCCTCAGGGAAACTCATCACAGGAGACGGCGATGAGCGCTGACGCGCATGGTCAGGACGTGATTGCCGCGCAGTGGTCTCCCGCGGCCCTGGGCTGGGTTGCAACTCGCGACGAGCGTCGACCGTATCGGCCGGCTCAATTTCACTTGTTGATGGCCAAGGCCATGATAGACCTCGAGCAAAATCGTCTCGACGCGCTCTTCATGAGCATCCCGGTTCGTCACGGCAAGACGCGTCTGGGTTCCAACCTGATGCCGGCGTGGTTTCTCGGCCTGCATCCCGACCGCGAGGTTCTTGCCGCTTCGCATTCGGCGGAGTTCGCAGCCGATTACCTCGGCAGTCCAACCCGAGATTNNCACTGGAAGACCAGCGCGGGCGGTGGGATGACATCGGTTGGCGTGCAGCAAGGAATTGCCGGACGCGGCTCTGATCTGGGCATCATAGACGATCCCTATCCCAACCTTGAAGTAGCCATGAGCCGTCGACAACGCGACAAAGCCTGGGACTGGTATGAGGCCGAGTTCATAACGCGATGTACTCCCAAAGCGCCGCAAATCCACATTATGAGCCGCTGGAACGTTGACGACCACATGGCACGGGCGATGGCGCAAGCCAAAGAAGCCAAACTGCGCTGGCGGCATCTCGACTTTCCGGCGCTGGCAACCTGTTCGGAGTGTGGCGATTACGGCGTGAACGAGATCAATGAATGCCGCCATGGCACCCTTGACGAGCTTGGGCGCCTGCCGGGTGAAGCGCTCTGGCCACACGAACGCAGCCGCGACTTTTTGTTGAAGCAGCGCACCCTCGTGACTCCGCGGTTCTTCGATGCGCTTTATCAAGGACGCCCGCGGCCCGANNCGCGAATGGTTTCGATACTTTACACTCGACGACAATCGCTACTACCTGCGCGGCGCCGACGGTGCGGTGATTCAAACCTATCTCCGTAATGCGTGCCGCCGGTTCATCATGGTCGATTTGGCTACCGGCACCTCGACGGATGCTGGGGATTTTACGGTCTTCGGCGTCTTTGCACTCACCCCACAGTGCGAGTTGCTCGTCCTTGATTGGTTTCGC
>PKWF01000209.1:0-1290 GCA_003133185.1 Vulcanimicrobiota bacterium | reverse complement strand
TTCGTTCAACAGGCGGCCGCCGAGGGGTTACCAATCGTCGCCATTAAGCGAAGCCGCGGCGAGACCAAAGAAGTCCGGGCGTTCATCATCGCCGGCCGCTATGAAGCCCATCAGGTCTTTCATCTGCACGATGCGTCGTGGGTGCAGTCGCTCGAGGACGAGCTGATCGATTTTCCCGTCGGCGCTCACGATGATCAGGTTGATGTCATGAGTGACGCCGGCCACGCCGTCGCCGAAGCGACGCAGCGGTCCCAGCCCCAAGGCATCTCCGTCGGATGAACCCGATAATGCCCGGCCCTCGCGACACGNNTTCTCGGCCGCAACGGTGCGCCTTAGCCTCTTTCCGGACACGATCGATTCAAAAAGTCTGGGCGGCCTCGTAACGCAGTTGCGTGAGAAAAAGGCCTCCGCAAAACCTCCCGCCCGACCGTGCGATTGCGGCGAACGCGCCCCCCGTTCGCCGCGCCATCGATGCCGAGTTGATTATCGTCGCCGTGACGCCGGCGGTGGAACGGCTGGCTCGCGCTGCACGAGCAATCCGCGAAGAGTGCAAAACTGCCAAGACCCAGGTGCCGGGATTTGGGCGGCGCCGTTAGATGATTTATTCGCATTGGATTCACAGGCGCCCGGCATGCCGCCCCGACCCCTTTCGGGGCGATTCGGGCAGTCGCGACCAGGCCTCTCACGCCAATAGGCACGCCTCCGTAAGGCCGGCCGCGCCAATGAAGCCGCCGCTTGAAACCTTCGCCGTTGGGGTGGGTCTAGAGCAGACTGAAATTTCAGGAGATTCGAACGTATGTTCGTAGTCCGCACTTGCCATCCGAAGGGGCGTATCGTGGACCATAAACTGATTTGGATAACGTACGGCGAGGTTCGAGCAGCGCCGCAGGAGCGGCGCTGCAAACGGGCTGACCGCATTACGCAGGCTCTCATTTGCTTTGACTCTGAGGAACGCCGCATCCTCGCCACCTTGGGCTGGTTGGACATCCAGATGGTCGACGTCCCTAACGGCGTGCGGATCAACGCCCGGCCGACCCTGCTGCGCTTTCCGATCTCGTACAACTAACGGACGGTTTCGAGGCATCGTAAGTGGCAGCACCTATCACAGTTTGGTCGTACGCAGCCGTCTCATCGTCACCGCAAGAGGCGACGCTTGAAGATCAGCAGCAATGGGCCAACGAGACCGCGGAGCGCAACGGCTGGGTCATCGCGCGAGAATTCTCCGGTGTGGGCTCGGGCGCCAAAGGCACTCGCGACATCCTTCGCAACCTCATCGACGAACTCGAACGT
>PKWF01000122.1 GCA_003133185.1 Vulcanimicrobiota bacterium | reverse complement strand
GGAGCCGCTGCCAACCAGCTATGCGAAGCCGTTCTTCCGCGTACCCAATTAAACGAGCTGACTCGCTTGCGTTGCGTTCACCGGCCAGAGCCGCAATGTAGGAAAGAGCAAATGGCGTTTGTATCGGGTGCCGAAACTTCGCCGCTAACCCCAGTGCTTCGCGCGCAGCGGGCTCGGCGTTCGCCCGATCGCCCACTAGCAAGTAGCAGCACGCCAATTCGCCCGCGACCAGCATGGCGAGCTCCTCATCGGCGAGCGGCATTGCCTCAGTAAGCCGCATCGCAGCCTGGCTGTAGTTTCCGGCTTTAGCCTCGAATACTCCCCACCACTGCAGCGTTCGCGCCGCGTCGTCGTCGAGATTTAGCGACTGAGCGAGCGCGGCGCTCTCGGCATACATCGCTCGCACCTGCTCCGCACCATCCTTGGAGAAACTCAGCGCGCAGCGTCGGAGCACGTCGGCCAGCAGTCGCGGGTCGCCGAGCTCGCGCGCGAGCTCCAAGCTTTTCTCGGCAGTCGGCTTGGCGGCGTCGAGATCGTTTCCGATGGCAAATTGATTGGCGACTTGTGAAAGTGCCCGAGTCAGACCCCGATCGTCGCCCGCTTGCCGGTAAAGCGATTCCGACGCCAGCGCTTGCGCGAGGGCGTCCTTCGTGGCGCCCTGGTTGTTGTAGAGCATCGAGAGAGCATATCGCAGGCGCGCCTCAATGTCCGCCGGCAATGAGACGCCGGCTTCCAGAACGCGCTCGCACCACTGCGTGCCTTCGCTCAAGAGCGTAAGCCGCATAAAGACAGGCGCCGTATCACCCGCGATCTCGGCGCCAAGCTCGAGATCGTTCCCGTCGCCTGTCGTCCAACTCAGGGCGCCGCGGAAGTTCGCCAGCTCGTTTCCTAATCGCGCCAACCAATCGCGGCGCGGATTCGTATCCCACTCTTCGTAACCGTCGCGGGCGATTGCCGCATAGACTTGCGCATGCCGCTGCAGGGCGCCCTGCGTCTCGCCGATTTCCTCGAGCTTCTGGCGGGCAAACTGACGGATCGGTTCGAGCAAACGATAACGGGGATCCGCTTCCTGAACGTCCATAACGAATAAAGACTTGTCGACAAGCGATGAGACGAGATCGATCGTGCCGACATCATCCGTGCCGCACAGTGCGATCGCACTTTCGAGAGTGAATCCGCCCATGCAGGGAGCGCTGCGCCGCAAAACATCTTGCTCTTCGGGCGCCAGGAGATTGTAGCTCCAATCGATCAACGCGCGCATGGTTTGCTGACGCGGTTGGCGATCGCGCCCGCCGGAGAGCAGCCGCAGTTCCAGGTGCTCGGAGAGCTTTTCGACCGGAATCGTTCGAACGCGCGCTGCGGCGAGCTCGATCGCCAGCGCAATTCCGTCGAGCCAGCGGCAAATGTCTTCGACGAACGGCCTCTTCGTCTGCGCTGCGAAATCTTGACTGCCGGCGCGGGCGCGTTCGTTGAAGAGCTGCACCGCAGAATCGAGAGTTAGTCCCGACATTTGGTAGACGTTTTCGCCGGCGATGTTGAGCGGTTCGCGGCTCGTTGCTAGAACCGTAACGTGGCGGCTTATCATCGCCGCAGCAACGCGCGCGACCTCGTCAATCAAATGCTCGCAGTTGTCGAGAACCAGCAGCAGCTCACGTTCTTCAAAAAACTTGAGAAGCACCTCGAGCGGCGCGACTCCTTTGTCTTGATCGACGCCCAACACCGAGAGCAAGACGCTGATCACGAGCGTTTTGTCGAAGATGGAAGCAAGGTCGACGACCCAGGTTCCATCCTTCCGATCATTGAGCACCGATGCCGCCGCCTCGAGCGCAAGACGCGTCTTTCCCATGCCGCCGGCGCCAACGATCGTGACGAGGGCTTGTGTTTCGAGAAGCCGCTGGATGCGAAGGACGTCCTGCTGCCTTCCAACGAAACTCGTCGTTTGCAGCGGAAGATTGTTGAGCGGCGTTTCGAGCGCGCGCAGGGCTTTGAACTCCGTGCGCAGCTCCGCGCCAATCGCCTGAAAGACGCGTTCGGGCGCTTTGAGATCGCGCAGCGCAATGGTGCCGAGCTGGCGCAGGGTTATGCCCGCTGGGAGGCTCCCCGTTATAAGATCGGCGGCGTCTCCCGAGACGAGAACCTGGCTGCCGTGAGCGGCCGAAACCAGACGCGCCACGCGATTGACCGCCATGCCGAAATAATCGCCGGAGCGTTCGTCGGCCTCGCCTGCCGCAATTGCCATCCGAACGCGCAGCTCGTCCACATCGGCGAAGTTCTCGCGGCCGAGGCGTCGCTGCGAATCGACCGCGGCTTCGAGCGCCTCACCGACGCTCCAGAACGCGGCGCAAAAGGCATCGCCGATCGTCTTAAAAACGTATCCTCGCCGCCGTTCGATCTCGGACCGCACGATCTCGTCATGCCGTCGCACGGCATCGCGCATGGCGTCGGCGTGGGCGTCCCAGCGTCGCGTGCTTCCCTCGATGTCGGAGAATAAAAATGCGACCGTGCCCGAAGGAATAGCCGCATTCTTCACGCCTTGCGCTCCCTTTGTCCGGCTATGCGCCAGACGGTTGGCCTAAGCGTCTTTTCGCTTATGTCGCGTCAGGCTCGTTATTGGAACGACCTGCTTGGAGAGCACGGCGACAAGCTCCGCGCGACTCTTGACGTCGAAAGTCTGGAAGAGCTGCGCGAGTTGGTTGCGGACGGTGTGCGGGCTACGTCCCAGCTTCTTGGCAATGTCGGCGTTACGCTGACCCTCACGCAGTAGCGCGAGCACTTCGCGCTTCGCAGGTGGGATGCGCTCGAGCGGAACGACGGTTGACATTTTTGAGTCGGAGATTCGGCGCGCGATCCAGCTGTTAGGCCATGGTGCGATCTTGCGGGCTGCCCGCTCGAGCCAGCGCTTGTCGTGCGTCGCTTCGAAGAGGCCCATCGCGCACAACGCCGCTCGCCACCCGTAATTAAAGTCTTCAAAGATCGACCACGCTTCCGTAAGCGCAGTTTTTCCTTCTTCCGCATCGCCGAGCCGAAGCCAGGCAATGCCCTGCGAGTAGCTTTCGAAACCGCGAACGCGAGGGTCGCTTCCGTACGAGAACATTGGGGTGACCGACGACTTAAGCGAGCGAAAACGCGCTAAATATTGTTCGGCCACCGCGGGGTTCTCGTACGCGTGCAGCTCGGCGAGAACCAGCAGTGCCTCACGCTCTTCGCCAGTCACTTCATTCCACGAGACGCGTTGGGCAATCTCACTGGCCTCCTGCAGCTGTTCGGCGGCAAAGGCCGCTTCGCCGGTATTCCGCGCGAGCAGTGCTCGATCCAAATAGCACAGGACGCTCCAGTGTTCGGACGGCGCCAGTTTGCCGGCCTTTTTGAAGGAACCGAAAGCGGCTAGCTCGTTGCCCTGCAACTCGTCGACCGCCGCCAGGAACCGGGTAACTTGAAAGTGCTCGAGCGCGAGCCCCGTGGTCCAAGGCAGCGCATTGTAGATCTGGCGAACGCGTTCAGCCACGTCGTGCAGCGGCATTTCCCGGCACAGTAGGGCAAGCGTGAGCAGCGCGTTCCCGCGCAGATATTCGTCGGGCATTTCCGAGCCGTCGAGCTCGTCGAGCGCCTTTTCCAGCTCTTCTACCTGTAAGAGCACGTCGCTACGCCGTAACGCGATCCACGAGAGCATGATGTGGGCCCGGGCGCGATTGTTCGGATCGTTCGACCGCAGTTGGACCGCCGTGGCCTCTTCGGCCGTGCGATGGTCGTGCTGCATCCACGCAATCGCGGCCGTGTAGAAGTACGCCTCATCGTAGAGGCAATCGCCGGGCATTAAATCGTTTAGGGCACGATTGATTAGCCTCTGTCCCGCTACGTAGTCGCTGGTGTACCCTAAAGCGGCGCCCAGAAAGACGTCGCGGGCAACACGAAGCCGGCCGGAATCTTCGGGAAAGTCCGAAAGCGAGCCAATGACATCGAAAAATCGACGCTCGCGCGAGGCTAGCCTCGCACCGGCGATGATGCCATCGGGCGTCTCGCTGCCGTCGATGAGTTCATGGCAACGGTCAAAGTCTGCCGCTTTGAGCGCATCTTCGAATTCCGCGTTATCGAACGTCGGATAGAGTCGAACGTTTGTCTGCATCGATTCCGATCTGCCAGTTAAGGCACGGGCAATGGGCCCGGCGCTTCTCCGTCAAGTGGGCCCTTTCTATGGTACCTTCGTACCGGCCTTCGGGCAAGGAGTTTTCCCGAAGCCGGCGCGAGGGAAGTTTACAGGATCGAGCCGCCTACCGACGATGGGATCGAGCCGCCTACCGACGATGGGATCGAGCCGCCTACCGACG
>PKWF01000049.1 GCA_003133185.1 Vulcanimicrobiota bacterium | reverse complement strand
TACCCAATAAGCACGGAGACTTCATTAATCCCGCTTCAACCTAGTTCGAACCTAACGTCACCTTTTGGAAGTTAGCCGACGGCCGGACTTGAACCGGCGACCTATTGTTTACGAAACAGCCCCGGCCGTGCGGGGACAGCAGTCTTACGAGGAAAATCGCTTCCATAATGTCCACTGAAAGCACTCTTTCCGCTCCCGTTGCTACACGGTTGCTACACGGGCTGTACCCGTGGCTTCGCGACATCCGCAATCACTCGCCTCGATGGCGATCTAAAGAAGCCGCTATTGCCAGGTCGGAAGCGGGACGCCGTGCGCAACCGCAATCGGTTGAAGTGTCTGATAAGCGGGCTTAAGGGAGGCGGTGGTCTGCACGAGCCCTCCCAAGCCCGACAGAAGCGCGGCGGCCTTTGCGCTCCAACCTTGGCTACGCAGTTCTTGCTGCGCGTCTCGTGCCAGCACCGCAACGGCGGCCGTCTCGGGGCCGACCTCCGCTGCCCGCTGAAGTCGGAGCAGCGCGGCCACGACGTCGGCCACGTCGGGATTGACAGTAATGTTCTGCGTGACGTCACCAAGGGTGATGGCACTTCCGATTTGCGACTGGTGAAACTGCTGAATGAGGGATGTGGGCGATGGCCGCGGCGGCCCCTTCTCGTTGCGTTCTCGGCCACGCGCCGTAAGGCGGAAGATAAGAGGCCTTCCCATTTCGTCGGCCGTGACTAGCCCGTAGCGAATCGCCTCGCACTCGTGCCAATGCTCGAGGGCATCGTCGACATGCGCTTGCGACAGCTTGCTCTCCCACCGAACGTCCGTCGCTGAGATTTTGTCGCCACCGTTTCTCTCGTCGATCAGAGCAATCGTGCGCAGAACAAGCTCCCGCCGCTCATCGAACGACAGAGAGGCGTTGGCGGCAACTCCGGCCTGATAGTCCTCGAGCGTCCGGATGGCGGCTTCAGCCCGGTCAAGAAGCTTCTCGACGACGAAGCTTATGCGCTCGTCTCGCTGAACCAATGGTTCGCCACCAGCGAGCCATCGGATGCTGTGCGGATCCTCCGGATCCGCGAACACGTCGATGGGCATGGCATCGACCCATTGCGTAAGCTTAAAGCGGTCATCTTCGTCGATAGTCATTGCGAGCTTCCCAGCCGCGAAACGGACCTTTTCACGGTCCGGCTCCTTCCGGAGAGCTACCGCAGCCGCAGCCAAGTAGCGGCGAAGCTGTTCGGGGTCAGAGTTCACGTCGCGTTACCAAATTCCGTTACCCGATTTCAGGCATCACGGCGAGATTTGAAAGACCGTCCCGAAGCTATTCGCGCCACCTATATAGGTGGTGCCGTAAAGTGTGCCGCCAGACACGAGCAGATCGGCCTCCGGCTCAGCGCCGTCGCCCGAACCTCTGAAAGTGTAAAGCGTGGTCTCGTTGCCCGACGTTGTGAGTTTGAAAATAGTCCCGCATCCATGAGGAGCGCAATAGTCTTTTAGATAGCCGCCTTCAGTAGCAACGCCGTAGAGCACACCTCCAACGACGATCAGGCCAGCTAGCGGGTCGTCTCCGCTGGACTGCTTCCGGAAGACATAAACCACTCTTTCCTCTCCCGACGCAGGGCTCACCTCGAAGACCGTGCCGCATCCAGAATAGTCGCATTCCCCTGTTCTGCCGCCTTCATACGTCGTGCCGTAGAGCTTACCGCCCAAGGCGACGAGGCCCGCATACGGATAGGTGCCGTCCTTTGGAAAACCTTTGAAGCTGTACAAGACGCGCTCTTGGCCGGACATGCTTACTTCAAAGACGACTCCATATTCCTTAGCTCCCCCAGATGCCGTCCCGTAAAGTTTGCCGTTCACATAAATGACGCTACCTTCGGGGGCGTAGCCGTACTCGTCGTAGATGCCCTTTCCTTTGAAATGGTAGAGCACTCGCTCGTCACCAGAAAGGCTCATCGAAAACACGGTCCCGCAGCAGTTGCTTGAATCGCCACCCTCAAACGTCGTGCCGTAAAGCGTACCCTTCACATAAATAAGACCGGCCGCCGGGTACTCGCCGTCCTTGCCATTAAAGCGGTGGATTACAGTTTCCGTTCCAGAAGTGCTTATCTCGAAAACCGTCCCGTAGCCTTTAAGTCCACCGCCACGGTTCGTGGTGCCATAAAGCTTGCCATCCACCACGGTCAGACCCGCAACGGGAGTAGCGCCGTCGTTGTGGCCGCGAAAGCTATACAATACAGTCTCTTCACCGGACGTGCTTATTTCAAAAACGGTTCCGTGGCCGCTTGCTCCTCCNNAAGCTGTACAGGGACTTGTAGCCGCTACTGAGCGGATGCGCGGATGACCGATTTGCAACTTGCGCTGGGAGGGCCGAGATCGTGTGCGATTCACCGCACCCCGCCAGCATCGCGATGCCCGCTGAAACGCCTAATGCGAAATGAAACGAACGTAAGAACGTCTTCATGGAACAGTACGTTGTGATCGCGAAATCGACTAAGCCTTTCGTCGCCCAAAAAGCTGACACGAATGCGCGGGCGATTCTCTTTGTGGTTGAGCAGCTCATTGCATGAATAAAGCTTTTACGGTCCCGGCATTACTTGACCCGCCATTCTCATTCTCCATTTCCATAGGTTGGTCAACGATGCCAAGGATTCGTAACGATTGGCCCGGAGAAATATCATGCGTTGACGCTTCGATAACGACTTCGTTGCCGTCCTCATCATTACAACCAAACCAGTCAGATGCGTGAATAGGTGAAGCCGTACAATGAAGGTCTACATGCTTGCCGACATAACGATACGGATTGCCGACAATCATCGAGACCGAAATTGATTCATCAACGCTTTTGANNAGATAAGTCGTTTCTTGACCATATATGACTCTCCAAATCTGTGAGACCGAGCCCTGTGCAAACCAACTAACAACGGCACCTTGAAGCAACGTTACAAATATCCCGAGAGTTAGACTCGTCCGGGATATTTCTTAGGCCCAATCAGCGCCTTTCTAAAGTTATCGGCGATCCGTGCGTTTATCCCCACTACCCCTTTCTGACTTATACTCGGTCTGGCTCATTCTCCAGCGGTCGGGGCACTCATGGAAACTAGGGCAGCCACGCCACACCGGCTGCCCTCGGCCGGCTAGGGACTAGGGACGCATCACCGAACGCCTGTT
>PKWF01000021.1 GCA_003133185.1 Vulcanimicrobiota bacterium | reverse complement strand
CCGGATGCCCGTACGGCGCGACGTGGCAGCTGAGGATGAAGCTGAACGGCTTGATCTGTTGCTCATACGGCTTGCCTGCGTTGAGCTTCGCCAGCGGCCGCAGCACCTCAGGACTGCTGACCGTGATCTGTCCCAAGGCCACGCGATCGGCGAACGGCAGCGGCTTCGCTGGGCTCTCTGTGGCCGACGAGGTGTCGCCGCCCCCGCAGGCTGCCATTGAGCAAGGCATTCCGCTTGCGGTGTTCGACGGCTGTCACGNNCCCTTCCGCCTGTACCGTAAGTCGCGTTATCTGGACTTCGTAAGAAATGAGCAGAACGTGGAGTTCTTAGCTCCCGGCCATAAGCACTGGGGCATCTGTTGCGAGTGGCATATTATAGACGTAGTCTCTCAGGACGAGCCGATCGTTGCGCGATTCGGTCAACCGTAAGGCTTCAAGCAGATGATATGGAGTCGGCCGCCCGGGCTAGCCTTCGTGCGNNNNGCGCGCCGGGCGCGATGCCGCATGACTGAAGAGGTGTTTAGATATTGCGAAGAGCACCGCTGGCGTTTTTCCTCGCCGTCGCTCTTGCTGTTGCCGCACGTCCCGCATCGACGCCGACGAGGGATATCGGCCCAGCCACAGCGGTTGTGACGATCCGGCACGACCTCCCGCTACTGCTGGCCGACCGATCGAAGTGAACGGCGCGGGTGCTTCACGGGTAGATCAGGGGGATACCGAGTCTTTGCCCTGAGGTGAAGACCTTTCCGTGATTACTCTTCGGTGGGTAAATTTCTATGCGGGTGCTTTTCTTGTCGCTGATTGGAAACTCTTGTACGTAAACATTATTGAGTCGATCAATAGCGACGCCGTTAAGCAATACCTGCGAAGGTGCCTCAATCGTTCGAAGGAGCTGGCTCGTACCGTTCTGATATTCACTGATAAAAGAAGCGCATGACAAGGAGCTTGAAAACCCGATGCACTCGCCCACCGAAAAATAGACGTTGTTGCTTGAGTCAAAAGCGAAGAAGCCGTCACTATAGTAGGTCGCAGGGGTAACGTAAAAGGTAAGGAACGGTTTCGTTGCGCCGCGATTGTATTCGGCGATGCCGACGCGCCCTTTGTCAGAACTGTCGGAGAACGAGACGTAGAGGCGCCCTGAACTATCCGTCCTAATTCTCGAGGGTGTCTCGTTAGAGGGTATAGTTATCGTCCGGGCGACCTTGTGCGAACTATCGTACTCGCGAACGAGTGCATGTAGAGGCTTCGAGTACGTCCCGCAGTTCACTCCAACATAGGCAGTGCCGAAGGTATCAACGGTCAATACCTGAGGGCCTGTATTAGAGCCTAGGCCCCCGGCGCAGAGCCCGGTATACGTTGCGAATTCGGGATCGACAGTCCCAGCCTTATATCTAACAAGTGGCCCGTCGAAGTCTAAGACCCATAAGTTCCCGGCTTTATCGACCCCCATATTAATGGGCTCAGTGCTGATTCCTCGAGTGACCGTCCTTAGGGGCTTTGTTGTGCCTAGTGCGTATTCCGTTACGCTCAGCAGAAACTTAAAGTTAAGAACGTAGAGCGTCCCTGATCCGTCGATGGCGGCCCCTAGCACATAACTGATGCCCTTCTTAATCGTCCTTAGGCGCGTACCCGACAGGTTAAATTCGAAGATGCTACCAGGCGGGATGGCGGCACTTGGAACATACAGCAATTGTGGGGAGTTTTTATCGCTTGCCATCCATGCTGGCGCGCCCGGATAATTCGACATCGTGGGTAGAGAGTTATCGTTGATGGCGCCGCCCTTGCACCCTGCAAGGAATAGCAACAGCGCTGTTACGAGGAGCGTAGCGGTCACTGCTCGCGAATGCAGAGTCATCATTAGTATTCACTCTCTTTTCCGGCATCGTCAATAGAGCAACAAACTCCGGACTCTAGCCTCTTATTCAAGAGGGCTGCCCCGTGTCATTCTACGGTACGCCTGCTAGCTGTGAAAATGCTTGGCAACGACCCTACGTATACCACGATACCGTCCGATCTCTGAGGGCGCCACAGGCAGGCCGCCTATCTATCCCGCGGGGTTTTCAACCCAAGAAGTTCAACCAGCGTGAGCTGCCCTACGTGCATCATACAAGGGGTTGGCGAAGCCAAGACGAGACACCCAGGCGGCTCGGCCTCTCGGATCAGAGCCGCCGCGATCCGAGCTGTAACGCGTTACACGCCGCGATCTAAGCTGCGAGGCTGCTGCGATCTAAGCCGCCGCGCTGCGAGCCGTGCGGGGGGTAGAGGCGTAAGGGCGCGGTCAAAAACGGTTCGCACGCACCATGTAAAGTATGATTGGATAGAAGGCCACCGTATTATAGATAATGTGGGCCACTGAGCTGGGCACGACCGAGCGTGTTCGCAGGTAAAGCCAACCGAGGACCAGGCCGAGTACAAAGACACTGGTTATCTGGGCGATTCCCCCTGCGACGTGTATTCCGGCGAAGATCAGGGCAGATACGATGACAGCGACCACGCCGTTTGTCACGTTGATGAGACCTCCCAGCACAATACCGCGAAAAACAATCTCTTCTACAATCGGACCGAAAACTAAAAACACGAAGAAAAGGGCTGCCGCAATCAGGCCGGTGGCGCGAGATAATATGTAGTGCTCGTACTGAAGATTGTAACTGCCCTGAAGTCGCAGTTCGCGCACCAGAAGAGTAATGATAAGCGATGCTGCTACGCCGCCCGCGACCCCTAGTGCAAGCCCAGCAACTTTTGGTAGCCGCAGCCCTATTGACGATGGGGGAGCCTGGAGAATAGCGTAGACGCCGAATAGCGCGAAGCCCAGGGATGCCGTATAACGAGCCGCGCCCATTGCTACCAGCGTTTTTGGCGTCATATTTACCAAACCGTGAACGCCTATCAAAGCCGCGACGTACACTAGCAGTAGCTCGCTACCCATTAGCACGAAAAGTGCGAGTGCTAGCCATGGCGCAACGTGGTGAAGTCTGTTCATTGCGCCGCTTCTAGTCGAAACGGTGCTTTGTGACGCCAGCGCAGGCAAGATCCGAAATCCAGGCATTGCGGCATCGCGCCCGGCGCGCTGATCGGCGGCTGCGATCCGCCGCACCCTGCGAATACTGCTACACCAGCGGAAGCGCCGAAAGCGTAGCAGTCTGACCTAAAGCGTTTCATCGACCCGTTGCCCTATGAGGCCGGAACGCGAGGCGCACATTTACTGGCCACTACTGACAGCTGGTGCCCCGCCTTTTGGGTAGGTCCAATACCACACATAACCCTTTCGGGGCGTCGTTATTAATGTCTGCAGCGATAATCTCTTTGGGCCCGGTAAAAGCCCTTTTCGCATAACCGAATGGCGAGATCGTGATCTCCAAAAGATCTACCGAGTCGTCCAAGGTAACCGTGCGCATTAGCGTGTCGCTTGAGCCGGAGAGCGAAACATCGTCAATCACGTTGGGCTTCTGCTCTTGGTCACAAATTGCAAAGTACTTCCCGTCCCACGCCACGCCCTCTGGATCGGCAATGGTTGCGTTCAGCTTAATGCTGATGAGCTCGTTGCCGCCTTCCGGAAGCTCCGCGAACTCGCCTGGCTCTCCTCCACCATCAACTAAAAGATTTCCTCGGGCCAGCCATCTCGTCCGTAATTTTCCGTTAAGGGTGGCTCCTGCCAGCATGGAATTCTTCGATATATCCCGGAATGAGATTCGTGACGTATAGCGTTGCATTTGCGTCCACGCCAATGCCGACCGGCCAGACTATGCCACCCGTGGTCGTCCTTGATGGCAACGCACCTTTCGGTGAATAGACCTGCACGTTGATCTCGTTTCCATTGTTGCCGATCGCTGGGCACATCAACGAAGCCGCTGCGCTTCCAGAAGCGGGTCGCCGTTGGGCGCACGACGGTCAACTGCGGGAGTACGAGTACCATCCCGAATCGAAGTGCGCGGACGCCAACGGTGCGCCGTCGCTCCGTTCAGAGAATCCGAAACGAACAAACGAAACCAACAGCCGAGCATCGGCGCCTTCTCGCAAGCTTTGCCAAAAATAGGAACTTCGGCCACTAAACTAGCTCAGGCTTACACCTTACGTAGGAGTTTCGGGGCTTCGGACCGCGTTTTCCGGCCGGGCCTCAAGCTAATCCAATCGGTCCCACAGCGACCGGCTTGGCTGCTCCGGTGGGACTCAGCCCGGCCCCGCCGAAACGGACCCAAGCCCCGTGACGTTCACGGTGCGAGGAGCATTAGATGAAAAGTCGAGAGGTGAGCCGTTTCGCGCTAAGCGTTTGCGTGACTGTTGTTATGCTTGCGGGGTGCGGTGGATCGCCGGAGCAGGCTGGCACTCCACCCATTACGACGCCGGCGCAAAGCCCGAAGGGCACTTCGCAGCGGGACCTGCTCTACGTTTCAAACGTTGGCGGCGTCGTAACGGTTTACCGGTACTGGCAGCACACGTTTGTGAGACAGCTAACGGGCTTCGGAGCGCCGAAGGGCGAGTGCGTTGATCAGGCCGGCAACGTCTTCATCACGGACAGCGGTTTAGGGAAAATTCGGGAGTACGCCTACGGTGGAGCAAAGACGATTAACGTGCTCGACGATCCGGGCTATGAGCCCTACGGATGCTCCGTTGATCCGAAGACCGGAAACCTCGCCGTCGCCAACTACCCCAACCGCGGCGCAGGTGGCATCGTGATTTATAAGCACGCGGCCGGAAAGGGCGAGTTTTATGGACCCATCAAAGGCTTATACTCTCCGATCGCGCTCGGCTACGACGATGGCGGGAATCTCCTGATCGTGAGTCTTGAGGAAAGCAGTAGCTATGAGTATGCCTCATTTGCGCTGCTGCCCAGGGGTAGTCAAACATTCTTGCCCGTCGAACTCTCCCAAATTAGCAGCGGATCGCCGTTCGAAAGTGTCAAGAGCCTTCAATGGGACGGCGAGTATTGGGCTGTCGCTGATAACGGCAGCATTCTTCGATATAGCATCGATCGCAGCGGTACCGCGACGTACGAAGGGACCGTGGCATTAACAGGCGCCGGCTACGCGCAGAATCAGCTCTGGATCACAAACTTCCCGGGCGGTTCGCAGATCGTCGGGGCGTTACCCAACTCGAATGCGGTCGCATATTGGGAATACCCCGCAGGCGGGGCCTCGATAGCGACGATTACCGATTTTCTGAATGACCCGTACGGTGTAACCGTCAGCCGTCGTACGGACGAGGAGCGTGCAAGATGAGGCCTGTCCATTTGAGCGATCGTATGATTCGCTTCAGCGCCGCCATCGCGTTGCTGGCCGGTTGCAGCGCGTCGCAAGAGCAGCCTGCGACGCCAGGCGCGTGGCAGAGCGTTGTAAGGGGCGGTTTGTCAGACAGGTCGTGGATGGCTCCCTCCGCCCAAAGCAGCAACCTTCTCTACATTGGGTATTACGAGGACCAGACTGTTGGCGTCTTTTCGTATCCCGAAGGCGTGCAGGTCGGGAGCATCTCAGGTTTTCCGGGCTCTCCGGACGGGTTGTGCAGCGATGTCCGCGGGAACGTTTGGGTCACGATCGAGGGCGGCTGGATCTACGAGTATGCGCATGGCGGAACGAGCCCGATCGCAAAGCTAGCCGATGGTAAGCTTAATGCGTGGGCGTGTTCGGTCGATCCAACGACCGGTAATCTCGCTGTAGCAAGCGTCGCAGCTCCGTCAGGCGACTACGGTAACGTCGCCATCTATAAGCACGCCGCTGGTTTACCGAAGACCTACAAGGATCCGCAGTTCGGCGGATACTTTGGTTGCGGCTACGATCCGAGCGGCAATCTGTACATCACGGGCTTTAGCTCGAACAGCAGCTACGCAGATGTCTTCGCAGAGCTTCCGAAGGGCGGCCATCGCATGGAGACCGTAACGCTTAGCCATACCCCCCAGGGTGATGGTGATGTTCAGTGGGACGGCCAGTACGTCGCAGTCAGCAGCCCATACGAACAAATGATCATCCGCTTCCGGATAAGCGGAAAACTTGGAAAAGAAACGGGCTATACGAGCTTCAACGACTTTAGTGACGTCTTCCAGTTCTCGTTTCCAAACCTTAAAGCCAGAGACGGAAAAATGGCGGGGCGAGTGATTGGAGCATCCGAGGAGTCGGGGGAAATGATGTACTGGGATTATCCGCAAGGGGGCAGTCCGACCCAAACCTTTGGTGGCGACGACGGCGAGATCGTGGGCTCGGTCGTTAGTCTCGCGCCAAAGTAGCCGTGCCCGCTAGGCGTCGACGGAACATACGACCGGCAAAGAGGGCGTGCAGCATAGCTTCTCGGGCTCGGATGGTGAATACCCCACGGCGAGCCTGCTCGACGTGAAGAGCCTGCTGTACGGCACCGCAGGCGACGGAGGCGAACACGCAGACGGAACGGTCTTCAGCGTCAGCACGACCGGAACGGTGCACGTGCTGGCACAGCTTTAGCGGCCGCGATGGCAAAGTGCCTAGCGGGAGTTTGATCCACGTGAACGGCGTACTTTACGGCACAACTGAAGGTGGAGGCGCGTATTGCGAGGGAAGGAGTCGCTCTGGTTGCGTAGTGTTCTTCAGCATCAGTACGGCCGGCACGGAGCACGTGCTGTACAGCTTCGGCAGCGGCCACGATGGCCAAGTACCCGCCGCGAGCTTAATCGATGTAAACGGGATCCTCTACGGTACTACATATCAGGGTGGCACTTCCAACAATGGGACAGTCTCCGACATCAGTACGACCGGGAAGGAGCACAAGCTTCGGCGGCGGCAATGATGGCGCAGTGCCTTCCGCGGCCCTGATCGCCGTAAAAGGCACGCTCTACGGCACGACGTCCGGCGGCGGGACCTACGGAAAGGGAACCGTCTTCGCATTGAGGCCATAACGCGGCCCTGCGCGCCGATCAGCTTAACTCGTCCGGTGCCCTGGGATGAGTTTCCAGATTATGCAATCGGGAACGCGTTGCGCCGAATAGCGTCAACGAATGCTTCGACCTGAGCCTGAAGCCCCTCGCCGTAAAGCGCCGCGAGAAACTTCACCGTCGATTCTGCTGGCCCGTCAAGCACAAACTGACAACTTGGCTCAATGGAGCCACCTTGTATCGTTAGTGTTCCACCAGAGAACTTCAAAACGCAACCGTTCTTAAACGTGCAGTTAGTGAAGGTATTACCGTCTATTTGGACGGTCTGATTTGAGAAGACTGTTCCTAAATGAAAAGCCATGATTCCCTATCTCCTAAGGAGTTGTTGGCTATTAACGCCTTAGCGATCGAAGCCCTGACCTTGACCCGCTTTTTGGGTCGCTTGTATGTGGACGTCGTGATCCACAAAAACGGTGAACGTCTTGTCTGTTCCGATAGTAACGTCTTTACCGTGAACGAAGTTGTGGGCAAAGAATCCGAGCGGCCCAAGAAGTACCCAGGAAAGAATAGTCGCTGTACTTGCCGCCCCTTTCGTGTCCCCGCTTTCGCTCGCGTGATTCGTCGTTGAAAGCTGAACCCTGCCTCCGTCGGCGCTGTATACCCAATCGATTGTCATTGCAAGTTTCCCGCCGCTACCGTTTCCAGCCGAGTGTTCTACGGACGTGACCGTTGCGTGTCCATTGGCGCCGCCTGGAATAACAACCCAGCCCGCTACGTCAACCGCTTTCCTTACGACGATCGCGACTTGATCGTTGAGGTTAGCGGTGGCGGAAGATATCGGCTCAGTCAATCCTACAGAGACTGTTGTTCCACCTGGCAGAAGAATCGCTTGAGGCACCGTGGATGAGGGTACTGCTGCAGGCCCAGGCGTGATGACCTGTGTCCCTGTCTGTGCACTGACGACGCCAGGCCAAAAAATAATCGCCGCCAATGCAGCGGTGCGATAACGCCGCAAGAGTAACCTACAAGCGCAGGTACTTGGATCCATTTACATCTCCGTTAATAGCACTGGCGTTCCCAAAGAGAAAACCCAGTGATCCTCTAAGGGGATCATCGGCTCTTCTCTAGTTCCACCTTAGCACCCAGCGCTCAATCTCGAAAGCCACAGAAGTGGCCCCGGTTAGCTGAACACCCCGTTGTGTGATGACTTCCCCGACTGCGGGTCGAAAAGATCCGTGGAAAGGAGCAGTCATCGTGAAACGTTCTCGACGCAACCACACACCGGCCTTCAAGGCGAAAGTGGCTCTCGCGGCGATCAAGACTGATCAGACCATCTCTGAGCTTGCGAAGCGCTTCGACGTCCATCCGAACTCCATCGTGCAGTGGAAAGCCGAACTGCTCGATCGTGCGGGTGAGATCTTCGATGGTGGCCGTGGTTCAAAGAGCGAAACCGCCGACCTCAAAGACCTTCATGCCAAGATCGGCCAGCAGGCGTTGGAGATCNNTGGAGATCGATTTTTTAGAACACGCGCTCGGACGTATCGACGGGCCGAGCGCAAAGCGATGATCGATAAAGAGCATCCTTTGCCGGTCACCCGTCAGGTGAAGCTGCTGAATCTCTCTCGCGGCTGCGCCTACTACGTCCCAGTCCCGATCAGCGATGCCGACCTCGCGCTCATGCGTGAGATCGATGAACTGCACCTCGAGTACCCTTTCGCCGGCGCGCGTATGTTGCGCGATTTTCTCAAACGGCGCGGGCATCGCGTTGGCCGGCGGCACGTCGGTCGACTTATGAGCCTGATGGGTATTGAGGCGCTGTATCGCAAGAAGAAAGACACCAAGCGTAACCCCGAGCATCCCGTCTACCCGTACCTTCTCAGAAACCTCGCCATCGAGCGACCGAATCAGGTGTGGTGCGCCGATATTTCGTACATCCCGATGGCCCGCGGTTTTCTCTACCTCTTCGCGGTGCTGGACTGGCACTCGCGCAACGTACTGGCCTGGCGGCTCTCCAATAGCCTCACGACCGACTTTTGCATCGACGCCGTTGAGGAGGCGATCGCGAAGTACGGTTGCCCGAACATTTTCAATACCGACCAGGGC
Source organism: Vulcanimicrobiota bacterium (assembly GCA_003133185.1). GTDB lineage: Bacteria > Vulcanimicrobiota > Vulcanimicrobiia > Vulcanimicrobiales > Vulcanimicrobiaceae > Cybelea > Cybelea tyrphae. The sequence goes on along the minus strand of PKWF01000021.1, from coordinate 9,117 downwards.
TCGCAGTTCACCGATATAGAGTTCACCGACATGCTCAAGGCCAACGACATCGCGATTAGCATGGACGGCAGGGGCGCCTGGCGCGACAACGTTGTGGTTGAGCGCTTCTGGCGTTCGCTGAAGTACGAAGAGGTCTACTTACGAGCTTACGAGAGCGCGTCGATCGCCAAGCACTTCATCGGGCAGTACATCGCCTTCTACAACGAGCTACGACCGCACTCGACGCTCGACGGCAAGACGCCAAGCGAGGTATACTTCAAGAAGCCGCTCCGGAAGGCGGCATAACTTGGGCGGTCATCACATAACGAGGGCTGTTTGGCTGTTCAAAAAACCGGCGCCACCTCTTAGATCGTTTCATCCCTGGGGCCTTTGGGATTAAGCGCAAGGATACTATTATCGATTCTAACGATAAGGGTATTGTTTAGACGCCCGGCTGTCAATTGCCCATTTATGGGTTGACACTTCAGCTTAGTTTCATCTAGAAAGTTGGCAAACTCGCAAAGCGGCTGGCCATAATGCATTTCGCGCCACTCGCGTTCCATCAAGCGGGCATAATTGAGCAAGAGCTCTAGAATGTGTTCTACCGCAATCGTGTCGCTATGCATGCCGCGCACTGTGTCAAAGAGGTCGGAGGCCGCGTTCTGCTCCTCGATGGAAACCTCTTGCGCGTGATCTCGTTCCTGCCAAGCAGTTACCACTACAAATGCTAAGACTACTGCATAGAATACACCGACGAGACCCAAGAAATGCCCGGCCATTTCACTGCGATTGCGTGTTCTGAATGCCGTGGCGAGCCAGTCGAATGGTATATGGGCAAAAAAACCAATGAGTCCGCCGCCGACGGTGAACACGATAACGAGGACGCCCGGGGCAAGGCTAAGTAAGTAGAGCAACAAGGGCGACAGAGGATTCGCGTACATGGCTTATTCCTGCTCCACAGATTCAGGCCTTGGCCTGTGGCTGTCCGTGTCGTGACCTAAGTGCAACCTACGCTGCCCCTGCAGGTCCGCTGGCACGCGGAGTCTCCTCGGCTATCCAGCAATACCGAACGCGGTAGCTACCGTGCTCGGGGTGCTCGTTTAACAGCGACACTCCGGATCGTAGCCCACGCCCAAAAAAAACAATGTGCCTTTGCTCTGGGTCACCCTAGGCCGCGACCGCGCGACGTTCAGACGTATTGCCAGGTGCAGTCCTTGCCGTGGTGATCATGCCAGTGATCGCACGGCGCGAACTTCGTACCTTTCTTGACGTTGTCGCGGGTGCCGTGATATTGCGTGCATTCCACCGTCCCATCCATCGGCACGGTGTCGCCGGGCTTGTAGGTTTGCGCCACGTGAGCCTCCACTAGATTCCGGGCATGCGAGCGTTACCGATTGGTTCCAAGCCGCAATTCGAGCAGGCGGGCGCCGGCTCCTAGCCGAAATGGGTAGTAGCTTGGCTCTCAGGTAAGCCACCGCGAGCGCGCGTCGGACGCACCCCACCCGGGGGCGCGCCGGACCCACTGCGGGCGCGCTGGGCCCACCGCGAGCGCGCTGGGCGCGCCGTCGAGGTTCATCGGATTCGTTGCGTTGCTGGGCCGCATTCAAGCGCCAGTGGCGTCGGTACTCAGCGGTCTTCGTGCCGCTGACCGTGACTGGAGAGATGAAGGTGGATCGCTCAGGGGCGACGGCGGTTAAAACTGCCACGGTAGTCCTCCTAGAGAAGCCAGGCTCTTACGGCATTCGACACTAGCCTTAGCGAATGATGCCGCCGAAGGGCCAAGCGACCGGCAGATGTGGACGGAAGTGGCCCACGGTTTTCCCAGCCCCACACGAATGTCAGACCTTCCTTGGGGAGCGCCGTGGCGAGGGCACGGTAGCGGAGAGAGCTGGCCGGGTAACGCCGGTCGCCTCGAACGTCCGGTGGATATTCCCGGAGCAGACCGGCGCGCCGCCTGGGACGGCGATGCAGCCGACCGCCGTGCTGGCGCACGGATCGGAGGCTCAAGCCGACGTCAGTGTTGCGGTGACCGGAGGTAGGTGACCTTGGGTCGAGCCGCGGGCGGTTGCTAGAAGCCGATGAGCAAGGCGATTGCCGCAGCGAGCACGAGCGCGGGGTTGAACGAGGAGGCAAGGTGCCAGCGGAACGGGCGCCGCGATGGGACCCGCGCGGTTAGTGACACGCAAAACGAAGGGAAGGGGGACTGGACCTTGGATGCAGGCCTAAATAACGCTAGGTATCGCTCCACACTTTTCTCGCCCGGAGGGCTCCAGACGCGATTCAAGCCAGCTTGGTTTACCAAACCTTTGAAGATCTGCCCGCTTGGCTCCTCGCCAGCGACCTGATCCCCTGGCACCACCTCAGCGTATTGCGTCTTGTGCGTCCAAGCGCTAGACTAGCAACACCAAGCCAGCTACTCGAGACCTGCTCGGGCTAGTGTAAGTGAAGGATGGTGAGAGGTGGGGCGGTGGCCATACAACAGCTCTACACCATATACGAAGTGCCATCGATAACTGATCGCGTCAAGTCATGGGCTGAGTTCGTCTCCAACGCAAAAACGTTGCTCATTGCCGCTGGCTCGGTTGCCGTAATGGGCTTCTTTGGATATTTGGCCTACAGCAGGGGGGGTTCCAAGCCCTGAATCCCAGCGCTACGGCGTCCCTGACGATCTCCGGCTTGCGTGTGTCTCAAATTACGCAAATCGCATCGGGAAGTTTGGGCGCCATAAAGGGCCTGGGCGGCTACGCTTTCGACGCAAGGGGGAACCGATTTGATTATCGACATGGGCCCTCCCGAATGGGATACGTCGTCCAGTACTCCGGGATGGTCGAAGGTGTCGGAAAATTCGAAGTCGATTACTGGGTCCAAGACCAACGCACGAAGTTGGTGCTAACGCCTAGCACTAAGGTTGAGGGGGAAGCGGTTATTAAGAGCGTGCCGATTGGCCATGAGGTCTTCGGGCTGGAAGGCCTTGCACCGGTCCCGTCCCGGTGATACGCTGGCCAGTGCGAGGGACGTGGACATCCGACGTACGCCATTCTCATGGCCGAGCAGACGGGAGGCCTCTCCGTGCAAATTAAGCGAAACCGTGTGAAAGCCTGTGCCGGTATCTTCGCAGGCCTGATGCTAATTGCGATCGTGGCTGCTACCGGAAGCGCGACAAAGGCGGATTCGAATACTAGCATAATAGCCCAGAGCGGCCGCGCCACGACTGTTGCCTCGGCGGCATCGGCCCGAAACGCGTCGTTAGTCGCTCAGGCACCCACGCCGACACCAAGCTATATCCCGTGGTACACGGCGGTTCCGTCCCCAGTCTCAAGCGCGTATGCTGCTGTTCAGGAAGCGTTCGGCGCAGGCAACCTCTACAACTCGGGCGGCCTTTATCCGGGGACAGGGATATTACAGAACACCAGTGGCGCGTGCTACTTCATCTGTTACGGAGCGCCCGGGCAGCAGTCGCACCATATGCTTGCGTATGGAAACGACTTTGAGACGCCCGGACCCATGGTGACGGGCTCTTATACGACGCAAGGAGCGCCAGACGACTGCGGTTCTACCTGCCCCGGAGACATCCCGAACCAGGTCTTCAGCGTAACGTTCCACGATTCGTCGCCGCCTAACGGCGGCTACTTTGTAGCTCTCGACGCCAAGGCTAACTTCGCCGTTTACAACAACATTATTGCGGGGGGAGCAGTCATCGCTGGAGCTGGCGACAGTACGCCCGAACCGTCTCCTAGTGCCGGGTCACTTGTTTCATATGCTGGCACGAACGCCAGCGGTGGAGGAGAAGGCGAAGTTCTCCTCGGTAGCTCAGGAGACTTCGTCAAGTGCGACTATGGTCAGACGGCGGACAAAGTTCTCACGTGTAATCAACAGCTTGCGGTCACCAAGGGAGTTCAGCCAAACGGCACGTCCGGCGGATATGCCGCGGAAACGTTTCCTCTTGGGGTGGCTGAGGTACATCCGCAAATGTTAAGCGGGTCCTGCACGGGAACGGGCCCCGGATCCGTGACATGTACGTTCCCCAATAGCTTTGCCTTCCTCGACACGACTTATAACTGCACGGTTACCGCTCAGGGCATTGCAGCTACGTCCGTTAGCTATGCGAAAACGTCAACAACACAGATCACGATTTATTTTGGGACAACTGCAACTGTAACCTTTTCGTACATATGCATAAGGTAACTGGTTTCTTCATCGTGGAAGCAACGTGTTTAAAGGCACGAGCTTGCCAGGCCTTAAATCACTAGCACCCCGCTCCTGCCTAGCTGGAAACAAGCCTCATTGAACGCCAATCTTGGAGATTTGAAACCATGACCGAACTCAAACGTACCTTTGTGGGCTTCGCCGTTGCGACGAAGGGCGGATTCGCTTTCGCGTTCTCTAGCGCGCTACTCGTGGGCTGCGGCGGAGTTTCATCGTTTGCGCCTTCGGATGCCGGAGTCATGTCAATCGCGCACCCGCCAGCGAAGAAGCAGGCGAAAACCTTCTACTATACTGGCGATGCGCAAAACTTCACAGTCCCGAGCGGCGTGAAGCACGTCACGATTACCGCCATCGGCGCGCCGACTAAATCTGCCCGCAGCGGTTTGGTTAGTGGCACGATTCTTGTCACGCCTGGAGAGTCGCTGGCAGTTTTCGTCGGTGGAGAACCAAACGGCGGCGTGGGCGGCTACAACGGTGGCGGCGATGGGGGTGTGGGAGAAGTCGGCACCGGCAACGGCGGTGGTGGTGCATCCGACGTGCGCCAGGGTGGCAGCGAGATGGCGGATCGCGTGATCGTGGCTGGCGGCGGCGGAGGCCGCGGTGCCTATCGTGGTGGGGACGGTGGGCCGGGCGGCGCTCTTGTTGGCGGCCGCGGCGTTCAGGGCCACTCTGGCAACGCTCCCAGCGGCTCGTACACCGGCGGTGGTGGCGGGCGCGGTGGAACGCAAAGTGAAGGTGGAGTCGGTGGCAAGCCGGGAGACGCCAGCGAGAGCGGATGGACCGGTGCGCCGGGCGCAGATGGTGTGCTCGGCGGCGGTGGTGGCGGCGGCGGCATTTGCGGCGGATGCGATGGTGTCAGCGGCGGTGGTGGTGGCGGCGGNNGTGGTGGCGGCGGCTCGTCGTTCGTCGAATCAAACGCGACTAACGTCACCATGGTTCGAGGGGGAGGCGGCGCAGGCCCCAGCAAGATCGTTATCTCTTGGTAGTTGCCGCCTATTTCAAATCGCACGCGCGTTAATAGATCGCGGCGGCTTCATATCCGCCGCGATCACATTCTGCTCCGTTCGCAGGGTGCTTTCTGCAAGCTGCAGATTTGGGAAGGCTTTACTTGCCGGAGGCCGTTCCAATGGCGCGAGCAATGCATTCCAATGCCGTGCATGCGGCCTATGAAAGACATTGATACGTAGTTGCCTCGCCAAAGCCTTGCGGATCAACGTTGGCGCCGCTAACGGTCACACCGACGCGCTGGCCTTCGACCTTCGGCAATCTGCGCTGGACTAATGCTGCTAACGCGGGGCGCCCTGGCCCTATCACCAGCTTCATGCGTTCTGACCTGAGGTGGCAAAACGGCTCAGGTTGAAACTGTGAGTTCCGGGCTCCGGCCCAAGGAGAACTCACGTGAAGAAAAGTCGCTTCACCGAGGCGCAAATCGTCGCAATACTCAAGGAGCTCGACGCCGGCACGGCCGCTACCGAGCTCGCCCGACGACATGGCCTTCACGCCAACACGATGCGGCAATGGCGCGATAAGTACGCCGGATTGGAAACCAGCGATCTCACGCGGTTGAAACAACTCGAGGCCGAAAGCGCGCGCAAGGATCGCGTGATTGCGCGGCTGACCACGGAGGTCGTCCGGGAGCTGATCGCAAAAAACGGCTGGGGCCCTTGTATCATCGATCAGGTCACGCCGAAAGTCCGCTGATTGAGCGAACTAGGGTGACGGCAGCGACTCACACGACGATGGGGCCCTTAAGCTTCGAGCTTTTCTGCGAGATGGTCGGTGAGCCGCAGGATTTTCGAGATCGGACGGTATCGTAGGCCCGTCTCACGGCGGAGCTTGAATGCACAAGGTCGATCGGGAATTCCGAGCCAGAGTTATACATCGACGAAAGTGAGTGTGGTTTGCGGCTGTTCCTCGGCATCGACATTTCGAAGCGGGATTTCCATGCGGCGTTGCTCGCCGGCGACCTGTCCACCGTGAAGAGTTTCCCTAACAACGCGAGAGGCTTCAGGCAGCTTGCAACCTGGCTCCGTAAGAGCAAGGCAGCGGGAGTTCACGCGTGTATGGAAGCGACCGGCGTCTACTGGGAGAACTTGGCGGCGTTTCTACATGCCGAGGAGCACCACGTTAGCGTTATGAACCCGTCGCAGATCAAGGCCTTTGCGTCGAGCGAGCTATTGCGCGTCAAAACTGATAGCGTTGATGCCGCACTTATAGCCAGGTTTTGCCGTGCGAATCGACCGGGTTATTGGGCGCCACCCGGGCCTGGGGTTCGAGAGCTGCAAACCCTTGTACGGCGCCTCGAAGCGCTAAAGGGTGACCGACATCAGCAGATTAGTCGTTGCGCCGACGCGAGGCGTGAACCCGAGATAAGAGCACTGATACGATCCTTCGATCGCGCAATCAAGGAGACGGAGCGAAAGATTCGCCTGAGCATCCGGGACAACGACAAGATGCGGGAACAGTCGGATCTTCTTTGCTCTATTCCTGGGGTCGCCGAAAAGACGGCGGCGGTCCTAATGGCCGAGGTGTTTCTGCGATCAGATTTTATTGGCGCTAAACAGGTCGTCGCCTATGCCGGCCTGGCTCCTCGCATTCGACAATCCGGAACCTCCCTGCGAACTAAGGGTGGCTTGTCGAAGTCTGGAAATTCGCGGGTCCGAAAGTGTCTATTCTTCCCCGCGATCGTCGGAAGCTCTCGCAACCCGACGCTTAAGGCGTTCGCAGCACGTCTTGCGGCCAGGGGAAAGGCCAAGATGTCCGTCGTGGGGGCTCTAATGCGTAAGTTGCTCGTACTCTGCTACGGCGTCCTGAAAAGCGGCGTCCCCTTCAATGCTGCCCTTGCGGCTTGATTTTCAAGACGGTATCTCGCCGCGAAAAGAAGCGGTGAGAGCGTTGCAAGAGCACGGACTTTCGCAAGTGCGAGCCTGCGCGATCGTTGGCCAGCCACGACGTACGCTGCACTACCGCGGTAAACCCAAAGACGAGAGCGCGATCGCCGAGCGAACGCAGACACTGGCACAAGAACGTCCGCGGTGGGGTTGGCGCCGGCTGATTCAATGCAAAAATATTGAGGCCTTTTTTATGTGCTGTAATTATTGCGGTTTACAGAAAAAACTGGCGGTTGGTTGGCTGTGAGCTTCCCATCTCGGGTCCAACGGCGTTGGCAGTCGGCTTTCGGGACGCATGCGGTCGAACGCATTTACGTGAATCTCTTACTTCTACTCCAAGGCTCGCGCGACGACTAGGTGAGGGGGCCTGCCAGTCACAACCCTCCGGAATCCAGGTGTGCGCTTTGGAAGCTTGCACTTAGCTCTTGCCGAATGCATCTGCTATCGCATATAATCCACTAGTGATATATGCTAAAGCAGATTAGTGTGGGGCCTGGGCCTCTTATCCGCGAACTTCGAAAACAGCAGGGTCTCAGCCAAGTCGCGTTGGCCGAGCGTGTTGGCATGCCCCAGAGCCATCTCCAGAAGATTGAAGTAGGCCGGACTGATCCACGGACCTCAAGCTTGGTTGCTCTGTTGCAAGCATTAGGCTATGACCTCGCCGCCAGCGACGCCAATACGATTCGCACGGTGGAAGCCTGGGAGAGTTCGCGCGATCGTCGACCGCGTTTTGAATGAGGACGCTTCCCGTCTACCTGGGCAACGCGCTGGTCGGTCGCCTCCTCGAACGGGCGTCGGGATCGGTTTTCATCTACGAGCGTGATTTCGCAGATCGACAGAGTCGTTCGGTACTCTCGCAATCGCTGCTTGATGACCTCGGCCGCCCGCTCGACGGCCTATCCGAATCCGAGATGGTCCCCTTCTTTGCTAACCTAATTCCGGAGGAGGGACGGTTTCGACGCTATTTGGCTGCGAGGCAAGGTGTAAACGAGCGCGATGACTGGGCATTGCTCGCAGTCCTCGGAGACAATCTACCAGGCGCTGTCTACGTGAAAGAAGTAATCGAGGACGGAACGGTCGTCGAACCCGCAAGCCGGGATGCGACGCACGATCCGAAATGGCGCTTTTCTCTTGCTGGCATTCAAATGAAGTTCAGCGCCAATCGTTCAGATGACCGGTGGACCTTCGCGTCACCTGAACACGATGGCCAATGGATTGTGAAGCTTCCGACAGCAGAGCTGTCCGGTATCGTCCAGCAGGAATATCTCATCATGAACCTGGCGCGGGAGTGCGGCCTGGATGTTCCGCAAACAGAGCTCGTCGATCTCACGCGTATTCCAGATTTAGCCCCAGGTTTTCTCAACGCTGGCACTACCGCATACGCAATTCGTAGGTTCGACCGCACTACTGACGGCCGCATCCACCAGGAAGATTTCTGTCAGGTTCTCAATCGACCGCCTTCGCAAAAGTACGGCGCAGACGCGCGCGTGGGCGCGGAGCGGGTGCTCGAAGTGGTGAAGACGCTGTGCGGACCCGACGACGTGCTTGAATGGCTGTACCGCCTGGCCTTCACGATAGCCGTCGGTAACGGTGACGCACATCTCAAGAATCACGCGATTGTTTATCCGGACGGCGTGAGCGCTCGTTTGAGTCCGCTCTATGATGTCGTGTGTACGCTGGCTTATCACGAGTATGCGCAGGAGCTTGCATTACCGCTCGCCGGAGTCTACCGATTCAGCGCAATTTCGGCTGATACGCTCGAGGCGTTTGCGATGCAGGCTGGCGTGTCGCGGCGGATCGTGCACCAGTGCTTCAGCGAGATGACTAGTCGACTAAGGGAAGCATGGCCGGACTTTCGAGATCGGCTCGACGTTGAAAGGACGCGCGAGATTCTCAGCCACCGGATTGAAAACGTAATGCCGGCGCTAGTGAGGGGGAATAGCGCCTCGGTCTAGGCGCCAGTGCCTTTACATTCGACACCATTTGAGCAGCAAAAACAACTGCCCCTCGGTTTACTCTGCACGTTGTCCTTTGCCTGACG
>PKWF01000074.1 GCA_003133185.1 Vulcanimicrobiota bacterium | reverse complement strand
TTTCCGGCCAGTACGAACACGTAACGCTCAACGACATCGCCGGCTTGGAGCCCCCGGGCGGTGAAGCGACATCCTGGCAGCTTCCCAACGCGAACGTTGCCTTGACCGCGCCCGACTATTCGGGCTCGAATAGACTCTCGTTGGGCGCGGGCCTGGCGGTGCCCGTATTCCACGGGTTGACGTTGAACTTCAACTACGACGCTCAACGGTTGTACGGTGCCTACGCGCCTCCCGGCCTCGTGAATCTGGACGCGGTGAACAACAAATACGCGGGCGGCTTAACCTACAATATCCCGTACTTATCGAGCACGCTCTCGATCTCCGCGTACCAAGACCGCCTTGGCGACAGCCTGCTGCCGCCGGTTAATGGCTACACCCAAAACGGCGGAGACTTGAACTTTACCGTCAAGTTCTAGGTCAACCGACTCTGCGTCGATTCGTTTTCTTCCGCGCGATCGTCGGCGCGACGGCTTTTGCGCTGCTCGTTGCCCTGGTTCTCGTGCAGTTGGCTTCAGATTCGTTGGATGCTCGCGCCGCCGCAGGCGGAACGCTTCCCCGGCGGATTCCCGCTCGCTTTGGCGACGCGGTCTACGACGTACTCGATCGTCTCGCACCCGCATCCTACGTCGAGTCTACTCTGGCGGAGCGCGCACTGGAACGAGGCGACGTACTCTCGGCGCAGCGAGACGCGGTGCGCCTGCCGGCGTCGCCGAGCCGGGACGAGTTGTTGGCGCGCATTGCGGGCGCCCGCGGTCAAGCCCAGCTGGCGCTGGAATACTCTCTTGCTGCGTTCGACTCGGACGCCGTACGAGCGGCGGCGCAACGGCTTGCCGTTAACGATCCGCAAGCCGCGTACGCGCTCGAGCGATTACTAGAGCTGCGTCTGAGCCGCCGCGCGACGCATCCCGATGCCGTTGCCGAAGCGCAATGGCAGATGGGCCTCTTCGCCAACCAAGTCGCATGGAGAAAAGTGCCGGGGAGCGAGGCGCAACGAGCGTGGCTGCGCATCGCCTTCTCGGACTTTGAGTCCGCGGTCGCCCTGGCGCCGCTTTCCGAGCGGTACGCGATTGCCGCCGCCAATCAGGCCGACTTACTGGTCGAGCGGAGCCGCGCCGAAGCGCTCTTTGCGCGAGCGGCCGACATCGATCCCGGAAGCGCCGACGCCATCGCCGGTTTGGGTGTCGTCTCTCTGCAGAAAGGCGACCGCACCGCCGCGATAACGTATCTGACGCGTGCCCGTGCGCTCGACCCCAAGGCGTTGATGGTTAGCGCGCTGGAACGAGATTTGCGGTGAAGGTCGCGCTCGACGCGCAACTCTGCGTCGGCACGGCAACTGGAATCGGTGAATACGTTGCAGGATTGTCGCGCGCGTTGCGGCGCCAACAATTGAACGTCGTCGAGCTGCGGGAACCGCGATTGGACCCTTGGCGATTCGACCGGCGAGTGTTGTGGGATCAGGTGATTCTCCCGTTGCGCGCACGCGCCAGCGGAGCCGATCTTCTGCACTGCGCTTCGGGAACGATGCCCCTGTTCGTCGGGATGCCGATCGTCGTTACGGTGCACGACGTGGCGTGGCTTCACGTCCAAGCGCATGCGCGACCGTACGCACGGTACTATTTTGGGCGCTTCTCACTCGAGCGGTACCGGCATGCGGCGGCCATCGTCGTCGATTCGTTCTTTTCTCGCGACGCATTGCTCGAGGTTCTCGCCGGCATCGATCGCGCGGCGGTGCGGGTCGTTTATCCGGGCGTTGCACAAGAGTTCTGCGATGTCGCTCGCAATGGCGGCGACGGCCGCACGATTCTAGCCGTGGGAACCGTCGAACGCCGCAAGAACCTCAAGCTCCTGATTCGAGTGCTGCCGCAGTTGAAGGGGGCGCGAATCGTCTGCGTCGGGCCACAGACGCCGTATGCGCGAGAGTGCGAGGAACTCGCCGGCCGTTTGGGTGTGGCAGAGCGATTGGAGCTGCGCGGGTACGTTGCGCGCGAAGAGCTGATCGCGCTCTACCGCGAGGCTGCCGTCGTCGCGGTTCCCTCGCGTTATGAGGGCTTCGGCTACGCGGCGGCTCAGGCGTTATGCTCCGGAGTGCCGTGCGTCGTGTCGGATCGAACCTCGCTGCCCGAGATCGTCGGCGACGACGGAGGCATCGCTTCGATCGACGATGCCGTCGCGTGGACTGCGATGCTGGAGGCGGCGTTACGCGGCGATTGGGAGTCCAGCGCGTCGCGCGTCCGCGCGGGCGCAATCGCTCGCTTCTCGTGGGACGCTAGCGCCGGCGAAGTCAAGCGCGTCTACGAGGCGATCTGCGGGAAGGGGCTTTAGTAAATCGGGGAGCCCGGTGCGCTCGGCGCGACGCTTCCGTCGTCGGGTGCAAAGATCAGGCGAAGAGGAAGGCTCGATCCGGCTTCGGGCATCGTCGCGATCGTCACTCGAACGAAGCCGTGCGCGGGAACGACGTACTGCCGTACCTTGTATCGAGAGAAGGGCGGGACTTGATGGGACTGCACCAGGACGCCGTCGATGATATAGGTGCCCGTAGCGTGGCCGCCGCGCGGGTTTTCGTAGATGGCGACCGCTTGCGGCGTCGGCAGTGGGTTTTCGACGTTTACCACAAAGGATTGCAAGACGCCGTAGTCACCCGAAAGTGCCTGTCCCTGCAGATCGTTTGGCAACGGCAGCTCGCCGATCGGAAGCTCTAAATAATCCCCATCGACTCTCCAAAGAGTCGCAAAATGAAACTCCGCAATCGGGTAGATGCCGCGAGCGTGTTTGTGGGCGCTTTCCAACAGTTCGTTGCCGGCGATCGCGTCGGACGGATCTGCGGACGCGTCTTGCGCGACGAGCGTGAGGTGGACGTTTCCTCCCGAGAGCACGCGAAGCTGCAACAGGCTGCAGACGATGCTTCCGGCAGGAAGATCTTGCTGTGCGATGTTGACCGACGTGTTGCCGTCCAGGGTGAGCAGTCGTCCCTGATTCTGCTCGACGTCGACCAGAAAGCGCTTGGTGGCGACGTGGCCCGCCTCCATCTCGTTGGTCGACGGCCCCCCTCGATCGCTGATGACTTGCACGATCGACGGTTCGCGTGAGAGATTCTGCGCCCGCAAGACGATCCGGCGATCGGGCTGCCCCGGAGGGTTGTAATGAAAGTACAGAAAGCGCGAGGGTTGCTGCACGCGGAGATCGGCGGTGAAGAGCGTACCGTTCTCCGTCAAGCGCTCGGGGTAATCGCTGACCATCAAAGAGTCGGGCGAGATTCGCGGGACGGCGACGTTGCGGACCTCCACGTGCGTCGCGCCGTCCACCTCGAAATCGTCTTTGGCCTGAATGAGAACCGGAACGTTGAACGCGGCCACATCGTCTTGGTCGAGAGAACCTTGAAACGGCACGTCGTCGGGTGTAACGAGAACCTGCGCGCCGGGACGCAAGCCGGCCGCGCTTTGTACCGCTCGCGCTACCTGTTCGCGAACGAAATCGCTAGATGCCGGGTCTCCGGTAACCTCGAGTTTGACGTACGGCGCAATCGTGCCGGCGTAATAGGCGACGCGCACCGGCACGTCGACCCGCAGCCCGCGAGCATCGCTAACCGTGACGATCGTCGCACCCGGTGATTTCCCGATAATACTCAGCCGCTGCGACGGCTGGTCGATTGCGGCGGAGGCGATTGACGGGTCACGTACGGCCGCGGAGAGCGGGACGATAGCGGAACCGACGGTTAGGTTCACCGCGGTGCCCACCGGTACCGATGCCGCTTGCGGTTGCACCGTAATAGGCGGCGGCGTCGGCGTCGGGCTTGCGGCGGCGCTCGCCGAAGGCACGGGCGCCGCCGAAGGGGAGGGTGATGGTGAAGGCGGCGGCGTTTGAGCGCGTGCGGACGCGCAGAGCGCAACGAACGTGAAAAGGAGAGGGGCCAGCCTACGCAATTTGCGGTTCGGCACGGCGGACGGCCGACGCCAGAAGCGTCTTATAGCCGACGCTGGGGAACAGAACCGTTACCAAGTCTCGCTCGGCACGTTCGACCGTCCCCACACCGAACTTCGAATGCTGCACGACATCGGCAATCCGAAATCCGCCCGTAGCGGCCAGCTCGTCGACTCCGCGCCGAAGCGCTCGGAGGCAGTTGTCGCACGCACCGCAGTTTACCGCGTCGAAATCTTCGCCGAAATAGTTCAGAATGAAGCGACGCCGGCACGATACCGTCTCCGCATACTGCAACATCATCGCGAGCTTGCTCTGATCGTACGATTTCTTCGTATCGTAGTTGGCTAGGTTCAAAATGAGGTCGCGGTTCTTGCGGACGGCCTCGGTCAAGGCGTAGGCGGATTTTGCGGAGTGCTCGATATAGCCCGATTTTTTCAGAAGCGCCAGAATTACTTTGAGCTTGGTCAACGGCAACTGCAAGATCTTCCGAAGGTCGACCATCGAAACGCCCTCAGCCTGATCGCCGAAGACTTCGATCGTGCCGAAAACTCGTTGAACCTCTTCAACGTCGGGATACTTTCCGGTCAGGAAGTAATTCTGCACGCGAGTATCGCTCATGCGGTAGATGAGGATGCATCGTGAAGGCAGGCCGTCGCGGCCGGCTCGGCCGGCCTCTTGCGTGTAGGCTTCGAGGGAGCCCGGAAGATCGTAATGCAACACGAACCGGATGTTCGGTTTGTCGATTCCCAAGCCGAAGGCGTTGGTCGCCACGACCGCGCGGATCTCTTCCTCCATGAAGAGATTATGGACGGATGTGCGATCCTCTTTGTGCAGCTTCGAATGGTACACGGCTGCCGGTACGCCCAGCTCACGCGTCAGGTAGCTTTGAACCTCTAATGCGTTTTTGATCGTCGCCGTGTAGATGATGCCGGTACCCTTGAGAGGGTTGGGGCCTTCGAAGAGTGCCGAGAGGATTTTGAACTTATCGGCTTCCTTGTCGGCCTTGCGCGATTCGTAGATCAAGTTTGGCCGGTCGAAACCGCGCACGATCGGTTTGACTTGATCGATGCCGAGCTGATGGAGAATGTCCTCTCTGACCGAAGGAGTGGCCGTCGCCGTCAGCGCGAGCACCGTCGGGTGGCCCAGCCGAGCGATGACGGAGCCCAGCGCGAGATAGGCGGGCCGGAAGTCGTGTCCCCACTGACTGATGCAGTGAGCCTCGTCGACGACGAAGAGCGGGATGCGTAGCCCTTTGAGGAGCGCCAAGAAGGCTTGATCTTCGAGCTTTTCGGGGGTCGTGTACACGATCCGGATCTTCCCCGAGCGGACGCGCTCCCGAGTCCGCAGCTCCTGGTCCTCCGAAAGCGTCGAGTTGAGCGCGACGACGTCGGTAATATTCCGCTCGCGCAGCATGTCGAGCTGATCCTTCATCAGCGCAATCAAGGGGCTGACGACGATCGTGGTTCCTTCGAGCAAGAGTGCCGGCAGCTGGTAGGTTAGACTCTTGCCGGCGCCCGTGGCGAGAATTGCCAGGGTATCCTGGCCTCGTAGGACGCGCGATACCACGTCTTCCTGGCCGGGATAAAACTTGTCGAACCCAAATTTCTCTTGGAGCGCTGCGCGCAAATTCACGGGCATCTTTCTAACAAGGAACCCAAAAAAGTAAGTTCGCTCACTTGGGAAGCAATTCTCATAACCTGCTCCCGGGGCGACTCGTTTCAACCCTACCCTCCGGCAGGCGCCTCGAAACGACCTGCTAAAGGTTGATCGTCGTGTCCCTGTACCGCACCTGGCGCCCCCGAACCTTTGCCGATCTCGTCGGCCAAGACGCTGTCGTCCGCACCCTGACCTCGGCAATTGAGAGTGGCAAGTTCGCTCACGCATATCTCTTTTCGGGCCCGCGCGGTTCGGGAAAGACCTCGGCGGCCAAGATCCTGGCGCGTTGTATCAACTGCATCCACGGGCCGACTCCCACGCCGGACAACACCTGCGAAAACTGCCTGGCGATCCTGGCTGGTACGGCGCTCGACGTCCTGGAAATCGATGCCGCGAGCAACCGGGGAATCGACGAGGTTCGAGCACTCCGAGAAGCGGTGAAGTTTGCCCCCGCGACGATGCGCATGAAGATTTACATCGTCGACGAGGCGCACATGCTCACCAAAGAAGGCGCCAACGCCTTCCTCAAAACGCTCGAGGAGCCCCCGCCGCACGCCGTGTTCATTCTCGCGACCACCGAACCCGAGAAGTTACCCGTAACCATCCTCTCGCGTTGCCA
>PKWF01000180.1 GCA_003133185.1 Vulcanimicrobiota bacterium | reverse complement strand
CCGCGCGCTTCCAACCACGGTCGACGAGTACGTAACGCAGCGCCATGACAACGGCGTGGTGGGGACTTCCACGACGATCTATCAGACCACGCTTCAGTTGGTCTCCGACACGATGGTGAAAACGTAGCGTAGCAGGCGATGACACGTTGAGAATTGAGAAATTCGTGGCCCCCGCCGCGACCGTGGCAGTTTTTCTTTTGCCCAGCGCAGCCGGCGCGTACACCAACACGGTCCCTACGCTCGTCTACAGCTTCACCTACAGCGCAAAGCAGGATATCAGCGCAAAGGACTCGGCCAATCCAGCGGAAGACTACGGCAACGCCGGCGCGTTCGCGGCTGCCGGCTCGGGCACATCCCACTACAGCGGTTCTCTGACCGATAAGGGCACGATGACCGTGGGCATCTTGGCCAAGCAGAGCGACGGCGGTTTGATCGTTTCGATCAGCGAGGCCGGCGAGCAGACTCGCAGAGCCCCAGCGGCGACCTGCGTCGTCTACGGCAACACCCGCGTCATCTGCGATCCCAACAAAACGGTCTACTCAGAAGAGTATACGTTGCTGCGCTTTCTGGGCCCGAACTTCGTGGATCCTAACAACATCGATGCGAAGCGTCACTGGCAGATCACTCAAAACTCACCCAACCTGAACATCACGGCCGACTACGTCATCGGCGCGACGACTACCAGCGACGTCCAGGTGAGCGAAGCGCGCAAAATCCACCAATTCGGCGGCGGCAGCCTGACCACCGACGTCCAAACCAAGATCGGCTACGATATGAGCCGCGCGCTTCCAACCACGGTCAACGAGTACGTAACGCAGCGCCATGACAACGGCGTGGTGGGAACTTCCACGACGATCTATCAAACCACGCTACAGCTGGTCTCCGACAGCATGGCGAAAACATAGCGCAGTACGGGTACCGGTGCGAGGATTGCGAAACGGCGGTCTTTCCCACGACGACCCGTAGCGAGCTGCGCTGGCTGCAGGACCGGTTGCACGTCGTTCGCGAGGTCGCCAAACACTCGGCCGGCGGCCTCGACACCTGGATGATGGATGGACTTGGTTTTTTAGAGGAACATCAAGGGCACAGCATCGTACTCGTCTCGCGCCGCTAAAGACAAAAACGACGCCACGGTGTTGGCGTCGTTTTTGTCACCCTAAACTTTAGCCTGCCCTGAGCATGTCGAAGGCCCTTGTCCCCCTGAGCTTGTCGAAGGGCGAAGGGCGAAGGGTTACTCTGGGATGCGAAGGTGCTCCCCGGGTTGCAAGGCGCCCGACTGAAGGTGATTCACGTCGCTGATTCGGTCGACGATCTCTTGAACGTCGGCGCTCGAACCGGAGTGGGCGGCGGCAAGCCCCCATAGCGTGTCACCTGGCTGGACGGTGACGGTCGTGTAGTGCTGCGCCGAAGCTGCGTAGAGCCGGACGCTCGAGAGCATAGGAAGGGCTACCATGACCCCCAGGGCCGCCAGCGCGATCGCCGGCATGAGCGTGAAGTGTTTGCGCCTACCCACCGTTTTCACTCCTATATCTAGTGCCAAACGCCTGTTCGTCCACTAGATTTTAGCACGGGCCTGCCTTACGTTGTCAAGCGGTTACGAACGTATGTTTGCCATGATTTATGATTTGTGATAGGGTTGTACCCGTTATCCGTGCCATACGCTTGGCACTTTGCCGATGGGAGGAGCGATGCGCAAAGCGACGTTGGAGAAACCGGCGACGGAACGTCAGCGGAGCATCCTGGACGTTATCCGGAGCTTTACCTCTGAACGGGGCTACCCGCCCTCGGTGCGCGAGATCGGCGAGCGCGTCGGCCTCTCGTCCTCCTCGACGATCCATGCTCATCTTAAGGCTCTGGAGCGCCGGGGCCTGATATCGCGCGACCCGACGAAGCCCCGCGCGATGCGCTCGGGCGCGTCCTTCCAGGGGCACGATGCGGTCGTTATGCCAATTCTAGGACGCGTCGCCGCCGGGGTGCCGATCACGGCGCAGGAGGACGTCGAAGGCGAGTTCCTGCTATCGGCGGGCTTCGTGCCGCGCGTCTCCGACGCGTTCATGCTGCGGGTGCAGGGCGATTCGATGGTGGAGGCTGCGATTCTCGACGGCGATCTCATCGTCGTTCGTCCCCAGCGAAGCGCCGAAAATGGCGAGATCGTCGTCGCAATGCTCGACGGCGAGGCCACGGTCAAGCGTTTCTATCGTGAGCCGGGGCGCATCCGCCTGCAGCCGGAGAATCGCGCAATGGCGCCAATCTACGCGAGCGATGTCGAGATCGTCGGTCGCGTCGAAGCNNTTGCCGTGGAGTTTCATCGGCCTCGCGGCAGCCTTTCTCGGGATTTTGATCGCGGAGCTCGCCGGCAGAACCTTACCCGGAGAGACGCTCGGTTTGCGCGTTGCGTCGGCGCTGTTGCCCGCGTTCGGCGTGATGGCGGCGACACTCGTCGTCNNTATTGCCGATCCGGCTCGCACGGGCGACGCACTACGCGGTCGCGCCGTTGGTGCTGGGCAGCGTGGCCGCTTTCGCGCTGGCGTTGCCGCGGCCGTTCGGGCCCGATCCGATCACGTATCTCCGCGTGCTCGGTACTGCCGGACTCTTCGTCGCGATGCTGGCCTGTGGTGTTACCGCTGCCTGGATGGCGCTCGCGCGCCGGCGCGTTGCGCCGGCGCTGGCGGATTGGCTTGGCGCGCTCTTAGCTGTCGGAACGTTTGGCGCGCTGATCGTCCTGCACGTCTCCCTGCCGGTGGCCATCGCAGCGGCGATGCATCCGATCGCGCACCTCGGTGACACCTATCTCGCGCTCGTCGCGATCGTGTTGGTGGAAACGCTGCTGTGGACGGCCGGCGTGCATGGCCCCGCGGTCTTAGCCGCCATCGTAACGCCGGTCTATCTGACGATGCAAATGCAGAACACGCACGCGTTTACCGTGCACGCGCCGCTGCCGTACATCGTCGTGGTCTCGCTCTTTCTCTTCGTCT
>PKWF01000020.1 GCA_003133185.1 Vulcanimicrobiota bacterium | reverse complement strand
TGTTCTAAAAAATCGATCTCCACCTCGGCGGGCAGTTGAAAGTGTACCGGGCGTGGGCAGCTGAAAGTGTACCGGCCCGAGCGTAGTGATCTTTGTCGCGATGATTAGTCCGCAGCCTTTGTCCTCCTGCTTCGAGCGGTGAGGCTATGCTCGTGCAGTCGATAGCTCTTACCGCGTATTTCGATTAGATGGCTGTGGTGCATCAGGCGGTCGAGGAATGCCGCAACCGCTGGCGTGTCGCCGAAGAGTTTAGGCCAATCGTCGAGCGGCCGGTTCGATGTGAGGATCGTCGAGCCGCGTTCGTAGCGGCGCATCACGATCTCTAGCAAATCTTCGGCGGCGTTGGCCGGTAGTTTGCGCATCCCCAGATCGTCAATGATGAGCAGCGGAACTTCGCTGTACATTGCGATCGCCTCCGTTCGTTCGCCGGTCGCGTTGGCTAACAGCATATCTTCGAAGAGGACATGCGCCTCGCGGTAGAGCCCGCGGAAGCGGGCCAAGATGGCCGCCATGCCCAGCGCCTGGGCGATATGGCTCTTGCCGACGCCGGCATTGCCGAGTAGCAGAACGTCTTCGTGCTGTTCGATGAATCGGCAGTTGGCCAGCTCAAAGATGAGCGCTCGATCGAGCGTGTTAAACTTCCAATCGAAGGTATCGAAGGTCTTTTGGTCGCGAAATCCGGCGGCCTTGACGCGCCGAGCAATCAGCCGGTCGCGGCGGCGTTGCAGCTCGTCATGCACGAGCAGGCTGATGAAGTCCAGCGGTCCCAGGTTTTCAGCGCGCGTTTGCTGCGATCGAACCGAAACGGCGTCTGCCATTCCGCCTAAGCGCAGTTGTCGAAGCGATCGGTCCAGTTCGTCAGTGGTCATCAAGGCGCTCCTTTCGTCAGCGTCGTGAAGTGCGTGGCGTAGGTCTCGATTGGTGCAATGATGCGATGCTCGCTCTTGAGCCGCAGCGGTGTCGCGTGGTGCGCGAGATAGGCCCGTACGAACGCAAGGCTCCTGATGTCAGAAGCCGCGGTAAACGCACAGGCTCGATCCACGGCCTCCGCTTCATAACGGCGCAGTAAGTCGAGCATCCCGTAGAGCGCCCGCAACGCGATCGCGCCGCGGTCCTCGACGAGCTTGTGCGCAAAGGCTTTACAGCCGGGTCCGGCCCCCCCGATGCGTGCCGCCAGCTGCTCGACCTTCACGGGCGTTTGCTTGGGCCGATCGGCGTCGATTGTTCGTCGCTGGCCTTTGTGCAGCGCAATCGTATACTCCCGAACGCATTCGTGGCTGGTCGGGTCGAGGATGCGGATCCACAAGCGCCCGACGTGCGTGACCACCTTATGGCCAACGTAGCGCGGCGGCGCTGAGTAGTAGGCGCTGTCCACTTCGATATAGCCGTCGAAGTGAACCGTGCGCTGGCAGATGCGGTAGTACTCAAAGCGCGTCGCCGGGAGCAGCTGCAAGAACGGCCGCTCTTCATCGAACATCGCCCGCACTTGCCGTTTGGTTGTGCCGTGGATGCGCGTCGCGGCCCAGCGTTCATTCCAACGAGCGAGGTACACGTTCTGCTCCTCGATACTCTCAAAGCGTTTGCCTTTGAGCGCAGTCTTCTGAACGTAGCCGACGGCCGATTCCACCTTGCCCTTGAGATCGGGTGCATAGGGCCGGCAGGGTAGCGGCGCGACGTCGTAGTGCTCGAGCAGCTTGGCGTAGAGCGCGTTGAGCTGCGGCTCGTAGACGTCGGGCTTGATCACACCCTCTTTGAGGTTGTCGAAGCGAATCGTATGCGCGGTGCCGCCGAAGTATGCAAAGCCTTCCTCATGCAGCCGGCACCAGATCTCCGTCGACGAGTTCCACACCACTTTTTGGAATGCGTGACGGCTGTTGCTCAACGTGAGCGTAAAGAGCCGTGGCCGCCGGTATTTGCCGGTGCGCGGATCGCGCGTCGGCGCGCCTTCACCGTAATCCACCTGCATCTCTTGGCCCGGCTCGGTCTCGAACCGACAGCTGATCTTCGGCTCGCGCTTGCGTAGCTTGCGTATGAAACGCTTGACCGCATCATACGAACCGCCATAGCCGTGGTGCTCGACCAGATCTTGGTAGATCGCCGTCGCATTGCGCCCCTTCGCGACCTCGCCTTCGATGAAGTCCCCAAAGGGCGCGGCGCTGCTGCGGGTCGTCGCCGAGTCGGTGGCCACTTCTGGTACACTTTGCCGCTCGGACGGTACCGGGTCGGTGGGCACTTCAAACGGGGTGGTACACTTTGCCGGCAGCAGCTCGGCTTCGCGTCGAATGCGCCGGATCGTGGCGCGATGATGGCTGCCCTCACGGGCGATGCGCCGTTCGCTCCATCCCAGACGCAGTAGGCTTAGAATCGTTTCGTGCTCGGTCATGCTCAGCTTGTTCACGGCCTCGACTATGCGACGCCGACTTGGCATGCCCGGGCTGGATCAGGTGGGCTGGTACATTTTCAAGTGCCCGTGGGTGGTACATTTTGGGTGCCCGCCGAGGATCTCCAACGCCTGCTGGCCG
>PKWF01000294.1 GCA_003133185.1 Vulcanimicrobiota bacterium | reverse complement strand
GTCCCGGAATCATCGGCGTTACGCAGAATCCGTTTGTGGGGATTTCGCTGCAGGACGCCGTCGGAATGGCGTTGCTGAAGAATCCGGAGTTGGCGATCTCTGCTTCAAACGTCCGGATCGCGCGCTACCGCGTCGTTCAGGCCAAAGCCAACTTCGACGTCCAGCTCCACGTCGAGCCGTCATCGAACTTTTCCGTGACCCCGCCGGAGAATCTCTTCTTCGCGGGTCCGGGACAGTTCGGGTATGGTTATACCTGCAACAACAATTTCGGCGGCACGTATCCCTGTGCCACGAGCGGACCGGGGAACATCATCCAGCACCAGTATTCCTTTCAGTCCGGAGTGAGCGGTCAAACCGTCAACGGCCTGCAGTGGGGAGCGAGCATTACCCAGGCGCGCACCTACAACAACGTCATCATCAATACGTTCAGTCCCTACTATCAAGCCACCCTGAGCCTCTCCGTTACGCAGCCGCTGCTCAAGAACGCCGGGATGAACGCCGTTAAACATCAACTGAAGTTGGCGATCATCGGCGCCGACTCGGACGAAGCGCAAGCGCTGATCGACGCCTCGACGACGATCGCGCAGGTCGAGGACACCTACTGGGATTTGGTCGCGGCGTGGCGCAACGTCGCTATTCAAGAGGACGCGCTCAACGAGGCCGTCGTGCAGCAGCGCAGCGTCGTTCGTCTCGCCAAACGCGGTGTCGCCGCGCGGATTACCGCGATCGAATCCGAAACTCAGGTCTCCAACTTTCAGGCGGGCGTCTTTTCGGCGCTGCAAACGGTCTCCGAGCTCCAAACGCAGCTCAAAAATCTGATCGTCGCCGATCCCGGCGACCCGATCTGGAGCGCGAATCTGGTGCCTTCGTCGCCCGTGCAGGAGCTGCCGACGGCGGGAGATCTCGCGGAGATCGTCGCCTTGGCCGAGCAACAGAGGCCGGAGGTGCGACAAGTCTTCGACGAACGCCGCGTCGCCGATCTCGACATGGTTTATGCGAAGAACCAAGCGCTTCCGCAGGCCGACGTCGTCGTGCAATATTTCAGTAATGGCTTTGCGGGCATCTTACAGCCGGTTCCCGAGTTCGAGCAGATCGGCTGCGGCTCACTCCCGCCCCCAGGCTGCCCAACTCCCCCCCCGCAGTCTCAAGGCAACATGACGCAAGCCTTTCATAATATGTGGACGGGCGCGTATCCCGAGTTCAACATCGCGTTCGTCGTCAACTTTCCGCTTGAGAACAATACCGCGCGTGGTCTCAAACAGATCGCCGGTCAAGAGCAAGACCAAGCGGAGTTACAGCGCCAGGGCCTCGATCAGCGCATCGAAAGCGAGGCACGCAACGTACTGCAGACCTATCAATCGGCACTCTCGCGCCTCTCCAGCGCGGGCCAGGCGCGCGCGGCCGCGGAATCCGTCTACGCCAGCGAGGTTCGGAAGTTTCATAACGGTGAGTCGACGACGTTCTTGGTTCTGCAGCGTCAGGTCGAACTAGCGCAGGCTCGCGGCGCGGAGCTTGAAGCGCAGACCGATCTCAATAAGTCCGTCGTCGAGCTTCAGCGCGTCGAGGGCACGATTCTCACCGATAACGGCGTCAATCTCAAAAAGCTCGGGTCAGAGGCGCTCGCCACGACGACCCCCTAGGAGCCCGACAGGCTCCTAAAGCTACATCGTGCTCGTCGCCGTCGCCCAGGTTTGCGTTGCGATCTTCCACGTTCCACCCGACCGGCGGAGCGTCAGCGTAAAAAGTCCGGTTTCGTGCCCGGGCCTACCCTTCACCACGTACGAAATGGAGAGAGGAACGACGACATACGCGCTGTCCCCCGTGACGTCGTAGTGCTTGATCGGTTGGGCCACGGCGTGAATCGTCTTCGTGCCCATCTGCGCCATTTGCTTGTCTACGCCGGCCCACCACTGGGCAGCAGCCGTCGGGCCGGTCCATGCGTACGGCGCGAACTCGTCCACGACGACGGCGTCCGCAGTATATAATACGCGGCGAGTTCCGCACCTTTATCCGCATTGGTGGCGGCGAGCATGGCGCTGATCGGGGCCATTACTGCGGCCGGCACCGACTTGGCCGCGGCCGGCGCCGCGAGCATCGCGAATACTGCAGCCAGCAAGGATATCGTGCGTTTCATGAGGCGCTCCTTTCGACAGGCGAGCGCGTGGTCTTGCGCACGTCGGCCGTCGTGAGATTGGTCGCTTTCGATGGCGCTAATGGAGAAGAAGAGCTGGAAGCACAAGAAGCAGAAGGGGAGCACCGCTATGAGAGGGTTCGCGTACTTCTTGATTTCTGTCGTAGCGCTGACCGGAGCGCCCACCCAGATAGGTCATGCGTCTGGCGAGGCCGATGGAGAGGCTTCGCCGATCTTCGGAATCAAAATTCCCTCCGGATACCGCGACTGGAGAGTCGTCTCCGTGGCCCACGAAGCTGGCAAGAACAACGACCTTCGCGTCGTTCTCGGCAACGATATAGCGATCAAGGCCTTCCGGGAAGGAAAGCTGCCCTACCCGAACGGCACGATCGTTGTCCGGCTGGCCTGGAGTTACGTTCCGTCTGCGGAAAACAACAAAGTCTTTGGGCATGCCCAATCTTTCGTTGCCGGGTCCCCCATCAACGTTCAGTTCGACGTCAAGGACTCAAGAAAATACGCCTCGACGGGTGGCTGGGGTTTCGCGCAATTCAAGGACGGAAGACCTGCCGATGCGGCCGTGCAGGCAACCTGCTTTGCCTGTCACGCGCTTATTAAAGCTAATGACTTTGTCTTCACCCACTACGCACCCACTCCCTGATACAAAGGCGAGCCCATCGCATTCAACCGCGGATTCACCTACTCAATGACGTCTTTTACGGTTTCCACGGCGGCGGGCCCAAACCAAAGGTTCGCTTCATCTGCTCGACCGCGCTCCGGAACCGCCCTCGAGCGAAGCAGGCTCGCCGCAGTCTCGTCGACGAGCCACGTCAGCTCACCCGAACTCGGTTGTACGAGTTGCGCGGGATAGGTCATTGGATCGCGCGGGCCTTCATACACGGCGGCGAGCGCGCGCGCTTTCTGAGCCCCTTCGACGGCGAAGACGACGCGCCGCGCCGCATTAATCAGCTTCGGCGTGAAGGTCAGGCGCCACATTGTTTGCGACTGCGCGTACGCCGCTTCCACCAGCGAATTTCCCTCGATTTCTTGCGCGATTCCAGGAAAAAGCGAGGCCGTGTGCCCGTCTTCACCCAGCCCGAGCATCACTAAATCGAATCGCGGGCTTGCTCCGAGTTCGGCGCGCAGAATCGAGGCGTACTCGTTGGCCGCCAGCCCTGGATCGATTTCGCCCCGCATTCGCGCAACGTTCGCGCTCGGAATCGGAACCGCGTCCAAGAAGGCTTCGCGCGCCATGCGGTAGTTGGAGCGTTCGTCGTCGGGCGGCACGCAGCGCTCGTCGCCAAAATAGATGAAGACGTTGCTCCACGGCAGATTCTCACGCAATGGATCGGCGGCGAGTAGTTCGTAGGCCGCGCGCGGCGTGTTGCCGCCGGAAAGCGCCACCGTAAATTTGCCGCGTTCCGCGATGGCGCGCTCGCCCGTGGCAACGAAATACTCCGCCAACGCTTGCGCGACCGCGCCGGCATCGGCGTAGACGAGGAGGTCGCCCCGTTCGTTCACGGCGACGGCGTTCCAACCGCAAGAATGGCGCCCGCCGCCGCCAGCGAGGCTTGAAATACCCGATCGTTCTGACTCGTCAGGATCGCCCGCTCGACGAGGGCGGCGACGCCCGGATTATTGATTGCTCGGAGTCTCGGCGGCTTCGCCCGGCTTCCGCTCACGCTTAGATTGATGGTCTCGCCGTGCGAGTCTATCTCCGCCACGAAGCTCGAGTTCGTCGCGGTAAGGGCGACGCGCGCAATGCGCCGAGGCTCGCCTTCGCGACGAATCTCGAAGGCGATCTGTTTGCCCGACGGGGCAGCCAGCATGTCCCCCGACGCGGGTTTCCAGTCTAAGCGGCTCGCGAGCCATCCGAGCAGATACAGCGCTTCGGGGTCGGAACCGCACGCGATCTCTACGCGCGTCAGATCCAGAAGCTCGGAGGAGGCTTCGCCGTCAAAGAGGATCGCGACGCTCTCTTGCCACGGAGCGAGGCGGAGGTAGGCGATGTCCGCGATGGATAGCTCCGGGTGACGTCCTACGTATTCGACGAGCTGGCGGAGCGCGGCGTTCCCGGCATCCACTAACGAACTGTTGTAAACGACGGTCCGCGCGTCGCGCGAAAGTTCGCAGAACCGATCGTCGTCTCCAATTCCCGTTGCGATCCATAGCAATATCACCGGGGCTTCCGGCATTCGCAACGCATTCAACGCTCCGCGCAAGACCTCGGGGTTGCTTCCCTTTGCGCCCAGCTCGATCCAATCTTCCCCCTCTACGTGGTGCAGCGCGTCGCTTTGCGTGCCGTCGAACAGAATTACGCGGGAGGGATGTTTCGCGGCCAGCGTATGGATTCGGTCGCGCGCGAGGTTGCCGATCGAGGCATCCTCGAAGAAAACGACGATCGTCATCGTGGCGACGTAAACTCCGCCGCCTCGCTCGCGCGCGCGCTCGTCCAGTTCCTTTAAAACAAGTCCGAAAGACATCCTTCGTCCTTCGACAAGCTCAGGATGACACAGCTAGGGTTGACAAGGTAGTCATATGCGGCGCCAGTCGGGGAAGAGGTGCTGCGCGCTCTGCGGTCCCTGGCTTCCGGCGGCGTAGTTCGGAAACGTGAAATCCTTGGTGTGCTGCCAAACTTCGAGGATCGGTGTGACGATCTCCCAAGCTCGCTCGACGGCGTCCCAGCGCGTGAAGAGGGTCTGGTCGCCTTGGATCGCATCGCCGATNNGGAACCTTGGCTTCGAAGCGCATCGATATGCCTTCGTCGGGCTCGATCTTGATCACCAAGACGTTGGGTTCGATTCGATCGGTCGCTTCGCCGTAGAAGCGATGCGGTATGGGTTTGAACGTTACTGCAATCTCTGAGACCTTGCGCGGCAATCGTTTTCCCGAACGCAGATAAAAGGGAACGCCGGCCCAGCGCCAGCTCTCGACGAAGAGTTTGACCGCCGCAAAGGTCTCCGTGTTGGAGTCGGGCGCGACGTCATGCTCCTCGCGGTATCCGATCACCGGCGCGCCGTCGATCGTTCCGGGGCCGTACTGTCCGCGCGCCGAGAGCGACCATACGTCGGCGTACGGCGGCGGTCGGATTGCCGAAAGTACCTTGTACTTTTCGTTGCGGATGTCGTCGGCGTGCGAGCTGATCGGCGCCTCCATCGCAACCAGCGCGAGCAGGTTGATCACGTGGTTTTGAATCATGTCGCGCAGCGCGCCGGCGCTATCGTAATAACCGCCGCGCTCTTCGACTCCGAGCGACTCCGCGGAAGTGATCTGGATGTTCTGCACGTAGTTGCGGTTCCAGATCGGCTCGAAGATCGTGTTGGCGAAGCGCAGCGCGATGATGTCCTGCACCGGCTCCTTTCCGAGATAGTGGTCGATGCGGTAAATCTCGTTCTCGGGAAATACGGCTTCGATTGCCTGCTGGAGCTTTCGCGCCGATTCGAGATCGGTACCGAAGGGCTTCTCGACCACGATGCGCGTCCAGCCGTTGGCGTCTTTCTCGAGACCGGCTTCCTTGAGATGCTTGATGATCTCGGGAAAGACCGGCGGCGGCGTTGCGAGATAGAAGAGGTGATTGCCGGCGGTACCAAACTCGGTATCGTTTTGGGCGAGCCGGTCTTTAAGCGCGAGGAAGTGCCGCGTGTCGGTAAAATCGGCCGTGACGTAACTGATTCGCTTCGCGAAATCGTCCCAGAGCGGGCCCTGCGGCTTTTTGTCCGGCGGCATGAAGAGGTCGAGCTGCTTGCGGCAATACTCGCGAAAGGCGGCGTCGTCGTATGGCGTGCGTGCAAAACCGACCAACGCAAATGCGGTCGGAAGCATGCCGCGCAAGTGCATGGAATAGACCGCCGGCAACAGCATGCGCTTAAAGAGGTCGCCGCTCGCCCCAAAGAAGACCGCACTGCAAGGCGACGTGATCCCCTCTTCCGGTAACCCCGCGCGTAGCGGGTTGACCGCGACTTCCTCAAGCACGTGGTTCGGCCTTGACGGCATGGCCGCCGAACTGATTGCGCAACGCGGCGACCACCTTTGCGCTGAAGGATTCGTCTTGGCGCGATGCCATGCGCGCGAGCAGCGAGAGCGTGATCACGGGCGCCGGAACGTTTTCGTCGATTGCCGTCTCAACGGTCCAGCGGCCCTCTCCGGTGTCGTCAACATATCCGCGAATATCTTTCAAGCCCGGATCCTCGCGAAATGCCAGGACCAATAACTCGAGCAGCCACGAACGAACGACGCTGCCGTGACACCAGAGCTCGGCAAGCTGGCCGAGATCGTACGGGTACTGGGATCGCTCGAGAATCTCGAAGCCCTCGCCGTAGGCCTGCAGCATACCGTACTCGATCCCGTTGTGAACCATCTTGGAGAAGTGTCCCGAGCCGGCGGGGCCGACGTGCGCGTAGCCTTTGGGCGGCGCCAGCGTGAGAAAGANNACGCCGCCGCTCGTGCCGGCATCGATTAGCGAAACGCCTTTGGCCTTGCAAATGGCGTAGAGCTTCAAGCCGTCTTTATAGTTCGTGTTTCCGCCATCGATGATTATGCCGCCGCTGCCCATCGCGTCGGCGAGCTGCGTGATGGTCTCGTCGGTCGGGGCGCCGGCCGGCACCATCACCCATGCGATCTTCGGCGAGCCGGTAAGCTTGGCAACCATATCCCGCAGACTCTGCGCGCCGGTCGCACCGGCGCCGGCGGCGGTCGCGACGGCCTTTGCGTCGCGGTCGTACGCAACGACCTGATGACCGCCGCCGATCAAACGCTGCGTCATAAAGTTGCCCATCTTGCCCAGACCGACCATTCCGAGTTGCATTATAAAGTCGTCCTTTCGATCTAGACGCGCGCTGCAAGCGCATCGGCGATGGCGGCAACGAGGGCGCGCAGTGCCGGTTCCACGGCGCCTTTGAGGTGAACGCGCACGCCGCGGCGCCGCCGTTTGTCAAGCGACATCCAATCGCCGAGCGCTTGCGCGGCGAGCAGCGTACGGAAGCCGACCTGCATTCCGGGAATCATCGGGTCGTCGGGATCGTCGGCCGTGATCTGCAGGACGACGCACGAATCGGGGCCGCCTTTGTGGAGCTGCCCGGTCGAATGGAGGAAGCGCGGGCCGAAGCCGACCGTCGTTGCTACGCGGCGCGCGTCGCGGATCTTCAAACGAAGTTCCTGGAGAAGTTCGACGTGCGTCGGATTGCGCGCGATGTAGGCGGTGATGGCGTTGTAATCGTGCGGCCGCAACTGCGCGAAGAGCTCCGCCAGCGCCTGCGTCGCGTTCTGCGCAGTAATGCTTTCGCTTCCAGAAAGGTAGGTCACGCTGAAGTCGGGTCCCTCGACGTTGGCTGCGGGCTCGTCGAACTTGCCGTTGCGCGCGTACTCTGCGAGCAGCGCGACGGTATTATCTTTCGATTCCTGTACGTTGGGTTGATCGAAAGCGTTGATTCCGAGGATGACGCCCGCCGCCGCCACGGCGATCTCCCAAAGATAGAACTGCTCGCCGAGGTCGTAAGGATCGTTCATCTCCAAGCGGATCACNNTCGATCGGCACGATGCCTCGCCCAAGTTTGCCGGTGGATTCGGCGATCAGTTGCTCGGCCCACGCGCCGAAGGCCTTGACTTGCGGATGCGTGATAATCGTGAGCTTGTCACGGCCGTTCTGCGCAAGGCCGCCGATCGCCGCGCCGAAGCGAACGCCAGGCGCGCTTCGGGGGTCGACCGTGCGATCGTTGGCGTGCATGGCGCCGAGCGCGCGATCGAGCAACAGGTTGATGTCGTATCCGGCAATCGCCGAGGGCGCGATGCCGACGAACGAGAGTGCCGAATAGCGGCCGCCAATATTCGGATCGTTCTTGAAGTCCTCGCGGAAGGATGCTTCCTTCGCCTCTTTGTCGAGCGACGTTCCGGGATCGGTAATGGCAGCGAAGTTGCGTCCTGCCTGCGACGATCCGACCTGCTTACTGACCTTCTCGTGGAAGTATGCATAGAAGGCGTTGGGCTCGGTCGTGGTGCCGCTCTTGCTCGAGATGATGAAGAGGGTCTCGCCGACGTTGATTTTCTCTTCCAGTTCCTTGATCTGTTGCGGACACGTCGAATCGAGGACGTATAACTGCGGGTAGCCGTCGCACCGTCCGAAGGTGTCGGCAAGAATGTCGGGGGCCAACGAGCTTCCGCCCATGCCGCAGACCACGGCAAAATCGAAGTGTTCCTTCGCTTCTTTCGCGAACGAGCGCAGACCGGGGACCTCTTCGAGCATGCGCTGCTGGATGTCGAGCCAGCCCAACGATTTCTTGATAATCGCGATGTCGTCGGGCTGCGTCGACCAGAGCGTCGCATCGTGTGCCCATATGCGCTTCAAGAAATCGGCCGACGCGAGCTTCTCGAGCGCCCCGTCGTAGACCGGTTTCAACGCGCCCAACGAGAGTTGCACGCGCTCGGCGCCCCCCGACTCCAGGAGTTTCTGCTTGTAGACGATGGCGCCGAGCAGCGCCGCGAACGAATCGGAGAAGAGCCGAACGCCCTCGACTTGGAGGTCGTGCGTGACGTCGAAAAGCGAGATTTTCGCGTCTTGAAGCGCGCGCATCACGTCGTTAGCCTCCCCGAGGTCGCTCTCCACGGTGTCGGGGAGGATCGTTCCGTGATCGAGTAGGGCCTCGAGCGTTGCAGGCGGCATCGTGTTGACCGTATCGGGGCCGACGACGGTCTCCACGTACATCAGGTCTGGATACTGCGGATTCTTCGTTGAGGTCGAGGCCCACAGCGGCCGCTGGACCGCGCCGCCCTTCGCCTTGACCGGCGCAAACGCGTCTCCGTAGAAGATCTCTTTGAACTTCTGGTAGGTGAGCTTGAGATTTGCAACGCCCGTCTTGCCCAGCAGAGGCTCGAGCTTTTCGCCTTTACCTATGCGGTCTTGCAAAAGCTTGTCGATCGCGGTGTCGATGCGGCTGACGAAGACCGAGTTGACCGAACGGATTTTGTCGATCGGCTTGCCCTCGGCAATACGCCGCTGCAGACCCTTGACGTATGCTTGCGCGGCGCGCTCGTACATCTCGACGGAAAAGACCAGCGTGACGTTGATGTTGTATCCGCGGTAGATGGACTCTTCGATCGCCGGCAGACCGGCCTTGGTGCCCGGAATCTTGATCATGACGTTTGGGCGCTTCACGCGCCCCCATAACTCTTGCACCATCGCGATCGTGCCGGAGGTGTCGTTGGCCAGCAACGGGGAGACTTCGAGGCTTACGAAACCGTCGTTGCCGCCCGACGATTCATAGACCGAAGCGAAGGCATCGCACGCGCTTTGAATGTCCTGGATTGCCAGGTCCCAGAAGAGCGCGTCGGCGTTCTTCTCCGTGCCGACCAGCCTTCCGAGCTGTTCGTCGTAGTCGCTGCCGGCGCCGATCGCTTTTTCGAAGATCGTCGGATTGCTCGTCATCCCACGCAAGCCCCGATCGATCAGGCGCTTGAGCTCACCCG
Source organism: Vulcanimicrobiota bacterium (assembly GCA_003133185.1). Lineage (GTDB taxonomy): Bacteria > Vulcanimicrobiota > Vulcanimicrobiia > Vulcanimicrobiales > Vulcanimicrobiaceae > Cybelea > Cybelea tyrphae. The sequence goes on along the minus strand of PKWF01000294.1, from coordinate 287 downwards.
ACTCGAACATATTGCGGCGGAGGTTGTCGAGCCACACGCTCTGCCCGTCGTCGAGCAGTTGCTGGATCTGGTTCTTCATCGGTCTCTCCTAACGAGTGGCGAGTGCAAACTTTTCGAGGGCGACGTTGGCGACGTTCTCCGGCGTAAATCCAAAAGATCGGGCGACGTCGGCGCCCGGCGCGGACGTGCCGAAGTGATCGATGCCGAACGCGAAGCCGCGATCCCCGACGTACTTGGCCCACCCCAGGGTCGCGCCCGCTTCAATCGACATGCGGGCCGCGATCGAC
>PKWF01000202.1:3872-4591 GCA_003133185.1 Vulcanimicrobiota bacterium | reverse complement strand
CGTCGGTCTGCAGATGCGCCGTCGCGGGCGCGAGCACGGACTCCCACGGCTGCAGCAGCGAGCTCAGCGCCGCTACGTTCGCGCCCGTGCCGTTAAACGTGAAATAAATATCGGCGTCGTCGCCGAACTGCTCTCGCAAGCAAGCGACGGCGCGTGCCGTCCAGGGATCGGCTCCGTAGGCGTTTGCATCCCCGGCATTCGCGTCGAGGATTGCCTGAAGTATCTCGGGCGCGATCGGCGCGGCGTTATCGCTGGCGAAGCTGCGACGGGGCATTGGGTCCACAGCGCTGACGTTGCGCGAGCGCAAGGGGCAAGCCCTACCGTTGCGCGTAAGTAGTTTGCCATGCCGCAACGCGATCAACTGGAAGTCGACGTCCTTTTCGTCGGTGCGGGTCCGGCGAGTCTTGCCGGCGCGATTCGCCTGGGTCAGCTCGCGCAACAGGCGGGACGCGCGCTTGAGATTCTGGTGATCGAGAAGGCCGCCGAGGTCGGAAATCACGGAATCTCGGGAGCGGTGATGGACCCACGCGCCATCGAGGAACTGCTTCCGGCCTGGCGCGAGAGCGCGCCCGTGGAGTCGCCCGTTACAAGTGACGAGCTGTGGTTTCTCACGACGCGCGGGAAAATCAAAGCGCCCCTCACGCCGCCGCCCCTGCGTAACGCCGGCAAGTATGTGACGTCGCTGCAGAAACTGTGCGTGTGGCTGGGCGAACGAGCCG
>PKWF01000202.1:2427-3816 GCA_003133185.1 Vulcanimicrobiota bacterium | reverse complement strand
CGCTTGCAAAGCAGGCCGAGGCACGCCTCGGTTTGACGCAAGGTCGCGAGCCGCAAGTCTACGCGGCCGGCGTCAAAGAGCTCTGGCAGCTACCCGACGATCGCTTCAAGGCCGGCTCCGTCATACACACGCTGGGATATCCGCTTCCGCCGGAAACGTTCGGCGGCGGATTCATCTATGGCATGGCGGCCAACGTGCTCGACATCGGCATGGTCACGGGGCTGGACTATAAGAATCCGACGACCGATCCGCACAACGAGCTGCAGCGGATGAAAGAGCATCCGGCGGTCGCGCGTATGCTCGACGGCGCCAGGTTGATCCGCTACGGAGCAAAAGCGATTCCCGAAGGCGGTCTGTTCGCGATGCCGCGCCCGTGTGCCGATGGTCTTCTGATTGTGGGCGACTCGGCCGGCTTTTTGAACGGCATGCGTCTCAAGGGCATTCATCTAGGCATGAAGTCCGGCATGCTGGCGGCCGAGACGCTGTGGGAAGCGCTGCAAGCCGATGCGTTCGATCGCGAGACGCTCGCGTCGTACGAACGCCGCTTCAAGGAATCGTGGGCCTACGCCGAGCTTCGCACGGCGCGCAACTTCCACCAAGGATTCCATAACGGTCTCCTGCCGGGTTTGATCAACGCGGGACTTGCGACGTTCACCGGCGGCGCCGGATTCGGGTTCATCAATAAACTGCACGGCGAGCCGGGATACGCGCGGATGAAGAAGATGGGCTGGCAGCCCAAGGAAACGCCGCGCGCCAAAATCGACAACGTGCTGACCTTCGATAAACTGACGGACGTGTACAACAGCGGCACGATGCACGAAGAGAATCAGCCTTCTCACCTGATCGTCTCCGATACGAATATTTGCCGAGACCGCTGCACCGTCGAATATGGCAACCCGTGCCGGAGTTTCTGTCCGGCAGCCGTCTACGAGCCGCTGTTCGAAAAGAGCGACGGCAAGTTCGAGGGGCGCTTGCAGATCAACTTCACCAACTGCGTGCACTGCAAGACCTGCGACATCGCCGATCCCTATCAGATCATCACTTGGGTGCCGCCGCAAGGCGGCGAGGGTCCCGTCTATACGGGCATGTAGCTAAGCCGGCGACATCCGTCAGCTGTTATTCCACTACACGCACGCGCACGGCCGGTGAGTCAAGATCTAGGCGCGTCCAAGGCCCGGAGGGCCGCGCCTGAAGGGCCGGCTGCCCCCGCGTGACGCGGATGCGATATGTTCCTGCGGCTTTGATCGGATAGATGTGGTCAACGTCGATCCAGCCGAAGAGCGACTGGCCGGGCGGCACCGCCTCGGTGGTCGGAATGCGCGTAATGGTAATTAGCCGCGCCAACGGGTCGTCAGGAATGATCTTCCCGGTAACCGCGTCGCGGACTTC
>PKWF01000202.1:806-2358 GCA_003133185.1 Vulcanimicrobiota bacterium | reverse complement strand
AGCGACAATGTGAGGCCGTCGACCACGCTGCCGGTTGGCGTCCGTCGCGAATGGCCCTCGCACACGCCGTACTTTTCCACGACCGCATCGGTACACGGCGTTGAGGAGGGTGTGGGTGTCGGGACGAAGCGGTTTCCCGGCAGCGCCGGAAAGACGGAGACGATCGCATCGTTGGAGCTAAGCGTTAAAGACCTTCCCCCAACGAGCAGCAGCGTCGAGAGACGGAGCGCGTACGTACCTGGCACCGGAAAAAACTCGTAATCTTCATGCCACCGAAGCCCGGCCTGCTCAGCCCTGCCGGGCGGCACTTCGAACCACGAAAGCTGCGAAGGATCCATCAGCGGCCAAACGCGCACGGCACGTCCGGGACCGGCGATCGTCAACTCAAGTGCTGCGCCGGCCGCTGCAGGGAGCTTCTGGGTTCGCGTGGCGACGTTTTGTATCTCGACTTGCATTGCGAGCGAGCCGGCTACGTGTCCGGTCGCCGGAATGGCCAGCGAAAGCGCAAAGCCGCCCACGACCGGCCCCGATTGCGGATTTTTCGCTCGATGACAGCAACTCCACCAAAAGGCCATGTGCTCCGATCGATCCGGAGGCATCGTTTCGAACTCGACCGGAGCGACGCCGGAAAGCGCGACCAACGCCGCCAGCGAGCCCGCTCGAATCGTCGAGAAGCTACGCGGCCCTCCTGTGCGCCCTTCGGGGTGGTTCCCGACGTCATTTTTCATCACGCGACCGTTAGCGAACGAGTCCGGAAGCCGCAATCTTCCCGTCGGACGTTATCGAAACGTCCCATTCGTGCTCGGTCCCGCTGGCGAAGATGAGCGTGTTGCGATAAAGGCTGCGGCGGCGCGCCGATGCCGTAGGCGGCGGCGGCCTCTTGGGCCATGCGCTCCGGAAGGCCTCTGCCTCCGAATCCGTTCGTGAGTATTACGACTGCGAGGCCCTCATCGGGGAAGATTGCATTGTAGCAGTATCCGCCGACACCCGGTGTCAGGCCGTTGTGCCAGAGGGCGGGGTGGCCGGCAAGCGTCTCGAGCACCCACCCCATCGTGTAGCGCTGCGCACCCTGGCCGGACGGTACGCCGTCCTGCCATACCGTCGCTAAGTACGATGCTGAAATCAGGGCGCCGCGCATGAGGGCCAGATCCCACAGCCCCAGGTCGTGCGCGGAGGAGACAGCGCCGCCGGCTCCGCTGTAGAGGTCTAGGCTAAGCGGCGGCGTTTCGGGTTTGCCGTTAACGTAGCCAATGGCGACGGCTCCGCTTTGCTGCGCCGCATAACCGAAATCGCTTGCCGTCATGTGGAGCGGCTCGAATATCTGCGTGCGAAGAAAGGCTCCAAACGGGACGCCGCTTACTCTTTCCACAACGGCCGCAAGAGCCGCGTAGTTGCTGTTACTGTATTCCCACTTTGCTCCGGGGGGAAAGTCCAGCGTATCGGTGGAGAGGATCGCGAGGACGCTCGCAAGCGGGATGGCGCCTTGCGTCGGCCACGCATGTTCGCTTAAACGTGGATAGTTGTGCAAGCCGCTGTTCTGATCGAGTAGCAT
>PKWF01000202.1:0-687 GCA_003133185.1 Vulcanimicrobiota bacterium | reverse complement strand
GCGGTGCGGCGCTCAGCGGCCGCGCCGCGAGGCCGAACAGGGCGAGGCAACACAGAATGCGCTTCATTCTCTGAAACGATACCATGGCGCGGCAGGACCTCAAAAGCTGGACTCGGTGGGGTCGCGTCAAAGCGCGATGCTCTGATGGATAATCGTGGCGGCGACGTCGTCGTAATCGGTGCCGGGCTCATCGGTCTTGCGATTGCTTTCGAGCTTGCCGAACGCGGCGCGACGGTACGCATTTACGATCGCAGCGAGCCGGGGCGCGCGGCCTCGTGGGCCGGAGCCGGAATGCTGGCCCCGTATACGGAGCGCGTGGCCAATGAAGCGTTGCTCGAGTTCTGCGCCTCCTCGTTGCGCGAGTATCCAGCGTTCGTCGAGCGGGTGCGGGCGGCGAGCGGCATCGATCCACGCCTGCGCCTCGACGGCGTCGTCCACGCGGCGTTCAACGATGCGGATCTGAAGCGATTGAAGCAGCACGCGGAAGCGCTCGCAGCGCGCAACGTCGCGACGGAAACGCTCGACCGATCGTCGCTGCTCTCCAGCGAACCGTGGCTCGGTTCTCAGGTTGCCGGCGGCCTGATCGTGAGCGGTGAAGGTTGCGTGGATAACCGCCGCCTCGGGCGCGCACTGGTGAGCGCGTGCCAAACGCGCGGCGTGCTCATCGACCGAAGCTCCGCGCTGCGC
>PKWF01000119.1 GCA_003133185.1 Vulcanimicrobiota bacterium | reverse complement strand
CCGGTGCCGGGCGCGTCGACGTAGACCTCGTCGGTAACGTCGAGCAGCGAGTACTCGTTGTCGACGACGCGGTAGGGCGCCCAGACGCTCTGCCCGGGGGGAGGAACGAGCACGCGCACCGGGCCGAACGCCGCCATGCGCTGCCAAACGCTCGAGCCGCCCGGACCGCCGTTGTAGAAGAACGTCACGGGGCGTGTCGCCGGATCGGCGCCGTCTTTCGTATAAGCCGTGTAGAACATCGAGATGTCGGGCTGGCCCTTTGCATTCTTGAGCGCGATCGTGCCGGCGCCCGCGGTATAGGGGATTGTCGTGCCGTCCATGTGGAGAACGTGATGCGTGATCGCGACGGCGTTTGCCGCCGCGGCAAGCAGCAGCGTTGCCAGAATCATACGATTGCCATTCCTTTCGTTTCGGGTGCCCAGAGCAATGAGATCCAGAGTCCGACCGCCGAGAGCGCGCACGCGCCGAGGATGACCGCCGTCACGCCGAAGCGCGCCATGCCGATCGGCAACAGGAACGTTCCGACGAATGCACCCACCCGGCTCACCCCTGCTGCGAATCCGGCTCCCGACGCGCGGATCGAGGTGGGGAAAAGCTCGGCCGGATAGATGAGTTCGAGCACCGTTGCCGCACCCATGCCGATCGCGTAGGCGAGAAATGCGACGACGACGATTGCGGTTCGCGCAAACGGCAGAATGCCGAACGCCAGCACCGCGAACGCGAATCCGCCGATGCAGACGGGTCGCCGGCCCCAGCGCTCGACCAACGGCATCGCGCCGAACGCGCCCAGCGCAAAGGCCATGGTGATCGCAATGCTTCCCGCCGGCGAACCGCTGCTGCCCAGGCCCAACGCGGCCAAGACGGTCGGCGCGTAAGTGTAGATCGCAAAGAGCGGCACGACCTGCAGCAGCCACATCGCGGAGATAAATGCCAGCTTGCCGCGATAGGCGGAGTCGAAGAGCGTTCCGAACGAGACGAGCTGCAGCTCGCCGGCATCGCGCGCCGCCAGCCACATCGGCGATTCGGGGGCGCTCGCGCGCAGCAGCAAACCGATTACCGCGAAGATCGCGGGGCTGGCGAGAATCCACTTCCAGCTTTGCGCGCCCGTTTGGAGGAGCGTGTACCCGGCGATGTAGGCGACAGCGGCGCCCAGCGACCACACGCCTTCCATCGCGCTGAGCGCAGCGCCGCGGCGCGCCGCCGGCATGAACTCCGCGATAATCGCCGTCGCGATCGGATAGTCGGCGCCAATCGCCACGCCCAACAGAAAGCNNATCTGCGCAATGGCGATGACCACGAATGCCCCGAGATCGGCGATCATCAGAATGCGGCGCCCGTGACGGTCGGTGAGGTGGCCGAAGAGCGGCGCCCCTACGAGGATGCCGAAAAGCGTCCCCGCGCCGATGACGCCCGTCGTTACCGCATTGAGGCCGAATCGCGGTGCGAGCGTCACCAGCGCGAGGCCGATGCTGCTGAGGATGTAGCCATCGCAGAAGACGCCGGCGTTGGCGTACGCGAAGATCGTGTAATCCTGCCGGCGCATCCGCTNNATCTGGACCTTGATGGCAAACCGTTACGCGCAGCCTCCGATGCTGCAACCTGCTCGGAAGCAAGAACTAGCGGGCTGCTAACGGGGCGGACAAGGTGCGAGGTTGAAGAAAATACCGATGGCTTTGCCTACGTCCGAAGCGCCCAAAGGCGGCGGTCTCAAGACCGCCATCGATATCCTCATTGCGCCAAAGGACGCGTTCGAGGAGCTCCGCCTCGTTCCGACTTGGGGTTGGGCGCTGATCGTTGCGCTGGTTCTAATGGTTATAGGCTATTTCTTACAGCAGCCGGCTGTCGAGCACGCGTCGCTCGGTACGCTCGCGCATGCGTTTGCGACCAACCCGCTCTATACAAATCTCACCGACGATCAGAAAAANNCAGATGCTGGAACGAGTTGCCCATCCCCCGGGGTACCAAACCGCGTTGGGTCTCATCAGCCTGATCCTCGTTCTCTTCATCTCGACGTTGCTCAACGCGATCATCCTGCTCGCGGCCAACGTAATCGCGCAAGGCAGCGGGGATTTCAAACGGTTTTTCGCTGGGTCGATGAACATCGCAGTACCGGCCATCGGCCTCTACTCTGTGACGCTCGGCGTTATCTGCCGGGTTCTGGGGGCCGAGCACTTCGCAACGACTGCCGATGTGCTGCGGGCNNACCCCCGGCCTTGCTCTTCTCGCGCCAGGCGCCAGCGGAAAGCTAGCTATGTTTCTGGCTGGAATTCATATTTTCACGCTTTGGGGATGCGGACTCAATATCGCGATGATGCGCGTCACAGCAGGTGTAAAAAACGCTCTCTCGTGGGCATTTCCATTGTTCATTCTGATCGCCAGTGCCGCACTCCAGGCCGCCGCCAGCGGGCTCTACGGCTGACGACGAGATGCGCCATCCGTTCTTGATTCTCGCCCTGTGGCTCGCGGCGGCCAACGCCCCGGCACTCGGAGCCGCTCCGATGACGTTGCCCGACGCCGTGACCTATGCCCTGGCTCACAACTCAACGGTTTCGACGCAACAGGCCGCCGTTACGCTGGCACAGCACAACCTCGCGTTGCAGCGCGGCGTCGCCTACCCCACGGTTAATGGAACGCTCCAAAGCTGGCTGGCCAAGAGCGCCAACTTTCAGGGCGGCTATGCGGTCATCGGGCAGTCTCAGCAAAACGTGGTTAGCCAAAATACGGCACAGGTAGGTATAACGAACTGGGATCTGACGACCGGAGGGTTTGCCTTTCTGGCGCTAGCGGCGGCGCGCACACAAGAACGACAGGCTGAAAAGACGCTGGCCAACACCGAGGATCAAATCGCCACGAACGTTACTAACTCGTTCTACGCTATCGTACAGCGGCAAGCGATTGTCGACGTCGATCAGGTGACCCTCGACTATCAAAACGCCCTCGTCGGCGTTGCCAAAGTGAAGGTACGCGCGGGAGTCGCGGCCGGCGTCGATGTTCTGCAGGCGCTGACTTCCGCTGCCAAGAGTGAATCGATGCTGGTGGCGGATCGTGCCGCGGTTGAGGATGCGAGCGAAGCGCTCGC
>PKWF01000167.1 GCA_003133185.1 Vulcanimicrobiota bacterium | reverse complement strand
TCGGGCCCGATCGTCATCGGGCAGGCCGCCGAGTTCGATTACGCCGGCGTCCAGGCGTGCCGCGCGCTGCGCGAGGAAGGCCACCGCGTCGTCCTCGTCAACTCGAACCCCGCGACGATCATGACGGATCCCGAGATTTCCGACGCGGTCTATCTGGAGCCGCTAACGGCGCAATCGATCGAAGAGATCATCGCGCGCGAGCGCCCCGATGCGCTGCTTCCCACTCTGGGCGGCCAGACCGGCCTCAATCTCGCCGTCGAGCTCGATGAGGCGGGCGTACTTGCGCGCTACGGCATCGAGCTGCTCGGTACGCCGATCGAAACGATTCGGCTCGCCGAAGACCGGGAGCGCTTTAAGCTCAAGATGCAAGAGATCGGCGAACCCGTCGCCGAGAGCGCGATCGTCACCGATATCGAGCAAGGCGTGGCGTTTGCGAAAACGACAGGATATCCGCTGGTCGTCCGCCCCGCTTACACGCTGGCCGGCACGGGCGGGGGCATCGTTTCGAACGACGCGGAGCTGCGCGCGATGCTCGATGCGGGACTGAACGCGAGCCTCATCCACCAGGTTCTACTCGAGACGTCGTTGCTCGGATGGAAAGAGATCGAATACGAAGTGTTACGTGACGGCAGCGACAACTGTATCGTCGTCTGCAACATGGAGAACTTCGATCCGGTNNCTCTCCGATCTCGAGTATCAAATGTTGCGCAGCGCGAGCATCAACGTGATTCGAGCGCTCGGCGTAGAAGGCGGCTGCAACATTCAGTTCGCGCTCGATCCGTACAGCAGCCAATACGCGATCATCGAGGTCAACCCGCGGGTCTCGCGCAGCTCCGCGCTAGCATCCAAAGCGACGGGCTATCCGATCGCGAAGATTTCGACGCGTATCGCGTTGGGACAGCGCCTCGACGAGATCGAGAACCCGGTCACCGGCGTTACGAAGGCCGCGTACGAACCCGCGCTCGATTACGTCGTGGTAAAGATTCCGCGTTGGCCCTTCGACAAGTTCCCGTTCGCCGACAAGACAATCGGCACGCAGATGAAGTCCACCGGCGAAGCGATGGGTATCGGCCGAACCTTCCAGGCAGCCTTGCTCAAAGCGGTGCGCGGTCTCGACCTCGGTCGCGAAACCTTGACCGGGCCGCTGATCGAATGGAGTGACGGTGAGCTCGAGGCGATCGTCGCTCGACCGACGCACGAGCGCCTTTTTGCCGTCTGCGAGCTGCTGCGCCGCGGCGGCGACGATCCGGTCCCAACGATCGAGCGAATCCACGAGCTTTCGGCCATCGACCGGTTCTGGCTCTACGAACTCGCCGAACTCGTCGCAATCGAGGGGCGCGGCGAACGGCGCAACGGCGCGGTGGCCTTTCGAATGGTGGACACGGCGGCCGCGGAGTTCCCGGCAAAATCGCCCTACTACTATCTCTCGCGGGGCGAGCAAGACGAGATCCGCGCAACTCCCGCGCAAGCCGTCGTCGTGGTGGGAAGCGGCCCCATTCGCATCGGTCAGGGCATCGAGTTCGATTACAGTTGCGTGCACGCGGCCTGGGCCCTCAAAGCGGCGGGCCGATCGCCGGTCGTCGTCAACAACAACCCGGAGACCGTGTCGACGGATTTTGACATATCNNACCGCAATCAATCTTGCGGGCGAGCTGAGCCGGCGTGGCGTGCAGATCCTGGGGAGCGATCGAAGGTCGCTCGATATGGCCGAGAATCGCGAGCAGTTCGATGCCGCGCTCTCGCGATTAGGCGTTGCGCGACCGCAAGGAAAGGCCGCGCGCAGTTTCCGTGANNCGCGCGATGGAGATCGTTTATAACGAGGCGCAGCTCGCCGCGTACGCGGAATCCGCTCCGCCGATACTTCCGGAAGCACCGCTGCTGGTCGACCGGTATCTGCGCGGGCTCGAGCTCGAGGTCGATGCCGTTTTCGATGGCGAGGACGTGCTGATCCCCGGCATTTTCGAGCACATCGAGCGCGCGGGCGTTCACTCCGGCGACTCGATCAGCGTCTACCCGGTGCAAATCATCGGACCCGAAATGGAAGAGCGCATCGCCGGCATCACGCACGCCATCGCGCGAGAGCTCGGCATTCGAGGCCTGATCAATATCCAGTTCGTGCTGCACGACGAGAAGCTCTATATCATCGAAGCCAACCCCCGCGCAAGCCGTACCGTTCCGATTATCCAAAAGGCCACCGGCATAAATCTCGTTGCCGCCGCGACGCGCATCGCGCTCGGCGAGCGGTTACGCGATATGGAGTACGGTATCGGCCTCGTTCCTCACGTTCCGTACGTCGTGGTAAAAGTGCCGGTCTTTTCGTTTTCAAAAATGCGCGGGGTCGAGACTATCTTGGGCCCCGAAATGAAGTCGACCGGCGAGGTGCTGGGAATCGACGATTCCTTTGGCGGAGCGCTGCGAAAGGGCTTTCTCGCGGCCGGGATCCGGCTGCCGGGTACCGGCGCGCGCATTCTGGCTTCGATTGCCGACGAAAGCAAGGAAGAATNNCGGTGCTTCGCAGGTATTCCGCGCTGGGGCACACGCTGGTGGCGACGCCCGGCACGCACCTACTTTTGGAGGCGGCCGGCATCGCGAGCGAGCGGATCAACAAGATCGCAGACGGATCGCCGCACGTACTCGATCTCATCGCTTCGCGCGCAGTCGACTTGGTTATCAACGACGCGCAAGGACCGAGAGAAATATCCGACGCTTACAAGATTCGCCGCGCTGCGGTCGAAGCGAGTATTGCGTGTTTGACGAGTTTAGATACCGCGCGGGCGCTGGCGGAGGCGCTCGCAAGCAAGGCGGGGCCGCCGCGCAGCCTGCAAGAGTATCGGAACCGCGCGTCTTTATCCTCGGTGGCAACGCTAACACGCTAGCCGGCGCGAGCAGCTTTCGCGCCGCGACCGAATCCGGTAAGGCGGGCGGCATCGTCACGGCGCGCCTTATTCCGGTGGCGTGGACGCCTCGCGGCGTTTGCGTCGGCGACGGGCGTCAGGATGTCGGTATTCCGGCCGAGGGCATCCCCGAATGGATCGACCGCACGTTTCCGGCCGAGGACGAGCACGCTTTCGTCGCCTCGTTGCGCGATATCGAAATGCTCACGCGAATTGGATGGGAGACTCCCTTTCCCGAAGTCCTCGACCAGCGCGCCGTGCTCAACATCGAGGATCTTCCCGAGGAAATCGTCGAGGGGCTCGCCCGTCCACACGGCGACCTCGTTGCCTGCGCGGCGTGCCGTTCGTTGTGCGTACGCGACGAGTTCGTCTGGAAGGATCGCCAACTGTGCGCTTGGGATTACCACACGCAAGTTTTCGGCAAACGGGGTCCGTGGCACGAAGGCCTTTATGAGGAACGTCATTTCGAGAGCGTGCCNNACATGGCCGTCAAAACGGAGTCGGGCTTCTCTCTGCTCCGCGAAGTATGACCAATCGCGGAATTCGCCAGCTGGCGACCTTTTTCGTTATTCTTTTCGTTATTCTGGCGATTCGCCAAGCTTACGTGCAGTTGGTCATCGCCTCGGCAATCGCGCAGCGTCCGAGCAATCCGCGTCATGCCCTGCTCGACGCGAACCGAGGCCGCATCGTCGCGAGCGATGGGACGGTCCTCGCGCAGACTCAAGCCGGAAAGCGCGAGTATCCCTTGGGCGCGCAGACGGCTGCGCTGGTCGGCTACGTTTCGCAACGCTACGGCACGAGCGGAATCGAAGCGGCATTCGACCGCGCGCTCACGCCTCCGGACGCCAGTGGCGATCCAATCGCGCAACTCGAACAAATTGCAGGCGCGCTTCGCGGCTCTACCGACGTCGCTGCAGGCGCGGACATCGTCACGACGATCGTTCCAGCGATCCAAGAGGAACTTTACGCGGGGTTATCGCGCTACGGCCGGGCCGCGGGTGTCGTCCTGGATCCGCAGACCGGAGCCGTCCTGGCGATCGCAAGCGTGCCGAGCTACGATCCGAACGACCTCGACGCAGAGTTTCCGGCGCTGCGCGATGACGCGCGAGCTCCGTTGCTCGATCGCGCGCTCGACGGTCTCTATCCGCCGGGCTCTACGTTTAAGATCTTCACCGCATCGGCGGCACTCGACAGCGGCACGGTCACGATGGATTCGCATTTCGAGGATCCCGGATATCTGCAGATTGGCGATTTTACGCTGCACGACAACGAGAGCGAGGCGACGGGATATGCCGACCTGACGACGGCGTTCGCCCTCTCGAGCAACGTAGACTTCGCGCAGATCGCGCTCAAAATGGGCGTCGACACGTTCTATGCCTACCTCGATCGTTGGGGCATTGGAACTCCGCTGGATTTTCAACTTCCGGCCGAGCCGGCTCGAGTACCCCCGAAGGCCGAGATCGTCCCCGGCGAGTTGGCGCAGATGGGTTTCGGCCAGGGCGCCCTGCTGGTGTCGCCGCTGCAGATGGCGCTGATCGGTGCGACGATTGCGAATGCGGGGGAGGAGCCACGCCCGTTCGTCGTCCGCCAAGTCGTGCGCGACGGCATCCCCGCGAGCGTCTCCGCTACCGCGACCCTCACTGACCCGGTATCGAGCGATACGGCCGCGAAGGTGACGAACATGATGATCGCGGTGGTCCAGCGTGGAACCGGCACGCCGGCTCAACTGCCGCACGTGATCGTTGCGGGGAAGACTGGGACGGCGACCAATCCGTTGGGCCGATCGCACGCATGGTTCGTTTGCTTCGCTCCCGCGCTGCATCCACGGGTCGCCGTAGCGATCGTCGTCGAGAATGTNNNCTCGACCGAAAGCTCGGCGAAGGCGGCATGGCGATCGTCTACTGCGGTACGGATATTCTGCTTCGCCGGCGCGTTGCAGTAAAGGTCCTCCGCGAGCAATATGCCGCCGACGCCGAGTTCGTTCGCCGGTTCTATCAGGAAGCGGAGTCGGCGGCGAAACTCTCGCATCCCAACATCGTCAATACCTTCGATGTCGGTCACGAGGGCGAGACCTACTTCATCGTGATGGAGCTGGTTGACGGCCCGTCGCTGGCCGAGATCATTGCCGCGGACGGATGCATTCCCGAACCCGTGGCGATCGATTATGCGGCGCAGATCGCCAGCGGTCTGGCGTACGCGCACCGGCAGGGCATTCTCCATCGCGACATCAAGCCCGCCAACATCCTCGTAACCAAAGACGACGTCGTGAAGCTTTCCGATTTCGGAATCGCGCGCGCGGTATCTCAACAAACGATGGCCCTGACGAAGCCCGGACTCGTGATGGGCAGCGTCTACTACATCTCNNGGCAAGCTGCCATACACGGGAGAGTCGGCGGTAACCGTCGCGCTCAAGCACATCGGCGATCCGGTTCCGGTAATCGACGTTCGCTCGAGCGGTATCAGCCCGGCCTTGGCCGCCATCGTCAATCGTTTGCTGCAGAAGAACCCGCAGCGCCGGTTCCAATCGGCAAGCGAGCTTGCCACAGCGTTACGCGAAGCTCGCGAGCGCCCGAGCATCGCGGGGTATCGCATCGCCGACGATGCGCCGGGCCATACGTCCACGGGGCGCGGTCCGCTGCCGCCGCGACGTTCGCCGATGCCCGATCGGCCTTACCTTTCCGAAGCGGAAGAAGAACCGTCGCGTTCGGCCCGGAGGGCGTGGGTTGCCGCCGCGCTGGTGCTCGCATTGATCGGCGCGACCGGACTCGGTTACTTCCTATTCGCCCGGCCATTGCCGTCGCTCGGAACGGGCGTCGTCGTTGAAGATTATACGGGTATGACGCAAGCGGCCGCGCAACAGGCGGTCGTTAATGCGGGCCTGCGAACGCGCTTCACCAAGAGCGCAAGCGAGACGGTTCAGCCCGATCACGTGATCCGTCAATCGCCGCCGGCCGAAACGAAGGTCGAGAAGAATCAGGTCGTAGAGTTGGTCATCAGCAATGGAAAGCCGCTACTGGGGCTCGACGACGTGCGTGGTTACAGCGCAAACGATGCCGCGAGAACCCTGCAGCAGGACGGCTTTGCTGTGACGCTCGTGCGTCGCTTCGACAATACGGTCAAGGACAACGTGATCGATCAGGCGCCGAAGCCGGGAGCGAAGGTTCCCGAAGGCAGCCGCATCACGTTGGTCGTTTCGGACGGTCCGGCACCGGTCATCGTTCCAAACTTCGTCGGGATGAAAGTCGAAAGCGCGCAGTCAAAAGCAAGCGAACTCGGCATAACTTTGGACACGTCGCAGAACGTGCCGGGAATGCCGCCGGATACCATTGCGTCGCAAAGTATTGCGGCGGGCACCAAGCTCGATCGAAATGCGACCGTTCACGTCGTCGTCAATAGCGGCGCGCCGGTCAGCACCACGCCGCCGGCAGCCACCGGACCGCTGGTCAGCCTTCCGAGCGTAGCCGGCCTAGAGTACAACGCCGCGCTCCAAGCGCTCATCGCGGCCGGTTTTCAGTATAGCGTCCGCTACGTCGCGCAAAACACGTACAACGGGAAGATCGTTGCCCAAGATCCGCCGCCCGGTCAGAGTCCGCAAGGAACCACCGTTACGATCACCCTCTCGGTACCGGGACAAGTGCCCGACACCGATGGAATGCTCAAGAGCGAAGCGATCAAGACGCTGTCGGAAGACGGGTATTCGGTTGCGAAATGGGAGTATACGACGACTGCCGGAGCGGACGGCAAGGTCGTAGGAACCGATCCCCCGGCCGGGACGACGCTCGCACCGGGCTCGTCGGTCAGCGTCACCCTAAATGGAACGCCGCCGCTATAGACTCACATGCCCAGTAGCTCGTTGCGAATTCTTGGCATCGACCCGGCTTTGCGTATCACGGGCTACGGTGCGATCGAGCGGCGAAACGGCACGGTCCACCTGATCGAGGCCGGCGTCGTCATGCCGAGCATCCGCGGAACGCTCGAGGAGCGTTTAAACGAGCTCCACGCCGGAATCACGGAAGTCATTTCGCAGGTCGAGCCGGCCTCCATCGTGATCGAAGAACTCTACAGCAGTTACAGAAATCCGCGGGCCGCGCTCTTGATGGGCCACGCGCGAGGGGTGCTCTGTTTGGCGGGCGCGCAAGCGGGCGTTGCCGTGCATACGCTCGGACACGCGCGCGTGAAGCGTGCGCTCGTGGGTTCGGGAAGCGCTCGAAAAGAGCAGATCAATGCGATGGTGACGCGTCTGCTTCGTCTGCGGCACGCGCCCAAACCACACGACGTCTCCGATGCTCTGGCCCTGGCGCTCGCGTTCTTGAACGTAATCGAGAGTCGCATCGAGCCGGCTCGTGTTCGCTAGAATCTCGGGCGCGCTGATCGAGCGCAGCGGCGACGCGGCGATCGTGGAAGCCGGGGGACTTGGATACGAGATCGTGCTGCCGCCTTGNNTACGCCGTCGTTAATCTCGACGGCAAGAGCGGCCGGTTCACGTATTACGGATTCACCAATGCCATCGAACGCCAATTTTTTGAAGCCTTGCTGACCGTCGCGTCGATCGGACCGCGCTCGGCGGCGCGGGCATTTTCGTTGCCGATGTCGACGATCGCCGC
>PKWF01000298.1:11750-11925 GCA_003133185.1 Vulcanimicrobiota bacterium | reverse complement strand
CGGCCTTTCCGTACCGCGATCTCGAGCGCACGGATTTCGAGGCCGTTCTCTCCATGCTGGCGGACGGCATCGCGACCTCGCGCGGGCGCAGCGGGACGTATCTGCACTACGATCGCGTGAACGCTCGCCTGCGCGCGCGCCGGGGTGCGCGTTTGGCGGCGATCACCAGCGGCGG
>PKWF01000298.1:5348-11745 GCA_003133185.1 Vulcanimicrobiota bacterium | reverse complement strand
TCGAGAGCATGGCCGGCGACATCTTTCTTCTCGGCACCAACTCGTGGAAGATCCGGCGCGTCGAAGCCGGCGTGGTGCGCGTAGAAGACGCGCACGGTGCGCCGCCATCCATTCCGTTCTGGAACGGCGAAGGGCGCGGCCGCACCATCGAGCTCTCGCGCGAGGTTTGCGCCGTGCGCAGCGCGATCGACGAACGCGACGACGCGAGCGCGATCGCGTGGCTCGAGCGCGAAGGTGCCCTCGACCGCGCGGGCGCCGAGCAGGCAGTCGCGTACGTGCGAGCGGGTAAGAAGATTCTCGGCGTCGTCCCGACCGATCGCACGCTGGTGGCGGAGCGCTTCTTCGACGAAGGCGGCGGGATGCAGTTGATCCTGCACACGCCGTTTGGCGCGCGCATCAATCGCGCGTGGGGTCTGGCGCTGCGCAAACGTTTCTGCCGTTCGTTCAACCTCGAGCTGCAGGCTGCCGCAACCGACAATGGGATCGTGCTCTCCTTAACGGATCAGCATGCGTTTCCGCTCGATGTGGTCTTCGAGTTCGTGAAGTCGGCGAGCGCCGAGCAAACGCTCACGCAGGCGCTCCTTCCCGCGCCGATGTTTGCGGCGCGCTGGCGTTGGAACGCAACGCGGGCGCTTGCGATTCTGCGCTTCAGCGGCGGCCGCAAGGTGCCGCCGCAGCTGATCCGGATGCGCGCCGACGATTTGGTGGCGGCGGTCTTCCCCGATCAGGCCGCTTGTCCCGAGAACCTCACCGGCCCGATTAACATTCCCGACCACGTCTTGGTGCGCGAGACGCTTTCGAACTGTTTGCACGAAGCGATGGATCTCGACGGATTTCTCGAAATTCTGCGCGAGATCGAGAATGGCACGCTCCGAACGGTCGCCATCGACACACCGGAGCCGTCGGTCTTTTGCCACGAGATCCTCAACGCCAATCCCTACGCCTTCCTCGACGACGCGCCTCTGGAAGAGCGGCGGACGCGGGCCGTAGCGCTCCGCCGAACGACGCGCGACGACGTCGATGGTGCCGGGATCTTGGATCCCGCCGCAATCGTGCAGGTGGCGGCCGAATCGTGGCCCGTCGTGCGCGATGCCGACGAACTGCACGACGCGCTGACGACCTTGATCGTCGTGCCGCCGGTCCCAGAATGGACGCACTGGTTCGATGAGCTGGTCTCCCAACGAAGAGCCTCCACCATAAACAGCTTCTGGACGTGTGCCGAGCGGCTTGAAATCGCTCGCGCGGCCTACGATGCATCATCGCCGGCTCGTGAGGAGGCCGTGACCGAAATCTTGCGCGGCTGGCTCGAATCGAGCGGACCGACGACGGTGGCCGAGATGGCCGAACGGTTGAGCACGGATGATGACGCGATTACCGCGGCGCTCCTTCGCCTGGAAACGCAGGGCCAAGTTCTGCGCGGCCGCTTCACCGCAGCGGCGCAGAGCGAGCAGTGGTGTAACCGGCGCGTGCTCGCGCGCATTCATCGTCTGACGATCGGGCGCTTGCGCCGCGAGATCGAACCGGTTACCGCGGCGCAGTACATGGCCTTCCTGCAACGCTGGCAGCACGTGACGCCCGCAACGCGGTTGCATGGAATAGACGGCACGCTTCAAGTCGTCCGGCAGCTCGAGGGCTATGAGATTCCGGCGGTTGCCTGGGAGGGACAAATTCTTCCGGCGCGCATCGCGGGCTATAAACCCGAGTATCTCGACCGGCTCTGTTACGCCGGCGATATCATGTGGGGCCGCCTTACGCCGCATCCGGCATTAGAGCTGCGAGAAGCAGCGGAGAGCCGGCGCGTGCGTCCCACGCGCCTCGCACCGATCGCGCTCTTTCTGCGCGCGAACGCCGACGAGCTCATCGTTCGCCGTCAAGCGAATGTCGAAGCGCTCTCGCACGCCGCGCGCGAAGTTTTCGAACAGGTGGAGCGACTAGGAGCGCCCTTCTTTGCCGAGATCGTGCGGGCCGTCAAGCGCCTGCCCAGCGAAGTTGAAGAAGCGCTGTGGCAACTCGTCGCGGCGGGCCTGGTGACTGCCGACGGCTTCGACGCGTTGCGATCGCTTAGCGATGCCAAACGGCGGCTGGGTGAGAAGGGTCTTCGCGCGCGACCGCGCTCGTCGAGCGGGCGCTGGACACTCTTGCAGGCGACGGCCGAAACCATCGCGCCGGATGCCTTCGCGCGGCGTTTGCTGGCGCGCTGGGGCGTCGTGTTCCGAGATGTCATCGCTCGCGAAAGCCTCGCGCCGAGATGGCGCGAGTTGCTGCTCGCGTTGCGCCGGATGGAGGCGCGTGGAGAAATTCGTGGGGGGCGTTTCGTTGCCGGATTTGTCGGCGAACAGTTTGCGCTGCCCGAGGCGATCGAGGCCTTGCGCGCCGTGCGCAGAACCGGTGCAAGCGTCGAGACGTTACCGCTCGGCGCTTACGATCCGTTAAATCTCGCCGGGATCATCACCCCGGCGCAGGAGCCCGACGACGCGTTGGAATCAGCACTGCATCCCGGTCTGCTCGCCTGAATAGATCTCGATTACGCCGCTGACCTTAAACGGGATCTCCTCGCTCTTTAGCAGCGCTCCGATTCCGCCGATGACGCCGCCGTACTTGCCTTTGGTGGCGGTCGTATAGCAGGGCCCGAATTTCACCTTGTCGCCATAGACCGACGCTTGGCCGTAGGCGGTATACGGCTGGCCTGCGACGACTTGTTTGCCGGTCAGGCCGCCGCCCGACTTGAGATCCTTGCCGAACGTCGTTCCGCCGGAGGTGGAAAACGCAAGATAAAAGATCGGCGTTCCCGAGCCGAGCGTGGGAAAGTTGTCGAAGTTCTCGGTGCCGCTGCTCAGTGTAAGTTGAATCGTAGGATTGAGGCTGGGATACTTTAGGTCACCGCCGAACCCGCCGTACGCCGGGATGCAGAAGGAGCCGCCGGCGGTCTTGAGCTTACCGGTTAGCGTGGCATATTCCGATTTATTCACCTGACCTTTACAACTGCGTGGAGTGCGATCGGGAGTTGCGAGCGCTTGCGGTGAGGCCGGAAGCGNNAGAGATGGCATTTTGCTCCTAAAGCTGGAAGGTTCTTAACACCCTTGACTGACTTGCATGCCTGAATAAATTTCGATGACGCCGTACCCGGCGCCGGTGATCGTCGCATCGCTGAAAAGCTGACCGATCCCCGGAAGGATACCTCCGTACGGACCTTGAGTCGCGACGGCGTAGCATGGCGGAAACATCCGGACGAGATGCCCGACCGCGACGATACCGAAGGCGGTATAGGTTTGGCCGGCCTGAATCGTTGCGGAGGTCAGGCCGCCGGTCGACTTTAGCTTCGTACGGAACTCCGTTCCCGCGAGGAAGTGAAGGTTCAAGTAGAAGATGGGCGTCCCCGACGACCCTAGCAGCGGCTCGTCGTAGATGTTTTCCGTGCTGGAGCGAAGCACGAGCTTCACGGATCGCTTGACGCCCGGGTACTCTATCGTTCCCCCGAAGCCCCCAAACTCCGGGACACAGAACGAGTCGCTTCGGGTTTTCAGCTTCACTTTGATCTGTGCGTATTTTGCTTTCGTTCGCTGATCCTTGCACTGCGGGGGCGCGGTGGCCGCCCGAGCCGTCGTCGCAGGCGGGAGCGCGGCACCGTCCCGTTGACCACAACTCGCCATCGCGCAAGCCGCAACAAGAGCTAGACCGACGTAAGGCTTCTTCATTGATTGAGCTCCTTTAAGCGTGCCTCGCCCGCCTCAGCCAGCGCCGCAAGATCCTTATACGCCGCGTACTCCGCGACGGTGGGTCGCTGATAGGCGCCTTCGAGCGAGTTGAGCAGAAAGCCGAGTTGTTCTCGCACCTTGGTTGGATGCATCACATCGGCTTCGCTCGAGTGAACGTCGAGCAGCACGAGATCGTCGATCTCGCTGTTGATCGCCGCGGCTTGCGCCGCGTTCGTCCTCTTGCGCACGTTCATCGCGGCGTAGATCGATCGATCCAAGGTGTCGATGGCGCTGCGGATCTGCATCTCCAGCGCTAACCGTGCCTCGAGGTCGCTCGCGGACGAATGAATTCGCGGATCGAGCACGACCTTGAATGGGGCTTGAAGTGTCTGAGCGCCGTACCGCAGCACCACCGTGTACGCGCCGGGAACGATCGTAGGTCCGTCCGCGGTATCTGGGAAGTCGTCGGTTTCGAGCGCACGCACGCCGGGCACTTCGTACGCGGGTTCGTAGCGCAGATCCCATTGAAACAGGTTAGCTCCTGGCTTGACGGTCGTCAGCTTTTCCAAATCGCGCGCGCGATGCGTAACCACGTCCAGGTCGTCCTCTTGTTCGGTGGTGAGTTTCTTTTCGTGCGCATTTGTCGAATGCAGCACAAAGCTGCGAACGGTTGCGCCGTTGGAATCCAAGAACGAGATCGTCAGCGGCGACTCTCCGTGGTAGGCGGCCGGAACGATAAAGAAAACGGCCGCCCCGTACTTGGGATTATCGCCGAAGTCTGGAATTGGAGAGTCTGAGCCGCCGTAGGCGTTCGATAGCCAAGCGGTCTCGGGTGAGAAAAGCTGCAGGCTCGCGACCGAAAAACTCGTTTTGCTCGCGAGCTGTTCGAGGTACGCGAGGTTATCGAGAATCCAGAAGGCGCGGCCGTGCGTCGCCGCGACCAGCTCGCCTTCGCGAGAGTCGATCGCCAGGTCCCGCACTTGAACGCCGGGCAAGTTCATCGTGAGAGGTTGCCAGTCTTGACCGCCGTCGAGACTCACGTACGCGGTGCTGCGCGTGCCGGCAAAGAGCAGCCGTGGCGCGAGCGGATCTTGGCGAACGACGAACACATATTGGTTGTCGGGAATTCCGCTGGTGAGCGGCACCCAGTGGTTGCCGAAGTCGGTCGTTTCGAAGACGTATGGGTGGTAGTCGTCCCACATGTAGCGCGAAGCCGTGAGAAACGCCGTGCCTCGGTCGGTGTGCGACGGCTCGATCGAGCTTATTTGAGCCCATTGCGGAAGCTGCGGCGGCGTTACCAGCTTCCAAGTCGCACCGTGATCGATCGTTACGTGCACCAGACCATCGGCCGAGCCGGCCCAGAGAACCTTGGCATCGAGGGGTGAAACCGCAAGCGACGAGATGTCCGGAAAGGTTTCGGCACCGGTTTGATCGTTATCGATCGGTCCGCCCGTAGGGCCTTCGGTAGAAGGGTCGTTGCGCGTGAGATCGGGACTGAAGATACTCCAGGTCTGGCCGCGGTCCATGCTCGAGAAGACGACCTGCGACGCGACGAGCAACTCGCGCGGATCGGCCGGTGAGAAGAAGATCGGATGCGTCCAGCCGAAGCGATATTTCGTTTCCGCCGCCGACGCGCCCGACATATAGCGAGGCCACGGGCTGACGTTTTTGGTATCTCCGGTTATACGGTTGAGGCTTACGAACGAGCTGAAGTACCCGCTGCCGTAGGTTACGAAAGGATCGCCGGGCTCGGGCGCGACGAACGTGCTCTCGCCCAAAGCGACGACGTGCCATTGATCCGGACCGATGCCTGGGCCGACGGCCGCGCTGGCACCTTCGTACGCGCCTTCGTCTTGTGAGGCGCCGAAGACGTGAAATGGAAACTGGTCGTCGAGCGCCACATGATAGAACTGGCCCGTAGGCTGATTGTGATCGTCGCTCCAGTTGTCGCCACCGTCAACCGAAACCGTTCCGCCGCCGTCGTCTCCAACGAGTAGAATCTTGGGCTCGTGCGGATTGATCCAAATGATGTGATTGTCGCCGTGGGGTATCTCGATGTTGGTGAACGTCTTGCCACCGTCGGTCGTCTTGTAGATACCGTCGACTTCGGGCGCGTAGACGACCTGAGGATTGGTGGGATCGACCGTGAGCGCCATATAATAGAAGGCACGCTGGCGCAACTTCCACTCGGCGTTGACGCGCTTCCACGTCCGGCCCCCGTCGTTCGACCGAAAAACCCCGCCGTCGTGCGCCTGCACGATGGCATAAACGATGCGCGGGTCGCTCGCCGCTACCGCGACGCCGATCTTTCCGAGCAGGCCGGTGGCAAATCCGGGGTTGGACGAAATCCTCATCCAGTGCCGGCCGCCGTCGAGCGTCTTGTAAAGCCCGCTTCCCGGGCCGCCGCTGGTCAGCTTCCACGGGAACCGCTGCGCCTGCCACATTGCCGCGTAGAGAACGCTGGGATTGCGGGAGTCCATCGCGAGGTCGATGGCGCCGGTGTCGTCGTTGAGGAAGAGCACCTTGTTCCAGGTATTTCCGCCGTCGGTCGTTTTGAAGATGCCGCGCTCCGAGTTGGGCCGGAAGACGTGCCCCATCGAAGCCGCATACGCGATACGGGCGTTACTGGGATCCACGACAATTTTTGCGATCATGTGCGTATCGCGCAGACCGGCGTACGACCACGTCTTGCCCGCGTCGGT
>PKWF01000298.1:0-5306 GCA_003133185.1 Vulcanimicrobiota bacterium | reverse complement strand
ACGCCGCCCATGTAGAACAAGTCCCGATTATTCGCGACGCCCGCGACGGCGACGGATCGCCCTCCGATGTAGGGCCCGATGCTGCGCCATTGCAGTTTACCGATGAGCTGTTGCGAGGCGGATGCGGGAGTCGCGGCATTCGCGCCGATCGGTATCATGAGGGCCAGCATCGCGCCGGCGAAGATTCCTATGCGCTCCATCATGCGATATCGTGCCAAGGCGGCGCGAAAACCCTTCTTGCGCTAACGATCTCCCACAATCGATAGAGGCCGGCGTAGAATACGCCGGCCTTCACGGTTGTCGCGACAAGGAAGTGGGCCGGCTAGGTGCCTCTCTCGGTGTCGCAGGTCGCTTTGCCGCCCGCTTTCGAGCTCATCGTGAACTCGATCGAGGGATACTGTAACNNTTTGTCTTGACGCCGTCGTCCGCCTGGATACTCACAGTGATCTTCGATCCTGAATTAAAGTTCGCTTGATCTCCGCCACCGTCGCCGAGGATGTTGAACTCGGCGCCCTCCCAGTGCTCCGACAGATCCGTGATGCCGTCGCCTTGCACGTTTTTCATGCCGTATTCCGTCGTGCCGACCGAAATGTAGATACTGTCACCGGTCGAGTCCGCTTCCCCGGTCTCAATTACGCTGCCCAATTCCGTGACACCGACGTTGGGAAGGCTTACGCCGTACGGGCTGTTCTGCACGCAGCCGATTCCGAGGTCTTCCCAGCCTTTGCCCGGCGGACAACTGCTAAAGCCGGACGGCTTCGTGGCGACCAGCCAATCCTGAATGAACAGCGTGCCTTCACTCGAGCCTGACGGATTTTCATAGACGAACTGTGACCAACCGACGCAGTCTTGAAGACTCCCGCATGCTTCCGTACTAAAGAAATTCGAGTTTAGCTGCAGCGAGTAGGCGTCCAAGCTACCCCCGCTCTCGACGGTCTCCACGCCCTTGACTTTCGGGAACGCGCCGATCGCCGTCGAAATCAAGTGCGGGGTTGTGTCGGCCGTAAAATCGTTGCCGTCGCCCACAGCCTGCCTTAAGCTCGGGTGGCGCGTACGCGGAACCGGATACCAAGTACGGGGGGGAGTCGCACAAGCAACGCGCTGCCACCGAGTGGACGGAAATACTGCTTTGAAGCACCCTGCGCTCGGCAGTTTGTTTTGTGCGAGCGAATTGCGCCAGGAGGCCATGCTGCTAGCAATGCCGGCTGCGGAGTTCGCGACGGTTCCGGTCGCCGGTAAAGATTGCGTGGAGCTGGAACACGCCGATAAGGCAGCCGAAAAAACCGCAATGGCGGTTAGTCGTGGAAGATTCAATGCATCGACCTTTCATGAGCGCTCTGCAATGGGGTGTAGGGTTTACGTTGCATGGGAACGGCTCACCTCTTGGCCCGCGGGATGCGAGGCAAGCGGACCGCTGTGGCGAATCGCACGCTCTTCATGGACCGGCTGATTCTGTGGTTGAACAGTGTCCCGCCTTGGCTGGCCTTTGTAGCGATCGTCCTGGTCTACGAAGCCTTCGCTATCGGCGTCAGTCTACTCGCGCGCCGGCTCTACTCGCATTGGCACTTTCCGAGCAACGGGTCGTTCGTGCCGCCGTGGATCTCCATTGTCGGCGGATTGAACGCGCTGATTTTTGCTTTCATCATTTTCACCGTCTGGGCGAACCTGCATGCCGCCAGCGCCGACGTCGACAGCGAAGCGCTGACCGTTCGCATGCTCTGGCGCGACATCACCCCGGCTCAGCGACCCCAGGTGCTAGCCTACTCGCGCGCCGTCATCGCAGGCTGGTCGCAACTGTGCGGCGGTCAGGGGAATTCAGAGGCCGGCAGGATTCAGCACGCCTTGGAGCGCTACGCTCGGCCAGCAACTCCGGCGCTGCTCGGCCAGGTCGACGACGAGGTCGACGCCCTCACCGCACTGCGCAACCGTCGTTTGCGAGCCGCCCAATCCGGGGTTCCCGAGGAGCTTTGGCTCGGCACCATAGTACTGTCGTGGATACTCATCGCGATTACCTCGTTCGTGCATCCCGAGCGCCGCGACATGCATCTAGCACTGGTCGCGTGCACGGCGCTTGCTCTGGGATTACTTCTCTGGGTCGCGGCCATGATCGACTATCCGTACTGCGGCGGCAGTACGGTCACGCCGGTGCCGCTTCAACGCTCGGTCGACTGGATGCTCGGTAGTAACTCCTAGATGATGATTTCGTCGCGACTTCTCACGGAGCGCCGGTGTAGCCCGGTTTGTAAGGTGGGCCGATTCCGCCCGGTAAAAGGAGCGGCGGCCGCGGCGGTTGCGTGAAATCAAAGTCGTTTCGCAAGTCGCCGAGTCGCGGCGCATTTTCGGCAACCTCGGCGCGCGGATCCGGGCGTCCGTCGGTCTTCGGATCCAGTCGCTGCCCAGCGAGAAAATCGTCTTCGATGAACTTCACGTAGGCGTCGTGACTGAGCGTTTGATGATCGATGTAGCCCTCGCGAGCGTAGGCGCTGATCACGATCCCCGGGACGCGCGGGCCGTAGCCGAAGTAGTTGACGTTCGGCGGCGCGACGTGATCGTAAAAGCCTCCCCAATCGTCCCAGCTCAAAAATACGGCGGTTGAGTTCCAGTATGGGCTGCGCATTAGCGCGTTGATGATTCCTGTGACGTAGGCCTGTCCCGCGCTCACGCGCCCCGGCGGATGCTCGCTGTAGCGGTTGCCCGGCGTTACCCAAGAGACCGCGGGCAACGTGCCATCGCGGAGGTCGCGGAAGAAGAGCGACGTGTCTTTGATATTTGAAAGCTGCCCGTCTTGCTTCACGTCGTCAAACGACGGGAGCGGATTCCAGATGCCGGGCGTTCGAGCGGTCTGCGGTTGGAGGTTGCAGCTGCTCTGATCGTTCTCACAGTCCGGCTCGAGCCCGTCCATCACGTAGTAGCCCCATGAGACGTGGTTCGCGTGCAGCAGATACGTTAAGTCGGTCCAAGGATAGTCGGGACGGCCTGCGGCTTGCGGCTCGTCCTTGGTGAAAAGATCGCGCGGAAAATCAGCTTCCTTAAAGTAGGTGCGCTCCGGCTTACAGCTCGCCGGATCGCCGATCGTGGCGCAGTCTGCCGCCCACTCCGAAACCATATAGAGGTGTGTCGGCAGACTCCACGATCGCACCGGCGCGAACATGTGGTCTTGCAGAACGAAGTTGCGCGCATATGTCCAATAGTTCGGAAGCTCTTGCGCGGTGTGATAGCCCATCACGGTCGTTTCGTGGCCTTTGACGACGCACGTGGGAATATCGGTGGGGCAGCCGCCGGTCCGCTGCGCCCCTTGCATGACCTCGACGAAACCATCCATTTTCCCGCCGTCGATATCGAGATCGGCCGCCTTCGCGCCGTGCGGGCCGCCGGTATCCTCATCGTTCGTGTCATGGTAGGGCCGCACGCACATTTTGGTTTCTCGATCGGGAAGGCAGACTTGCGCTACCCCGTCACGCATCGGAATGCCGTCGGCGCCGGGAAACGTTCCGAAGTAACTATCGAAGGAGCGGTTCTCCTGCATGATGATGATCACGTGCCGTATCTTGTGAATTCCGTCCACGGGCGGCATGGCGCGAGCGGATGCCGACACGAGGATCAGCACGATGAGAGACGATACCGCGGAACGAAGCATTAGTCCACCTCGAGATTCGGCGTGCTGCCTATCAAGCTTGCAAGGCCGCGGCAAACAAGATAGGCTGACCCAATCATGATGGCAATCCTTGGTGCGGGCGGCTCGGTCGGGGATGAGCTTGCCGCAATTCTCGCCGATAAGAACGCGTCGTTCCGTGTGGTGGGACGTAATCCGCGGCCGGTTGGCGGAGCCGAGGTATTCGCGGCCGACCTCTCCGATCGCCAGCAGACCATTGAGGCTGTGTCGGGCTGCACCGTCGCGTTTCTCCTCGTCGGGCTCAAGTACGATCTCGCGGTCTGGCGGGAACTCTGGCCGCGGATCATGGCAAACACGATCGAGGCGTGCAGACGAGCACGAGCGAGGCTGATCTTCTTCGACAACGTCTACGCGTATGGGAGAGTGGACGGCCCGATGACGGAGCAGACGCCTTACGCACCTTGCAGTAAGAAGGGCGCAATCCGCGTGGAGATCGCAAGTGCGCTCATGGAGCAAGTCAAAGAGGGCAACCTGGTGGCGATGATCGCTCGGTCGGCGGACTTCTATGGACCTCGTATGACCAATGGCGTGCCCAACGTTCTGGTCTTCGAGCCGCTCGCGAAAGGAGCTACGGCCTCGTGGCTCGTGAACGCCTTGGTGCCGCACTCGCTCACGTTTACTTCCGATGCGGCGCGTGGTGTGGCAATGCTTGCGGAGCGCGAAACGGCGTGGAACCAAGTGTGGCATCTGCCGACGATGCCCGCTCCGCCGACGGGCAAGGAGTTCATCGAGATGGCCGCTGCGGACTTTGGCGTCTTGCCGAAGTATCGAGTACTAAGTAAGCCGTTGCTCCGGGTGGCGGGATTGTTCGACCCGCGCGTTCGCGAGTCGTACGAGATGCTCTATCAGAGCGATCGACCCTATCTCTTCGACTCGAGCAAATTCTTTTCCGAGTTTGGCTTCGCGGGAACACCCTATTCCGAAGGCATCCGGATCGCGGCAGACTCGTATCTTACATCCAGGTGATTCGCTGTGCGTGCCCGTCAGAGGTACAAATTGTGGTTGTTAAGCTAGAAGCGGACCATGTTGTGACCTCCGTGAAATACCTGCCCTGTTTCAGCTCCATGCTGACGCGTGCGAGCGGGGCTCGTGGAGATGCTTCTTCGGCGCACGCAGCTATTGCTTGGTTCAGCTCTGCGCATTCCTCTGCCGACAGATGCTCTTCTAGGAGTGTGTGCACGATCACCGTCACATACCCGTCGCGGCATCTCGCTTCGCGCCGCAGCCACGTCGAGAAGCCTTCGGCGTCGATGTTAATCGGGATATCCGCGGCGGCCTGAATTGCGGCCCGCAGGCGATCCAACCGATCCGCCTGGTCCGGCCAAACGAAAGACTGCAGCCTTAATCTATCGCTCTTACTATTCAAATCAAGCGGATTGAGGTCGCAGCCACGCCGCTCGGTCACATTGAGAGCCGCGCCTAGATGTTTCGGGCGTCCTTTTGTTACGCGGTTGCGAAGAACCAACGCCGAATCGGGGTCGCCCCAGGACCAGTTAGGCTCCTCGTATCGGTAGCGGTCAAATCGCAAGTTCAACCCCGCGCTGGCGGCGATCTCAAAAACGCGAACCGGAAGATTGAATTGTGCGGCTAGCCATAGGGAGGTGGCGAGAATCGGCATCGAGCGTGCCGGCTC
>PKWF01000241.1:4881-5123 GCA_003133185.1 Vulcanimicrobiota bacterium | reverse complement strand
GGATCCCATCGCAGCGTCGTCCCGCTCGCCTCCACGAATGGCGCATCCTTTGCAAACGGCGTGTACGGCCGCGACTTTGCGACCTCCAGCGCGAGACGCGCGACCGTCGTCTTGCCCACGCCCGGCGGGCCGTAGAGAATGGCGTGCTGCGGATACGGCGAGCTGATCTTGGCGAGCAACGCTCGAATCGCCGACTCTTGGCCGACGACGTCGCGCAGCGTTTGAGGACGCAGCTGTGCGAG
>PKWF01000241.1:0-4869 GCA_003133185.1 Vulcanimicrobiota bacterium | reverse complement strand
CGCTGCGCAATGACGTCGGCCATTGCCTCTTCGATCTCGGCGATCGCCTTGCGCTGTTGAGCGCGAGTCGTCACGCGCTCGAGCGTCGGGTCCTCGAAGACAAGGCGCTGCAATCCGCAAAGCCGATCCGGCAGATTCTGCGAACGCATCATCTTGAGAGCGCTGACTTTGCCCGCTCGCAATACGACTTTGTCCTGGCCGATTACCGAGGCGAGCATGTCGTAGAGCGCGCTGACGTACCGGCTCAACTCATCTTCGGCGCCGAACTTTCGTCGAAAGCGGGCCGCGTAGACCTGCTGCACCACAGGGAAGGAGCTCCTTAGGCGGCCACGACGTCCACCTTGGTTTTGGCGACGACGCTCTTGTGAAGCTTGATTTCGACCGAGTAGGATCCGAGCGCCTTAATTTGATCGACCAGCTCGATTTTATGCNNCCGAAGAGCTTTCCGTTTCCACCGGCTTTCGCGCGCACGGCAAACTTTGCGGCTTCGATACGCACCGCGAGCGCCTTAGCCTCGGCTAGCTCGTTTGCCTCACGGCGCGCTTTCGCTTTATGTTGGGCTTCGATCTGTGCCAGCGCGCCTTTGTCGGCTTCGCCGGCGAGTTTACGCGGAAGCAAGAAGTTGCGGGCGTAGCCGTCGGCGACGTCGACGACGTCGCCCTTGCGGCCGAGCGCTTTGACATCACTGAAAAGAACGAGCTTCACGGCGGCTATTCGGAGCCGAACGGAAGGAAGGCGATGAGGCGCGCCCGCTTGACCGCCACGGTCAGCATCCGCTGGTGCTTCGCGCAGTTTCCCGAGATGCGCCGCGGCACGATTTTTCCACGCTCGGAGACGTACTTTTTCAGGCGGCCCGTATCGCGGTAGCTTACCGCGATCGCCCGATCGGTGCAGAACCCGCAGGGCTTGCGTTTGGGGCGCCGGTCTTTGACGGCGCGCTTAGTTTTGCTTGGTGGCATAGCGTCCTTTCGACTAGGTGGTTGCCGGTTTCGCAGGTCCCGCGAGGGCCGCAAAACCCTAGCCAGGTGGGGCGAGGTCGCTCCACCACCGGGCCCGAGACTGGCTCGGAGGCCGGATTTTCGGAACGTACGTTCGGATTGCCCGGCGGACGCTCCTGGCGGCCAAGGGGCGGAATTCAGTGACGCTGGCCTCCGAATGGTGTATAGTGGACGAGTTACCCAGGCTTCGAAGTCCGCAAAGGTCCCAATGGCACTGAAGCGAGTCGGATCCGGAGAACAACCTTACTTAATCTAGGAGATTCGCTCGCTACATGTATACAGACGAAATGCTCACCTGCGTTGACTGCGGACAACAGTTTCCGTTCACTGCCGGGGAACAAGAATTTTTCGCAATGAAGGGCTTTACGAATAAGCCAAGTCGCTGCACGGACTGCCGTGCCGCGCGCAAAGCCGGTCGCTCGCCAAACGGCGGTGGCGCCCGCAGCACAAGCCAACGGGAAATGTTCAAGGCGACTTGCAGCCAGTGCGGCGGCGTTGCCGAGGTTCCGTTTCAGCCGCGAGGCGACAAGCCGGTNNGCCGCTTTCGTGCCGGCGTTTTTTCATTTTTCGGATATCGCCGTCGCGGCGATCCTCTCTTATCTCACCGGCGTCTTGGGTGTGACGCTGTGCTATCACCGTGTACTGACACATCGCAGCGTTCGCTTGCGCAAGCCACTCGAATATCTTTTCGCGATCTTTGGAACGCTCGCGCTCCAAGGCGATCCGATTCGTTGGGTCGCCATTCATCGCAAACACCACGCCCATGCCGACGACGAGGGCGATCCGCATAACATCCGGCTCGGCTTTCGCTGGGCGCACATCGATTGGCTCTACCGCCAGAACCTCGATATGCCGTCGGACGAAGAGATCGCGCGCTACGCTCCGGATCTTTACGCCGATCCGTTCTACCGAGCGTTGCAGCATTTGGGTCTTCCGCTTCAGCTCGCGCTCGCGGGGGCGCTCTTCTTTTTGGGCGGCTGGGCCTGGGTCGTTTGGGGCGTCTTCGTCCGCCTCGTGATCGCATATCACTCGACGTGGCTGGTGAACAGCGCCGCCCATATGCTCGGCTATCGAACTTATCGGACCACCGACTGCTCGACGAACTGCTGGTGGGTCGCGCTACTCTCTTTTGGCGAGGGATGGCACAACAACCACCACGCCTTTCCGTTTTCGGCACGCCACGGTCTGCGTTGGTTCGAGATCGACATGACATGGTGGCACGTCGAGCTCTTAGCCCTTTTGCGCTTGGCAGATCGCGTCCGGATTCCTAGCCGGCTCATGCGTCAAAAGCTCGCCTATGCAAGCGTTCGTCCGTTTGCCGGGACCGCGGATTACTCCAGCGGCGGAGCATAGAGGCGGCCGCCGAAAGCCGTATAACTTCCCAATACTGTATAGTCACCTGAACGGGCTCTGTGCCCAGGAGAATCTAGATGAAAGAGAAGCGCGCGCCATGGGAGCGCCCCGATTTTCAAGAGCATCAGCTCGGCGCCGAGGTAACGGCTTACCTTAGCGCGCCGGTGCGCGAACCCAAGCTCTAACCTCCGCAACGACGGCCGATTCCGCGCTTCTCGCCCGGCTTTATGCCGTCGGCGAGGAGCGCTACCACGACAAGCATCCGTTTCATCGGCGGCTCGTCGCCGGNNAAGCAAATTCCCGTAAAGGACGCGGCGATTCTTGCAAACCTGCCCTCCGCATCGTATAGGCGGGCATGGATTTCTCGCATCTACGATCACGACGGCGCCGCGGACGGCGAGGGCGGCACCGTCTCGTGGCTGGCGCTCGCGCGAGCCGTCGGGCTCGACGAAGCCGCGGTGCTCTCCGAAGACGCGGTCGCACCGGGAACCCGGTTCGCCGTCGATGCCTACGTTACGTTCGCCCGCACTCGGCCCTGGATCGACGCGGTAGCCTCGTCCCTCACCGAGCTTTTCGGGCCCCCGGTCATGACGGCCAGAGTCGCGGCGATTATCGAAAAGTATCCGTGGATCGATCGCTCGGGTCTGGCGTACTTTCAAAACCGAATTCCGCTGGCGAAGCGAGATGCCGAGTCGGCGTTATCGTGGGTGCTGCAAGAAGCGACGACGCCCGACGTCGAANNCGCTTCGGTAAGGGCGTCAAGCTGCGGCACGACGGAAACGGCAGCATCATGCTGCTGATCCCCGAAGGCGCGCTCGTTCTCAACGCCTCCGCGGCGGCGGCGCTAGAACTGGTCGACGGAACGCGCCCGCTGGCAGAGATCGTCGGCGACGTGGCCGCGCGATTCGACGTGAGCGCCGACCGCGCCGGCGAGGATCTCTTCGAACTCTTCGAGCGGCTCGAGCAGCGTGGGCTCGTTCAGTGAACGAGCAGCTCAGGCCGTTGTCGCTGCTGTGCGAGCTTACCTACCGCTGCAATCTGCAGTGTCCCTATTGCTACAACCCGCTCGATCTGCGAGCGTACCGCGACGAGCTGACGACCGGCCAATGGAGCGGCGTGTTGCAGGCCGCTGCCGATCTTGGCGTGGTTCAGGCGCACTTTTCCGGCGGCGAGCCGACGCTGCGCCCCGATCTCGTTGCGCTGGTAGAGTCCGCGGCCGGCTTCGGGCTCTACACGAACCTGATTACGCAGGGAACGTTTCTCGACGACGAATTGCTCGACCGGTTGGTCGTCGGCGGTCTCGATCACGTGCAGATTAGTATTCAGGCTCCGCAAGCAGCGCTCGCCGACCGCATCGCCGGCGCGACCGTCCACGACAAGAAGGCCGACGCGCTGCGGCGCGTGCTATCGCGCGACGTCGCGCTCACGCTCAACTGCGTGCTGCACCGCTTGAATCACGATTCAATCGAGGAGGTCATCGATTACGCGCAGCGTCTCGGAATTCGCCGGCTCGAGCTGGCCAACGTGCAGTTCTACGGTTGGGCCTATCGCAACCGCACCGCGCTGATGCCGACGCTGGAGCAGGTTCGCCATGGCGAAGACGTCGTCACCGCGGCTCGCGAGCGGCTACGCGGATCCATGGAGATCGTCTACGTGCTTCCGGATTACTTCGGCGATTTTCCCAAACCGTGCATGAACGGGTGGGGTCGTCAGTTCATTACCGTCACGCCCAACGGCTACGCCTTGCCGTGCCCAGCGGCGGCTGGAATTACCACGTTGACGTTTGAGAACGTGCGAGATCGCGCGCTCGGGGAGATCTGGCGCGATTCCGCATCGTTCGCACGCTATCGCGGCACCGATTGGATGCCCGAGCCGTGCCGCTCGTGCGATCGTCGCGAGTTAGATTGGGGTGGTTGCCGGTGCCAAGCGTACTTGATCACGGGCGACCCCGGCGTGACGGACCCGGCCTGTTCGCTGAGCCCCGATCACGCGGCTATCGCTTCACTACGCGAAGGCACGTCCGGGGCCGAACCGGTCTATCGCCGGGCGTGATCGTCCGCGTGCTCGGTTCGGCGGCCGGCGGCGGCGTGCCGCAGTGGAACTGCGCGTGCGACAACTGCACGGCGGCCCGCGCGGGACGCCACGCACAACGCACGCAATCAGGGCTCGCGGTGAGCGCGGACGGCAAACGCTGGCTCCTGCTCAACTGTTCGCCCGATATCGGATCGCAGATCCAAGCCTTTGCGCCGTTGCATCCGTGCAAGCCACGCGGCACGCCCATTGCCGGCATGCTCTTCACCGATGCGAACGTCGATCATCTCGGAGGCCTAGCGACGCTGCGTCAGAGCGGGGAGCACCACTTTATCGTCCGCTCGAGTGCGGTCGTTCGCGCCATTGCCACCGCGCAGCCGGCCTACGCGCCTTTTTCGCAGCCACCGCATTGCTGGCTCGAGAGCCCGCTCGACGTTCCATGCGAAGCTGCAAGCGAAGACGACATCGTTGGAAATCAACTGGCGGT
>PKWF01000138.1:7233-11086 GCA_003133185.1 Vulcanimicrobiota bacterium | reverse complement strand
CCCAGCTCGGCGAAGAGCTGCATTTCTGCGTACTCGGCAAAGCGCGGATAGGCCGCGAAGTACATGATGCCTACGATGTCAACGTCGGCCCATTGCACCTGCAGGCGCGCTTCGAACGTGCGCGCTCCGGCGGGAAGCGTNNCGTTTCAGGGATGAGCGCCAGCTCGAACCAGCCGTCGCCGGTCGCGGCAACGGTTAGGCTGACGCCATCCACCGCGATGAAAGCCTTGGGTGCAATCATGCTCGCGATCGCCGGCGGCGACTCGACGCGCATGCGCTCGCCCTGCCCCTCTGGGGTGCGCGAGAGTACGAGCGCGGCGGCATCCACGTGACCATAGACAAAATGGCCGCCGAGGCGGTCGCCGACGCGCAACGCGTACTCCACGTTGACGGCGTCGCCCGCTTTCCGCTCTCCCAGGGTACTGCATGCGAGTGTTTCAGGAACCACGTCGAACGCAACCGCATCTCCGTCCAGCGCGGTTGCGGTGAGGCAGACGCCGTCGATAGCGATTGAGTCGCCGGGCAACGGCCGTTCCAACTCTACGCCCTCGCACCGCACGACCAATGTCGCACCGCCCGCATTGTCGCCCTGAGCGCTGTCATCCTGAGCCTGTCGAAGGACGACTGCGCTCAGGATGACATTGCCGCGATACCGGATCAATCCGCTAAACATGCGCAAACGTTCCGCTGATCATAATGTCCTCACCCGTCCGCTCGATGCGGTCGAACTGCAGCCGTACGCTCTCGCGAAGCAAATCCGCACGCGCGAGTACCGGCACCGCGCCTTGAGTTCGCAGAAAGAGCGGCGCGACGGCCCAGTAGAAACGATCCACTTGCCCGGCGGCGATCAAGCGGTCTGCCAGCGTGGGGCCACCCTCACACAAGACGCTGTAAATGCCGCGCTCGCGCAACGCTTCGAGGGCTTGCGGCAAATCGAGCCGGAGACTCTCCGGCGGCCCAACTCCGATCACGTCGGCAACGCTGCGGAGTTCGTTCAAACGATTTGCCAGGCCGCTGGGCGCGAGCACGACGCTCCTTGCGTAACCTTCTTCGATACCGAAGATTCCGCTGCGCGCGCTGACGCCCTCGGTTTGGCAAACAACGACGCGCACGTAGGGACGGAGGCGATGATGCGCGGGCCGGACCGTNNTCGCGCACGTAACGCCGCGCCTCTTGCGAGGTCAGCTGCTGCTCGACGCCGGGCCGGCTCGCGATTGCCCCATCGAGCGACATCGCCATTTTCAGTGCAACGTACGGGCGCTGCAGCGTGCCCGCGCGAGCGAAGGCTTCGATTAAGTCGCGAGCGACCGGATCTTGCGCGACCGCAACATCGACGCCGCGTTCTCGTAACTCGGCGGCACCGCCGAGCAGGGTCGGGTCGAGAGTACCTGCGACGACTCGAACGATCCCGGCTTCGACGACCGCCTGCGCGCAGGGCGGCGTGCGGCCGACGTGCCGGCACGGTTCGAGCGATACATAGAGCGTAG
Source organism: Vulcanimicrobiota bacterium (assembly GCA_003133185.1). Lineage (GTDB taxonomy): Bacteria > Vulcanimicrobiota > Vulcanimicrobiia > Vulcanimicrobiales > Vulcanimicrobiaceae > Cybelea > Cybelea tyrphae. Next base: position 9,599 of record PKWF01000138.1, on the reverse strand, counting down.
CGCCGCGGGCATCGCGCGCGGCTTGACGCAACGCGTTGGCCTCCGCATGCGCGTCGCCCGCGCGATGATGGTAACCTTCGCCAACGATTCGATTATCGCGCACGACCACCGCGCCGACGGGCGGATTCGGAGAGGTGCTGCCGATTCCGCGGGCCGCGAGCTCGTAGGCACGTTGCAAGTACAGCTCGTCGAGTGGCGTCAGCGGGTGATGGAGTTGCTCCACGGGTGGGGGCTCTTCGCCACGGCGACCACTATCGCATCGTCCACGAGTCCGCCGGCTTCGCGAATCGCATCGGCGCAATCTCGAAGCGTCGATCCGGTCGTGCAGACGTCGTCGAAGAGCGTCACGCGCCGGCCCGCAACGCCGGCCGCATTACACGCAAATCGTCCCTGGGCGGCAAGGCGTTGCGCTCGCGACCGTCCGCGCTGCGCGTCGCCCGATCGCTGATCCAACGCCAGAAGCACCCGGGCGCCGGCGATTGCAGCCGCGCAACGAGCCACGAGCGCGACGCCGTCGAAACCGCGCACGCGCCGGCGTTTTATGGTCGTCGGGACCGGAACGAGGGTCGCACCGCCCGGAACTAAGGGCGCCGTTATGCGTCCTAACGCCTCGGCGACGTCTCGGCGCCCATCCTTGAGCGCGAGCACCGCCGTGCGAAGGGTGCCTTCGTACGCGGCAACGGCCGCAACCCGCAGCGACGGAAGATAAACTGCAACGGCTTTCCCCGTTGGGCGGCATGCGTTGCAAAGGCCGGAACCGATGGCATTGCAGCTCGCGCATTGCGCCGGGAAGACGAAGTCGAGCAGCGGGCGCCAATCCATGCCACTCGATCACGCCGCGGCAACGGAACGTCTAGCTTGAGGCCTCCACGGCAACGAGCGCGTCGTCGAGCACGCTTTCGGGCTGGACGACGTAGCCGGTACCAACGATCGTGTCGCGCAGACTCGCTCGCGCGCCGATGGTCGCGCCGTTCCAAAGGATACTGCGCTCGAGCGTCACCGCGGCATCGACGCGTACGCGATCACCGATGATACTCGGGCCCACGATCGACACGTTGTCGGCGATCGTCGCCGCCGCGCCGATCCGCACCGGACCTTCGATGCGCACGTTGCTGCCGAGCCGCGCGGAGGAGTCGATACCATTCGCCGTGGTCTTGGGAATCTGCACGACGCCCTCGAGGACGTCGTAACTCGCGCGCCGGTATTCACCGGGCGTGCCGATATCGGCCCAGTATGCGCCGCGTGCGTGAAATCCATAGAAGGCGCCTCCCGCGCTCTGCAGCGCCGGAAAGACCTGTTTGCCGAAATCGTAGAACTCGGCTCGCGGGATATGCTCGAAAATCTCGGGCGAAAAGACGTAGACGCCGGTGTTGGCTAACTTGCTCCGCTCCATCCCCCGCGCCGGTTTCTCTTGAAAGCCGACAATCTTCGCGCGCTCGTCGAGCACCACAACACCGTACTGATCGACCACGTCGCATTCGACGAGACCGATCGTCGCAATCGCCGCTCGATCGCGATGAAACTCGAGTAACTTGTCCAACCGAATATCGGTAACTTCGTCGCAGCCGATCACGGCGAAGGGCTCGTCGTCGAAGAACTCTTGCACCTTCTTGAGGCCGCCGGCGCTTCCGAGCAGCTCGCTTTCGTACGAGTAGTGCAGCTTCACGCCGTAGCGCGAGCCGTCGCCGAGTGCTTCGACGATTGCATCGGCGAGATAGTGGACGTTGATCGCAATTTCATCAAAGCCGTACGCCTTGAGATAGTGCATCAAATGCGCGGCATTCGGAACGCCGGCGACCGGCACGAGCGGCTTGGGAACGGATTTCGTGAGCGGATAGAGCCTGGTCGACAGTCCGCCCGCGAGAATCATCGCTTTCACCGNNCGCGGTTCCGTGATAAGCCGGTAGAGCCATTCGAGGCCGAGCCGGCGCGCGATCCGCGGCGCGCGCGTGACGCGTCCCGAGATCACGTCGAACGAACCTCCGACTCCAACGCCCGCGCCGCAGCCGGTTTCACGGAGATGCTCGGCGAGCCAAAACTCTTGCCGTGGAGATCCCATGCCGGCGAAGAGCAGGCGCGCACCACCGGCGGCGATGCTTTGCACGATCGCGGGCGTCTGCTCGTCGGTGAAAAATCCGTCGTGCGTACCGGCGATCTGCAATCCGGGATAGCGCACTTCCAAGATCGCGGCCGCGTCGGCCGCGACGCCGGGCGAGCCGCCCAAAAAATAGACCGGCAGGCCCGCCGCGGCCGCACCCTCGCAGAGATGCTCCAGGAGTTCGACGCCCGTGACGCGCTCGCGAAGCGGCGCGCCTCGGCGGCGAGCCACCGTCAGCAAACCAACGGTGTCGCAGAGCGAAAGGGCG
>PKWF01000138.1:4148-7211 GCA_003133185.1 Vulcanimicrobiota bacterium | reverse complement strand
GACTCGACGGCGTGCGACGCGTACGCCGCGAGGAAGGGCCGCAAACGATCCGCGACGCTCTGCGGTATCTCGTCGAGCGGAAGGCGGCACGCTCCGACGTTGAAGCCCAGCTGCCCCATCGCCCATTTCACCGGGATCGGGCTCGTCGTGGCAAAGAGCGCGTCGATCAGCGGCAAGAGCGATGCGTGAATTTGCGCCGCCTCTTCCACGCGACCGCTCCGATAGGCGTCCAGCATCGCGCGGTATTCGCGAGAACAGAGATGCGACGCAACGCCGACGACGCCATCGCCACCGAGCGCTAAGCAGGGAAGGAACAGATGGTCGTCGCCCGACCACACGATGAAATCCTCAGCGCGGTCGCGCAAAATCATTCCAATCTGTTTGAGATCGCCGCTCGACTCTTTGACGCCCACGATGTTGGCGTGCCGGCGTGCAAGCTCGAGCAGCGTTTCGGGCAGCATATTGGCGGCCGTACGCCCCGGAATATTGTAGATGACGATGGGAAGAGGCGTTGCCCGTGCAATCGCGCCGAAATGGCCGAGCATTCCGCTCTGCGTTGGTTTGTTGTAATAGGGTACGACGGCGAGGATCGCGTCGACGCCAGCCTCCGTGGCCTCCTGCGTCGCGCGGACCGACTCACGGGTCGCGTTCGTTCCGGAGTTTGCGATCACGAATGCGTCGCTGCCGACGGCCGTTTTTACCGCTTTGTAGAGCGCCACGCGCTCGGCCGGTTCGAGCGTCTGCCCTTCGCCGGTCGAGCCGGCAACGATCAAACCGTCGTTTCCGCGATCGACCAGCCAGCGCGCCAAACGGCCGGCTTCGTTTAAGTCCAGCTCGCCTCGTACGTCGAACGGCGTCACCATCGCGGTGAGAATGACTCCGAGTTGTGCGTTCATAGGACGGGGTCTCCTCGGTCGAGGCAAAACTGCGCGTGGACTGCGGTCTCGGCGCGCTCGGCCTCCGCAGCGGGAACGAGAATGGAAATCGTTACGTTGCTGTCCGTGCAATGGATGATCTCGACATCGGCTCGCGAGAGCGCTACGGCCACCTGATGCACGACTCCGGGCGCGTCGCGCATCCCGGTACCGACGACCGAAAGCTTCGAACAACCTTCGCGCACGCGCACCGCGAGATTCAAATCGCTAAGCAGACGCCGTATCTCGTTACCGCGATCGCCTTCGACNNACCCGTCGAAACATCTCCAGCTCGGTCTCCATGCGGTGGCTCGGCGATTCGATGTCGCCCCGAATGATTCGAACCCACGTCACGCGCCCCGAAGACGTTACCCCGGTTACCGGCCGGTGATGATCGACGTTTTCGTCCACGAGCGTCCCCTGGTCGCTGTGCAGACCCTTCACGGCATAGCGGGTCCCGGTTCGGCTCGCGTATTGCGCGGCTTTCGAATGCATGACCTTCGCGCCGTGGTTAGCCAGCTCGGTCATTTCCGCCAGCGAGGCGCGCTCGATCGTTCGCGCCGCAGCGATGCGCCGCGGATCGGCGGTCATCGCGCCGCTTACGTCGGTGTAGATGTCCACGCGTTGCGCTTCGAGCGCATGTCCGATAGCGATCGCCGAAAGATCCGTGCCGCCGCGGCCGAGCGTCGTCACCGTGCCATCTTGTGCGACCCCCTGAAATCCGGCGATCACGGGAACCGTTCCGCGTTCCAGCAGCTCGCGGATCGCGTGTGGCTCGACGCGGAGAATCGTTGCGTCGCCGGGGCGCTCGTTGGTTACGATACCCGCCTGACCGCCCGAAAGCGCCACGGCGGGCACGCCTTCGGCGCTTAACTCGTCGGCAAAGACGGCCGCCGCAACGAGCTCTCCGGCGGAGAGCAGCAGATCGGTATTAGCAGTTCCGCTGCGGCCGGCGACCAGCGAGAGCAGCGAGTCGGTCGCATAGGGCTCGGGAAAACGGCCCATCGCGGAGACGACCGCGACGGTGGCAAAGCCGGCCTCTTGGGCGTCGCGCACCCGTTGGTAGGCGATCTGTCGCTGCTCGGGCGTGCCCACGGAGGTTCCGCCGAACTTTAACACCGCCACTTTTTGGGACGTGACATTCATGCCGCGACGTAACCTTTCTCGAGCAGCAGCTCGAGAATCTGCACGGCATTGGTCGCGGCGCCTTTGCGCAGCTGATCGCCCACGCACCACAACGCAAACGTTCTCGGGGNNACGATGCCGTCACGATGAAAGACGATGCCGCGCGAGGCTTCGAACGCCGATGCAAGCTCGGCGCAACGGGTCTCGCGCTGCGTCTCGACAAAAACTGCCTCGCTATGCGCGGTGCGCACCGGGACGCGTACGGCCGTGACGCTGACTTGGAGTTCGGGCAGGCCGAGCATCTTCTTGCTCTCGTCACGCACCTTACGTTCCTCGCCGCTCCATCCATCGGCGTCGAATGAGCCGACCTGCGGCACGACGTTGCGCCCCAGCGGGCGCGGAAAAACCGAGCCCGCCGGCTCGGGCTCGCCGGCCACGAGCGCGCGCTCGTCCGCGGCCAGCTCCTCGAGCCCCGCGCGACCGGCGCCACTGGCCGCTTGATACGTCGCGACGCGTACGCACTTTAGGCCGGCGACGTCGCGAATTGGCCGCAACGCCGTGCAGAGAATGATCGCCGTGCAGTTCGCGACCGGGAAGAGCCGCTGTTCCGGCCGCACCGTGTCCCCATTGACTTCCGGAACGATCAGCGGCACGCCGTGCTGCATGCGGAAGAAGGCGCTGTTGTCGATGACGACTATGCCTCGTTCGAGCAGTCCCGGCGCATATTTTTCGCTGGCATCTTCGCCCCCGGCGAAGAAGACGACGTCAAAACCGCGCAGCGATTCATCCGATGCCGTGCGCACGTCCAGCCGGTCGCCGCGAAAACGCACGGCTTCGGAGCGGTCGCGAGAGGCAAACGGACCAAGCTGCGCGATGGGAACCTTGCGCTCTTCGAGCACCTGTACGATCGTTTCACCAACCGCACCGGTCGCACCGACGACGGCGACGTTCATACGCTCTCGCTGAAAACTGAGTCCAAACCGATCGCAAGCCCCCGGCGATGCACGACGGCCCGAACGGCGGC
>PKWF01000138.1:0-4133 GCA_003133185.1 Vulcanimicrobiota bacterium | reverse complement strand
TGCAGCTCGATGATTTCGGCGTCGGGAAAGTAGCGCGCTGCTTGTTGCGCAAAGCGCATCATCAACATCGCACCCAGCGAGAAGTTTGGAACGATGAGCGCGCCGACGCCGTGCTGCTCCGCAACCGCTCCCAACGCGATGCGTTGCTCGTCGCTCCATCCGCTTGCGCCCACGACCGTATGCAGCCCGTGCACGACGGCTTCGATCGCGATCTGGTAGCTGCCCGGCTGCGTCGTCAGATCGAGCAGCACGTCGGGTTTGCACGCGAGAACCCGGTCGAAAGTATCGAAGATCGCATGCTCGGGATCCGCGCGGCGCGAAAGCCCGCAGCAATACTCCCCGCTTTGTTGGAGCGCTTCTCGCGCGATCGTACCCATACGCCCCATGGTGCCTGCCACCGCAACCCGAACCGTCATCTTCTTCATCCTTCGACAAGCTCAGGATGACATCTTCGACCGGTTACGGGGTTAGAGTTTTTCGAGCGGCGCGTACTTGAGCATCAGCATCTTCTGACCCACGTTGGGAAAGTCAATCGTTACGAGGCCGTCGCCGCCGGCTCCAACGATATTGTCGATGCAGCCCTCGCCCCACTTTGGATGACGCACGCGATCGCCCGCTTCGAGGCCGAGATGCACGCCCGCGCCGGCCGACTCGTGTATTGCCACTTCGCGCCACCGTCCGCCGGCCGGACGCGCGAGCGGAACGCTATCGCTCTCCAAAATCTCGAGTGAAGGCAGCTCCTCGATGAAGCGCGACTTCGGGTAGGCGTACGTGTTGCCGAAGAGAGCGCGCCGAGCGGCATAGGTGAGGAACAGACGATCGATGGCGCGCGTGATGCCGACATAGGCCAGACGCCGCTCTTCTTCGAGCTCCGCCACTTCTGTAAGCGCACGGCTGTGCGGGAAGACGCCCTCCTCCAGACCCGTGAGGAAAACGCTGGAAAACTCCAGGCCCTTCGCGCTGTGCAGCGTCATCAGCGTGACGTAGGAGGCATCTTCCTCGAGGGCGTCCAGATCGCTCACGAGCGCGATGTTCGCGAGGAAACCAGCCAATGACGGCTCTTCGTCGGTGGCTTCGTAGTCGCGCGCCACGCCAACCAACTCCTGAAGGTTTTCCAAACGCGCGCGGGCGTCGTGCGTGTCTTCGCTTTGAAGTTCGCGAACGTATCCCGAATCTTCCATGACCGCGACCAGAAGATCGGCAATCGCCATGCCCTCCGCGCGTGCGCGCAAGTCGCCGATGAGCTCGGCGAAACGTTCGAGCTCCTTGAGTTTTTTGGGAACGGCCGAGCGCAACAGCTCGCCGTTGAAGATCGCCGCGCCGACGGAAACGCGCGACGTATTCGCCGCTTGGACGAGCGCCGAGAGCGTCTGCTGCCCGATGCCGCGCCGCGGTACGTTGACGATTCGCTTGAACGCCAGCGCATCCGAAGAGTTCATGATGTAACGCAGGTACGCGACGACGTCCTTGATCTCGGTGCGCGCGTAGAAACCGACGCCGCCGATAACGCGATAGGGAATTCCCTCGGCGAGCAGCGCCTCTTCGAAAACGCGCGACTGCGCGTTGGTGCGATAGAGAACGACAAAGTCGCGATAGGCCGCGCCCTCGCGCACGAGGCCCTTGACCTTTTCGACGACGTAGCGAGCCTCGTCGCGCTCGGTGGCCGCCGGATAAACCGTAATCGGGTCGCCCTCACCGCGCGAGGTAAAAAGCTTCTTCGCGGCTCGGGAGCGATTGTTGGCGACCAGCGTGTTGGCAGCGTCGAGAATGCGCCCCGAACTCCGATAGTTCTCTTCGAGCTTGAAGACGGCGGCGCCCGGAAAATCCTCTTCGAAGCGCAAGATCATCCGGTAATCGCTTCCGCGCCACGAATAGATCGATTGATCGTCGTCTCCGACCACCGTGATGTTGCCGTGGTGGGCGGCCAAGAGCGCGACCAAACGGTATTGGGCGGCGTTGACGTCCTGATACTCGTCTACCAGGACGTATTCGAACTTGCGCTGGTACTTCTCGCGAACGGTTTTGTCGCGCTCGAGAAGGTCGATCGTTCGTACGATTAGATCGTCGAAATCCAACGAGTTGGATTCGTTGAGCCGGCGCTGGTACTCCGTGTAGACGTTGGCAAGACGCTCCCCGAGAAACGAAGTTTGCTTCTGCGCATACTCGGTCGGCCACACGAGCGCGTTCTTCGCCTTGTCGATTTCGGCAAGGCAGGCGCCCGGCGTGAGCTGACGTTCGTCGTAGTCGAGATCGTCGAGAATCTCTCGAATGAGCTGGCGCTGATCGGCGTCGTCGATGACCGCAAACGTCGGCGCGATGCCGATTCGAGATCCATCGCGACGCAAGATGCGCACGCACATGGCGTGAAACGTTCCAACCCATAGGTCGCGCGCGACGGCGCCGACCATGTTTTGCAAGCGCGACTTCATCTCGCCCGCTGCCTTGTTCGTGAAGGTTACGGCGAGAATGCGATCCGGAGCGACGCGCATCTCGCCGAGAAGGTAGGCGATGCGGTGCGTCAGGACACGAGTTTTTCCGCTGCCGGCCCCAGCGAATATCAAAACGGGACCATCGGTCTGCCGGACGGCGGCAGACTGCACGTCGTTGAGGATTTCCGTTTCCAGGAGCATTTATCGCGGTTCGCCGCGAGCGTGATTAATGCCTTGTTAACGGCAAAACTGCTACGTTTACAGCAGGGTCAACGCACCGCGCGAAGCACTCGCTCCCGTCGGAGGGCGAGCGCATAAGCCGCCGCAAGCAATGCCAGGGTGGATTCGGCACCCATATTGGTGTTGACGGCGTCTTCTTCCAGGCCGTCGCAGCATCCACCGCCCTGCGCCATCACGATGCCTCGCGAGTTCTTCCCGTAGTACCATTCCATCGCGAGTTCGGCGGAGGCAAAGTGCCCCACATCGCCGGTCAGATCGAAGGCCGCAAGCTCGGCTTTCACCATCGCGCAAGCTTCCAGGGGTTGCTGCGCGTACCGGGCACGATGTCCCCCATGGTAATACCAGCCTTGGTTCCCGATTGGAACGTGGACGCCGTTTTCCGTGGTGACTTTTTCGTAGAACGCAAGAGTCCGCAGACCGATCTCGTGAAAACGCGGCTCCGAGAGAGCCCCGCCGGCGCGGATCATCGCTTCGCAAAGGCGCGCGTTGTCGTAAAACATCGCATTTTCGAACCATTGCCAGTCGTCGGAGGCCGTCGCTTCATAGGCGTTGCGCAGTTCATCGGCCAGCGATCGCAACGCATCGGCATATTTGGAATCCTTCGCGGCCGTATAGGCGTGTGCTAGACCGATCGCCGCGTAGGCTCGAGACCGGATGTGCCCCAGCGACCCCACCGTGGGAAGCGCGCGATCGAGAGCCGCGGCGCAGACGCGGGGCCAAGGCGGCGACGGTGCGTTTGCGAGGCCGTAGCCGAGAGCCCAAATCGCGCGGCCGCAGCTATCGGGCGTGCCCACTTCGTCGCTCCAGCGGCGATCGTAATCCATGAAATTATGAAATCGGCCGTCCTCCATCTGCGCGTGCACGAGGAAGGAAAGGTAGATCGAGGCCAATCGCGCACTGAGGCGATCGCCTGGATTGAGACGCAGATAGGTAAGNNATGAACGCCCGTGACACGTCGTCGGTGCAGTATCCGGTCTTGCGATTGGGCACCGTCTCGAGCGCGTGCTGAATAATTCCGACGTCATCCGTGAGTATCGTGAGATGGTCCAGCGGCGGTATCGCTCGGGCGGGTCGCTTATGCAGAGTTCACAAGCTCCATCGGTCCGCGCGGGCAGAGTTCGCTAAAGAGGCGGCCGTATTGCATCGCGACATTCGGCCAGGTCATCTGCCGGCCGAAGCGGTAAGCGCGCCGTTCCGTCGCGCGGCGTAGGGCTGGATCGTCGAGCAGCATATTTAGCCGGCTTGCGATCGAGGACGCGTCGCGGAAATCGCAGAGAAAGCCGCGATTATGCGCCAAGAGCTCTTGCGCGTAGAGGTAGGGAGTCGAGACGATGGCCTTGCCGCATCCTACGGCATAGGCGAGCGTTCCGCTAACAATTTGCGCGGGATTGAGATAGGGCGTTAGATAGATATCGGTGGCGGCGAGGTAGCTCACGACTTCGTCGAAGTCGAGATACTTGTCGA
>PKWF01000017.1 GCA_003133185.1 Vulcanimicrobiota bacterium | reverse complement strand
CTGACCGTGAGGAACTTGGGATACTGGCTGCCGTCGCAGGATCAAGTGATGCGCGCAAAGCACCGCCTTCCCAATCGATCGATCTTCCCCATAACAGGAAGGCCGGTACGCTTTTATCCGACAGAGGCAGACCGCGCCGCGCTGCCAGATCTTNNACGCGTTATCGTCTTTGCTCCGGGCGCGGGGCTTGCCGATCGGAACCTCTCTCCGCAGCTGGTCAGCAATCTGGCAGCTGTTGCCCGGGAAAGCGGTTTTCTCCCAGTTTTCGTGGGTCGCTCGTACGAACGACACGGAAGGGCCGAGTATTATCCCGTCGCGGGCGAAGGCGTCAGCCTCGTGGATGTCCTCAGCGTGCCAGGCGTCGCGGCGCTGGTCGAGTCAGCGGACGGCATCGTAGCGTGTCACAGTGCAATCAGCATGTTGGGCTGGTGTATGCGCAAGCCGCAGTTGTTACTCTATCCACAATCGGTTTACGAGCGGCACATTGCTGCTCGCGATCAATGGACTTTCGGCATAGACTTTCCGGAGTGTCGGCACGCGCGATTCGATGATTCGCACCTCGTGGCGTTGGCTTACAAGTTCTTTAGCGATGTGAAAGGAGCAAGAATGGACGGATTACCGGTTCCAAGCGTAAGGGCCCGTCGCAAGACGGTACGACTTCCCGCCGAAAGCCAGAGCATCGAACTTGACGAGACCATTGCCCGGCTGACCTCAGCACAGGAGACCAAGTTCCTCTGTTGGCTCGCGCAGCGGGCAGAGGGAAACATCGTAGAGATCGGCTGCAACAAGGGACTGACGACGCGCGACCTCGCCCGAAGCAATCCGAGCAAAATCGTCTACGGCGTTGACTACTTCGTTCGTCGCGCAGGCCACGATTGGCANNCCCGTCGGCAGAAGACCTTTGCATCTACGCGCGCCAGTTAAGGAATGTCGTCGTCCTCCACGCTGACTCGGCGTCCTTGAATTATGAGGCGCTGGTTGACGTCGGCATCGTCTTCATCGACGGGGACCATACCCTTGAAGGTGTCCGCGCGGACACGGAGTGCGCGCTCCGATTTCTTAAAAAGCGCGGTGGGGGGATCATCGTTTGGCACGACTACTATGAAACGGCGCCATATTGGGTTGGAGTAAGGCCCTACGTAGACAGTCTAGACTTAGACATCGTGCGCGTCGAGGGGACCTGGATTGCTTTGGCCCAGCTGGGCGAATCCGACGTGTCTGCCGTTCTCGCAGAGATCCAAATCGACGCGGCGCGCAGGGAAGCGGTTGGGGTTGCAAACGCCGGCGGGGCTTACGATTCCTTGGGAACCTCGACCTGACAGTTGGGGTGCACGTGAAATGTTACCCCCCGCTNNTATGACGACGATCCCGCCGACTACCACGCGAGGCCATACGAACTCTAAGCAGTCACGCGCAGACTGTTCCTGATCGACGTCGAGGTATGCAAACGCGATGCGGTCGCTTCGGCGTGAGGTGAACGTAGCGGGGATAACGCCTGCATGGAAATATACATCTTGGTAGCCAGCGAACTTGTTGACGACTGCCTCGTAGCTCACGTCACCGAAGGTTCCCTCGGCGTGGCGGTCATGTTCTCCGGAGAATGGCATACCTGAAAACGTGTCGAACACATGGAGCTCTACAATCTTCCCGGAACGTCGGATCGTCTCGGCCAATAACATGGCCGATCCACCCTTGTAGACTCCGCACTCGTACCAGACTCCGTTAAGCGGTAACGCCTGCAGTGCGGCCTTGTACAGGCGAAGTAGCTTTTCCGGTGGGACGATGCTGTCAGCGGCGACGCGGACCACGGCCTGGAATTCAGGGTCGTTCAAGCCCAAGGTGTCAGGGTTGGCGCGGTGCACGCGTCAACCTTCGAGCAACATCGACTGTTTTGCTCTTCGAGGCTTTCGCGCGTGACCACCTCGAGCAAAGTGGGCCCTGCGACCTCGAAAATCCGAGATCATCTGCACAGTCTGGTGTCTTGTCTCGCCAAATGTCAAGCGGTGCTCACCGAGCGAAGTCTGCTGGGATCTCCACGCACGCGGCTTCGATTCGAACGGCCACCGCGTGTCTGGCTACTTCCGCGCGGTCGCAACGCGGGCGCGTGAGCGCGAGAAACCAGCCCGTCGCCGATGTAGCCCTAGCTTTTCATGGAGCAGCGTCTGGAAATATTTGTAGTTCCCGAAGCACGCGCTGCGGTTGCCTTGAACGATCGACCTGGAATCGGCGATATGATTCGAAGATCTAATCGGGCGTCGCGCTGTGGCGGAGTCGGTATGGTAGGCATGAACGTCGTTCAGCGACTGACGCCCGGCAATAGCCGATTGCTGAGCAGACTCATAGCGAATCGCGCTCGGCCGATGCGGGACCCGAAGGGCTGCACTTTTAGCTCGCCCACGCAGCCTCGGAGGACCGGACCCACGGGGGGCCGATTCCAGGCGCCACCGCGGCCTGCCGGCCACTGCCGCGTCCCGGACTGCCTGCATCTCGTCGGAGGCGTTCGGGGCCCGTTTTGAGGCGTAGCTACAAATGACGCTGCCCTGCCGCCGCCGGGAATGCTAACCCCAACTGTCAACTTCGGACCGGAAGTTGACAGTTCGGGAGGCGTCATGAGGGGCGGAAGGCATGCATCGGCAGCCTCAGCGCGCTCGCGAGCGTTAGCGGGGTCCGATCCTGTTGGCGTCGCTTCGAAACCGCCTAGAACGCGCTGCTTTGGCGCGGCCAGTGGCTCAGATGGCCCACAACCACGACGATTCGTCGGCAGATTCGCGGCTGTGCCATGCGGCCCGGCGCGACGAGCGTTGGTTCAAGAGCGAGGTTCTGCTGAAACTCGATGCATTCTCGCTCCGGGAATCGGACAACGCCACGGGGGCGTCACTCGCGGACCTACTTGCACATCCTGGGCGAGCAAGAAAGATCCGCGAAGGAATGCCTAATCGTGTTTCGCCGGACTTCGGGCGATGAAAATCCATAGGTACCGGACCACGAAGAAGGCCCGACTCCGACTCGCTTGGTAATGCGCAGCCGCGGCCTATGTGGATTCCGACGGCCGCGTTTGACGATAGGTAACGGTGCTCAGCAATCCCAGCGGTACTTGAGCTATCCCACTTCTATCGAGCGTACGATTCGCAAGCGCACGGACAATGGGTAACCAACGCTGCACCGCCACCATCAGTAGCGGGTCGTCAACGGACGAGACTCCCGAATTCGGATTATCTGGATCGACTAAACCATGGGCAACTCGATTCCTTATCTCTCGGACTTGATCGGCAATCCACCCGAATGACCGACCAAGCGCTTCCACCGGAACCCAATCGTCTAAGTTCTCCGCAGCCGGTGGCTGAAGCCTCAATGCTTCGGCGATCCATCGCGCTGCCTCAGCTCTGTCTGCTGGTACTCTTTGGCGCTCCCGATCTCCCATCTGCCTTCGCCTAAGTCGATCGTCGATCGCACGCGCCCCTTCAAAGACCTTGTAAAACGATAGGAGGGCAAATAACGGCGACCGATCAAGGAGGTTTAGGCCCTCACGATATGCAGCGCCGAGGTGTTCGTATTCTTGCGGAAAGACGTGCTGTCTGTTACCGTGGCGCGTGGCGCTAAATGGCATCGTTGTTCTGACGAAAGTGCGGGTATCACGGGCTGGCCCTATGTGTATTTGCCATATCAGCAGAGGTATACCGTTGACGTGCGATAGGTGGGTTAGGAGCGGGTTTACAATTCTCAGGGCTGCCACTNNTATTCGCCGAACCGATTACGATTGCCCGAGCACCAGCCGACGTCTGCCATTCCAACGTTAACGATCGACTCGGCGTTTCGATATCAATTGCTGGCCGACAGATGGCCAAGTGCGAATCGCCTTCAATCATGGATATTTGCTGCACGACATGCGAATCGGGCAAATGTTCGGGCCGCGAAAGAACCACAGTTACTAAGCCTTCCGCGCGCGCAGCCCTCATGTGAGACTCGGTATAGAAGACGTAGACGAACTTCCCGGGGGGCTTGTCTAGAGGGATTAGGGGCCCGAGGTCGCCGCTACTCATATATCAGTTACTCCTCTGCATGTATGAAGTCGCGATCGCGGTTCTCGCTATGCTATGAAGATCCCATAGTACGCCGGGTCGCGCTGCATTTCTGCTCTCAAAGCTTCTCGCGCGAGGTATTTGAAAACCACGATCGCTCCTTCGCACTTGCGGATATCGGAAATATCGTCCGCGTTAAGCACTACTCGTCGCGGATTTAAATGCGCGATGGCATCTCGCACAACATCCCTGTAATCTTCAACGACTTCCATAAACTCCTTTCCGAGCAAGGGAATGAACCCCGGTTTCTCGTCCGCCGCGACATCGATCACATTTAAGTCCGTGGGCATGAACTGGCTACGCTGCGCTACGATAACGCCCTGAGCTTTTGCTGCTCTGGCTTCTCGCTTTCTTATCGCATAGATGCATTCCACCGCTTTAAAGAAGCATAGAAATCGATAAAATGCGTTGGTCGCATTCATTGCATCTCTATACCCTGCAAGTAAAGCGCGAAACTCGGGCTTACTGATGACAAGGCGCTGATCAAGCTTGAGCGCCTTAACTTGTCCGAGCAAACCTACACGAAGCAGGACATTCCCGCTCAGTTGCTCGGTAATCAAATATCCCTGGACCTCCATAGCAACGTCGTTGGCGAAACTCCACCAACTAAACAACGGCATGACCGTTATGTATGCGATTCGCTCGGCGTCTGTGAAATTGTCAGCTCGAACCTTTATGGTGACATCCGAAGCCACCCCAGCGCGAACGCCGATATCTAGCTCATGCATCGGCTCACCCTGTTCATCCAGAAGCTTAACGTTAATCTGCGTCGTATCTGCAGGTACCGCCAGCAGACTCGTGCCGCTTGCGAGGAACGTGGGGATATCGACGTCCGCGCTAAAGATTGCCTTTCCCGGTATACCCAAAATGAACTGAGCGACATACTCCCCGCTACCACCGACCGCCGTTACCGGAAGAGTCGCTTGCGCTGGACCCGTAGCTTTTAAGATGGTGAACGTCGCGAACTCGCTGAGTGTTCGCCGCTCGATGCGCATCGAAAGCGGCTTCTGTGGAGCTTGAGCATTGTCAAGGGATCCAGGGTTCATGAGGGGCATTCGTTCGGCAGGAGTTGCCTCGCAACCCGGTTCTCGCCAAGCGGGCTGGAGTGAAGGCGGCGTCGCCCAAAGTCCTTAATGCACCTGCGGTAACTATGCTGCTTGAAGCGATTCTCCCGATCGCGTCCAGACATGCGGCCCAGCCGCCACCGCGAGACGTGGTGCATGGCGTGGTTCCAATCATCGCCGCGCTCGGGCTCGGCGCAATAATCGGCGCCATTATCAACCTCATAGGGAACAGTGCCGCGCAGCGCCGTCGGGACGCGCGACAAGATGTAGGAGCTCGCTTACAACTGCAAGCGATGCTTTCCGATTTGTTAGCGGTAGTTCAATATGCCCGCGACCATGGGACCTTCTTGATGGCGACTTGGAACGCCCGCGTCGCTCGCCTGGTCGCAAAGCTCCAGGAGCAATCCACCGCGCCGGCCCTACGTCCAA
>PKWF01000041.1 GCA_003133185.1 Vulcanimicrobiota bacterium | reverse complement strand
CCGCAGCAGACGATTTCGCCAACGGATACGACCTTGGCCAACGGCATTCGCCTCATCGTGCAACCAGAGACGATCACCAAGACGGTTGTCGTCTCGGGGCAGATCGAAAACAACCCGTTCGTCCAAGAGCCTGCCGATCAGCGTGGCCTCAACGATCTAACGTCGGGGCTCTTCCCGTTCGGGACGACCACGTATTCGCGCGTGCAGTACCAGACCGAACTCGACAAGATCTCGGCCACCGTTAGCGCAGGCACCGATTTCGGCGTGGAGGTGCTTTCGAAAGACTTCGACCGTGGCGTGCAATTGCTGGCCGACGACGAACTCCATCCGGCTTTCGATCCGAAGAGCTTTGCTATCGTGCAGGGTCAACAAGTCGGCCAAATGCAGGGTGAGGTCACTTCGCCCGACTACCTCGCGCAAGTCGCGCTCAACAACGCGCTCTATCCGCCAGGTGATCCGTACCGCGACTTTGCCACGGTCAAGTCGGTGAGTTCCGTTACGTTGGACAACGTGAAATCGTGGTACGCTGCGGCGTATCGGCCGGATCTCACAACGATCGTCCTCATCGGCGACACGACGCCCGATGCCGCCCGCGCGACGATCGAGAAATACTTCGGTGCCTGGACGGCAACCGGTCCCAAGCCGCAGACCGAGGCGCCGGCAGTTCCGGCCAATACGTCGTCGCAAGTTGTGGTGCCGGCGCATGGACGCGTGCAGTCGTCGGTAGAGCTGGTCGAGCTAAACGACGTGCGCCGCACCGATCCTGATTGGGCGCCGCTTTTGCTTGCGAACGCCGCCCTTACTGGGGGCTTCTACTCCTCGATTCTCTATCACGATCTTCGCGAAGTGCACGGCTATGCGTACTCGGTCGGGAGTGCGCTGCACACCGGAAAGACCCGCTCGAGCTTTCAGGTGACCTACGCTTGCGACCCCCAAAATATCTTGCCGGCGCAGGCCGCCGTCGTGGCGGACCTCCAGCGCATGCAAACCACACCGCTCTCGCAGACGGATCTCTTGCGGGCCAAGGCACTGTTGCTCGGCGACGTGCCGATTCAGCAGGCGAGCTACGGCGGCGTCAGTACGATGTTCTTACGTTATTCTTCGCAAGGGCTTCCACTCGACGAATATCAACTCGATGCGCAGAACTACCTCAGCGCGAGTGCCGCGCAAGTACAGGCGGCGTTCGCGAAATGGATTCGCCCCACCGGCTTCGTCCGCATCGTCACAGGCCCGGGACCGAAATAATGGCGGACTGCGCCGTTGGCTTCGACATCGATCACACGTTGTGCATCGACAACAAGCTCGAGCGCGTGGCCTTCTTGCACTTGCTCGGTCGCGTGATCGACGACGGCGGGGTTTCACTTGGGAGTTTGGCGCAGGAGACGGAACACATCGATGCTCTGCTCGTCTTTGCTCGCAGCGGCGGTGGTTCGATCGAAGACGCCGTGCGACGTTTCGTGAGCGAGCGCGGCGTTACGCCGACCGACGCACACGTTGAAGGCTTTAAGCACGTGGCGCTGTCGATGGCGGAAAGCTTCATTGTGGCCGATCCGCGTGCGCGGCCCACGATCGCCGCTCTCGAGCGCGAGGGCATTCCGGTCGCCGTGCTCAGCAACGGGTGGAATCCGCTCCAGGTCACCAAGGCGCGCCTTGCGGGATTCGGCGGCAGGGTCCTAGCCAGCGCCGATCTCGGCGTGCAAAAGCCGAATTCGGCGGCCTTCGAGTCGCTAGCGCGTGAACTGCGGACCGACCCGGCTCGTTGCTTTTATGTCGGTGACGACCCGCGAAGTGACGTAGCTGGAGCGCTCGGCGCCGGGTTCCAGGCGGTCTGGCTCGACCACGAGGGGAAGGGCTACCCGGCGGACCTCCCGCCGCCGAGCCACGTGATCCACTCGCTCGACGAGGTCCTTACACTGATTGCTGCGGAGGCAGGCGTTTGAGTCCCAAGATCACCGGCGGCGAGCTAGGAAGCCGAAAGTTGAAGTCGCCCAAGGGGATGAGCGTGCGCCCGACGCCGGGCCGCGTCAAAGAGTCGCTCTTTTCAATTCTATTGCCTCGGATCGAAGGCGCGAACGTGCTCGATCTCTTTGCCGGCACCGGGGCAATCGGGTTTGAGGCCGCGTCACGCGGCGCCGCCCGTGTGGTGAGCGTCGAGGCGCACCGCGAAACGGCGGCGGCGATCGAGGAGTCGGCGAAGGAGCTCGAGGTCGACGATCGCATGAGCGTGGTCGCAGCGCCCGTCGAGCGCGCGCTCTATCGGATTGAGGGGCCGTTTGACATCGTCTATCTCGACCCGCCGTACGCCGATCCGGTGCCGTTGCAACTTTTCCGTCTGATGCTGGAACGGAAATTGCTCGCTCCCGAGGCGATTGTCGTTTACGAGCACGCCGCCAAGCGAATCTTGCCGCAGATACCCGGGTATCGCTCGGTTCGCGAAGAAGTCTACGGCGATGTCGGGCTCGCTTTCCTGACGCCGGAATCTTGACGAACGGCAAACTCGAGCGCGTGACGCGCGCCGTCTACCCGGGATCGTTCGATCCGCCTACGAACGGCCATTTGGACGTGATCGAGCGTGCCGCCGGGTGTTTCGGCGAACTGATCGTGGCCATCGTCGTCAACCCGCAGAAGCGGACTCCGATGTTCTCGTTACAAGAAAGAGAAGATATGCTCAAGGCCAGCGCGACGTCCATCGGAGGCGTGCGCGTCGAGCACTTTCGCGGCCTTCTCGCGGACTACGTGAAAGCTGCCGAAGCGGACGTTATCGTCAAGGGACTTCGCGTTGTTTCCGACTTCGAAAGTGAGATGTCGGCCGCGATGATGAACCGGTCGCTTTCGGACGTCGATACGCTCTTTCTGATGGCGGATCAGAAATATTCTTTCGTGAGCTCCAGTCTGGTCAAGGAAGTGTTCTTTCTCGGCGGCGACGTCGCCGCACTGGTTCCCGAACCCGTTCTTCGCGTGATGGCGGAGAAGCGCAACAACTTGCAACGGAGGTAGCAATGTCGGTTTATCGCGTGCTGGACAAACTTGAGGCCTACGTTCACGAAGGAACGTGGNNNGCGCAGGCAATCGTCGACGAAGCGGCCAGTAAGCACGAAGAGTTGGTCGACGATAGCGAGATCGTCAGGCGTGCCCGTACGACGGCCGACGTCGTGCTCCGCGAGGCCGAGGAAAAGGCACGCAAGGTTCGCGACGGCGCCGACCGGTACGCAAACGACGTGCTGGCCGAGATGGAAGGCCGTCTGTTCGGGGCGCTCGGAGCCGTCCGCAAGGGCCGGCAAGTGCTCGACGGACAGCGCCAAAGCGCGGAGCGCCCGCTCGAGGAAGCCGCTGCCAAGAGTAAGCGTGCGGCCTTCGACTTGCAAACCGCTGCCGACGAGACGGCTGCCTTGGAATCGGTCTAAGCGGCCCTAGGTTGGGGAATAAGCGTGAGCATGAAACAGCTTGCAATCATGCTCGCGCTCGCCGGGATGCTAGGCGCGCCGGCCCTCAGCGCTCAACTCGGCGGCATTTCCGGCACGGTCGTCGATGCGAAGACCAACCAGCCGATGGCACACGCGACGCTCTACTACTATCGAAGCCCCTATCTCGAGAACGGACCAAACCATATCGCGACGTTGAAGACGAACGGTCGCGGCTTCTTCAGCGACGTTACGCTGGACCCGGGACGGTATATTGTCATGGCGCGATTCCCCGGTAAGGTCGAAGGTTGCGCCGTGGACGACGTGATGGGTGGCGAGGTTACGCACATGCGCATCGAGATCGGTCACGACGCGATCATGTGCACCGGACCGCGCGTCCACTCGGCACTCGTCGATCCGAACGCTACGTCGGACGTCTACAGAATCTAGACGGGTGGCGCGGCGACGTTGGCGGCAAAAGCCTCCAACTGCGCCCGGTCGATGGCGCGTACGCGCCCGCGGTCGAGTTCGAGGGCGCCCGCGTTCTTGAGCCGAAGCAGCGCGCGCGCCGCCATGTCGCGCACGGTGCCAGCGGCGGCGGCGATCTGCGCTTGCGAAAGGTTCTCGACTCCCGGTAGCCCAGGCGCCATGCCGACGGATGCGCGCGCGTAACCGAGCAAGAACTTGGCGACGCGCTGCAGCACGTGGGCAAAAGCCAGGTCGGCAATCGTGTCGATCGAGCGGCGCCGAGCTTGCGACGACGCAATTAGAAAGCCCAGCGCGAGCTCCGCGTCGCTGCGGGCGGCGTGGATGATCGCTTCGCTGGGAAGCGTCACGATCGTTGCGTCCGTCAAAGCTTCGGCACGCGTCGTCGCGCCGCCGCCGTCGAACGTTCCACTCTCGTTNNAAGCGTTCGCCGATGGTGTGCGTCTTGCCGTCGGGCGAGAGCAACGTGTAGATTGCCTTCCCGGCCTTAACTATCCCGAGATACGGCCAGACCTCGCCTTCGTCGAAAATGGTTTCGCCGGCTTTGTAGGTTCGCTCGCTCATCTGAGCGGCGAGCTCCTTGGTCGTGCTCGCCTTGGCGGACGTAAACGCCGAGACGTACGTCAGAAAGGCTTCGCCATCGGCATTT
>PKWF01000284.1:2544-2912 GCA_003133185.1 Vulcanimicrobiota bacterium | reverse complement strand
TACCTCTTTGCGATCTTTGGAACGCTCGCGCTACAAGCCGATCCCATTCGCTGGGTATCGGTGCACCGCAAGCACCACGCCCATGCCGATCATGAGGGCGACCCGCATAGTATTGCGGAGGGCTTTAAGTGGGCGCACATGGACTGGATTTACCGGCATAACATCGCGCTGCCGTCGGATGAGGAAATGCGTCACTTCGCCCCCGACCTCTACGCCGAACCGTTCTATCGCGCGCTGCAGTACCTCAACATCCCGCTTCAGGTCGCGCTGGCGCTCGGGCTCTTCGCCTTTGGCGGCTGGTCGTGGGTGGTTTGGGGCATTTTCGTCCGGCTCGCGGTTAGCTATCATACGACCTGGCTGGTCAACAG
>PKWF01000284.1:0-2471 GCA_003133185.1 Vulcanimicrobiota bacterium | reverse complement strand
GAAGTCGATCTGACCTGGTGGCACGTTCGCGTTCTCGCGTTTCTCCGGCTCGCAGACGGAGTCAAAGTGCCAACCAAGGCGATGCAGCAGCGCCTGCGCGACATCGCGCGCAGCGGCTCGCGCAGTTCGCAGTCGTACGTTACCTAAAGTAGCACGAGGCGCACAAAAGAAAGAGCGCGATTTACATCGCGCTCTTTTTCGTAGCGGCTTACGGGCGATGCGTAGCCGCTATGCGTGAACGGTCTCGCGGTGGGGAACCGTGCGGCCTTCATCTAAATCGAGCAGGTCGGGCCACGAAGTCACATCCGTGCGGCTGGGGGCGATCTTCGCCCGCAACTCGTTGAAATGCATCAGCGATTCTCCGGTCGGCACGGTGGAAAGCCAACTCTTGTTGAACGCCTCGAGGGATTGCCGATCCTTCTTGGCAACAAACGGCTTCGCATATGCTTCGATCTCCGAATCGTCCTTCGCTGCTTTTACGGCGTCGAGGAACTCCTTCGGGTCCATCGCAAGGAAGTCAAACAGAGCTTGATCCATCGGGCAATCGTAGTGATACTCACCAACCTGGCCCGCGGCTACGGCCTTCGCCTTGTCGGTGGTTCGAGCGAGCTGCACGACGCCGAGCATGGTTTCCTTGACGCTGCGCGGAGCGGTCTTCGTTAAATCCATCATAAATACTCAACTTTCATTTTGAGATTCTTTGTTCTGCACGCTGCGAACCAGAAAGACCGAACAAGGTTACGCGCACAATCTAACCCGTTTCGAGCAGGTCATCCCGGATGCCGCAGCGGGGACCAACGGATATCGCTAGGAACGGGTTCTGCCCGAACGAACGTTACCTGAAGTGCTAAACACATGAAGAATCGCGCAATCGCGCCAATCGCGCTCTCGCTGCTCAGCGCCGGGCTTGCTGCACTGGCTGTGACGGCGTTTGGGCCGCGCTGGCTCCAACCCATGGTGCGCGTCGTTACCTGCTACGACGTGGCGGCGATCGTAGTATTGATCTGGTATTGGAACGTGATCCTGCGAACGAATGCCTCGAACACAAAAGTGCGTGCGGCCGCGCAAGATCCGGGCCGAGATGCGATCTTCACGGTCATTCTTCTAGCGGTCGCCTTTGGCTTCTTCGCTGCGTTCAATATCCTTGGCCCCGGACCGCACGACCAAATGGCGCGGCACGAGGTGATTATTTTTGCTTCGGGGTTCGGCGCAGTCGTGTTGGGATGGCTGCTGGTCCACACGATTTTCTCGTTCCGCTACGCGCACCTGTACTATGGCGATCGCGATCGGAATAACGAAAGCGATCGCGGTCTCGTCTTCCCGGGACGGGCCGACCCAAGCTACTGCGATCTTGCGTACTTCTCGTTCGTCATCGGCATGACGTTCCAGGTGTCCGACGTGCAGATCACCGACCAACGCATTCGCCGCCTCGTGCTCGGGCACGGGTTGATTTCATTCGGCTATAACACGGCGATTCTGGCGCTGGTCGTCAACGTCGTTTCGAACCTCCTGCACGCTTAGGGCCTCAGGTTTTTCGGGCAGCGATTAACTTCGCCCGCTCGACGATAGTGGATCGGCGCTTGGGTCGCGAACCCGTAGCGGTGCATGTACATACCGCCAGATTTCGAGGTCGCTGACAGCGCAGCGGTCATCACGCTTATCGATCGGTTTCCATTTGGACTGCTGGTCACGAACGAGGAGCCGTATCCGCGCCTAACGCACCTGCCGATGATCGCGGAACTGCGCAACAGGGAGCTCTGGGTTCTCGGTCACGTTGCCCGCGCCAACGGGCACGCCCGCTCCATTGCGAACCATAGCCCCGCGACGATCGCGTTCCAAGGCGCGCACGCCTACGTATCGGCAAGCTGGTACGAAGAACCTTACGCTACCGTACCGACGTGGAACTATACCGCCGCACATCTCTGCGGGACGCTGCACGAGGGCGACGCGTGGGACGTGCTCGCGCGCCTTACCGCGAAGTTCGAGGGTGGACGACCCGATGCGTGGGATCCGCAGCGCCTGGAAACAGACTTTCGTGAAAAACAGCTGCGCGGGATCATTGCTTTTGAGATGCACGCGGAACGGATTTACGCCAAGGCAAAACTCAGCCAAAATCGCACCACCGCCGACAGGTTACGGGTGATCCGGCAACTTTCGGAGTCGGCAGACGCTCTCGAGCGCGAATGCGCCGAAGATATGCGGCGATCGTTAGGTCGGTGACGCCGAAGTCGGTCGCGCTGGTTCTGCTTGGCATATTTTTTATCGCAGCCGGCGCCAATCACTTCGTACACCCAAGTTTTTACCTCCGGATCGTGCCGGGTTATTTGCCCGATCACGCCCTGCTCGTTGCGATCAGCGGCGTCTGCGAGTTCCTCGGCGGGATCGGCGTGCTGATTCGAAAGACTCGGCGGGTCGCCAGCATCGGCCTCATCGCACTCTTGATCGCGGTATTTCCGGCCAACGTTCAAATG
>PKWF01000224.1:22740-22870 GCA_003133185.1 Vulcanimicrobiota bacterium | reverse complement strand
AATTACGGGCATCGTTGAGCCGCTGCTTCCCCACCGCGCGCATCGCGCTTTGTCACGATGCGCGTATCGCGCTGCGAGCCGTGCTGCCGGAAGGTGACGGGCTCGTGCTGATTGCCGGAACGGGCTCGAT
>PKWF01000224.1:19901-22702 GCA_003133185.1 Vulcanimicrobiota bacterium | reverse complement strand
AAACGCGATGCTCGCCGAGCTGGCGGCGCACCTCGGCGTGAACGATCGCTCGGGGGCCCTTGCGCGCATTTACCAAAGCCCGACGCCCGTCGCCGACATCGCGGCTTGTGCGCCGCTGGTGCTGCGTCACGCCGAAGGGGGCGAGGAGCTTGCGGCCGGCATCGTACAGCGTGCCGCCCAGGGGCTCTTCGAACTGATTGCGCGCGTAACGATCCGGAGCCCGAAGTGCGCGCTGCCCGTTGTCTTTTCGGGAGGGTTGCTACGACAGCGCAACGCTCTCACGCAACGGCTCGAGCAATGCATCGTCGATGCACCGCTCGACGTGCGCGTTCTTGCAGCCAGAGTCGAACCGTATATCGGCGCGCTCTCCGAGGCGCGGCGTTTGATGGCGCCGTCGTGACGCACCGCCTGCCGCCGACGGAAGCGGAAAACCCGCAGAGTGCGGGGCTCGATCTGCTTACGACGCCGGCACTCGTCGAGCTGCTCATCGCCGATCAGCGCTCTGCGATCGATGCTACGCTCGCGCAAACGCAGGCGATCGCGCGAGCCGTTGACGAGATCGCGCGCCGGCTTTCGCGCGGCGGACGGCTGCATTACGTTGGAGCCGGCAGCAGCGGCCGAATCGCCACGCTCGATGCATCGGAGATGCCGCCGACTTTTGGAACGCTGCCGGAGATGGTGCACGCTCATATCGCCGGCGGCAGCACTGCGCTCACCAGTGCGGTGGAGGGCGCGGAAGATGACGCGAGCGCCGGCAACGTCGCGATGCTCGGATGCGTACGGCCCGACGATGCAGTGCTCGGCATCTCGGCGAGCGGAGCGGCAGCGTTTGTCGTCGCTGCGATTACTCGCGCCAGAACCATTGGCGCTTACACGATTGCGCTTACCGTCGACGCGCAATCCGCGCTTGCGGGGGCGGCCGAACTGGCGATCGTCCTACCGACCGGCGCCGAGGCGCTCGCCGGATCGACGCGGTTGAAAGCGGGGACCGCGCAAAAGGTCACGCTCAACACAATCTCCACTGCGGTCATGGTACGATTGGGCAAGGTCTACGACAACCTGATGGTCGATGTCGTCGCAAATAACCACAAGCTCCGCGCCCGCGCGCGACGCCTGGTCGTGCGTCTCACGGGTGTGAACGAGGAGCGGGCCGAAGAGCTGCTAGCGCGAGCCGGCGGAAGCGTTAAGATCGCCGTGCTGATGGAGCGTCGCAGCCTCGGTGCGACGCAAGCACGCGCGCTCCTGGAACGTAACGACGGCTCGCTGAGACGGCTTCTCTGACATACGTCTTGGGGCTGCTGCTGGCAGCCATCGCATTCGTCCCGATGGACGATCGCCCCGTGACGGCCGAGTTGCCCGTGATGCTCGGACGGATCGCCGGCGTCCGAGTCGAGGCGCCGCCGCATGATTTGATCGGGCGCTTTCTCGATCCAGGGCGTTCCGACGATCTCATTGCCTGGCTCAATCGAGAAGCCGGAAGACGGCAGGCCCGCGCTTTCGTCGTCTCCACGGATATGCTGGCGTACGGCGGTCTCACGGCCTCTCGCGTCCCCGGGCCGTCCTACGCGGATGCCGTCTTTCGCTTGCGCGAACTCGCGAAGTTGCGCCTCGAATCTCCCGGCGCTTGGATCGGTGCCTTCGGCACGATCATGCGCCTCGCTCCGACCGGCATTCCCGCCGGCACGCCGTTTTTCGCTGCATCTCCCATCTGGCCATATCTGCAGCAATATGCCAACCTGCACGATCCTCCGTTGCCCGGCGAAGTGGCGAGCGCAGAACACCTTCGCGAATTGATTGGTGAGCCGGCTCTCGACGCTTATCTTGCAACACGCGCGCGGAATCTCGCCGTCGATCGGCTTCTCTTGCAAATGACGGAAAAAGGCGTCATCGATCGGCTCGTACTCGGACAGGACGATGCGGGTCCGGTCGGTCTCCACGTGCGTGAAGTCGCGCTCCTGCAATCGGAGCTGGTGGGCGCAAATCTCGCGAACCGCGCGTCCATCGAGCCGGGCGCCGACGAGCTGGGCATGGCTTTGGTTGCGCACGCCATCGCGCGCGCGGCGACGTGGACACCGCGCATCGGCGTGCGTTACTCGACGCCCGAGGGTGCCCTCTATCAAGATCCGATCGAGTACGCGCCGATTTCGGCGGCGATCGACGCATTGGTCGGGGTCTGCGGCGGCGTCCGCGATGACTTGCAGAGCGAGATCGTGCTCTACGTGCGCGTCCCCGGCACGACTTCATCAGAAGACGATGCGCTGATCGACGAGATGAGAAACGACGTCGACCGAGGCCAATCGGTCGCCTTTGCCGATCTTTCCTACCTTACGTCGTACAAAGATCAAGCCGCTTTTGCGCAACGTCTACTGGCACCAGGCTTAGCCTCGCGGCTCGACGCCTACGCATCCTGGAACACGAACGCCAACACGGTCGGCAGCGCGCTCGCCGAAGCGATCGCCGCCGGCGCCGGACGGCGCCTGCACACCTATGACGCGCTCGCGCATCGCACGTTCACCTTCGTTCGCTTCGTCGACGACTACGCATATCACGACGAGGTCCGCCCGCAGCTCAACGCCACGCTCGCCGCCCAAGGAATCACCGACCACACCCTCCTAGCCCCCGCCACGGCTGCGTCGATCGCGCAGCTCGACCGTTCGCTGCTCTGGAACGATGCGGTTGGGATTCTCTCGCAGCTCGATCCGGGCTACCATGTCGCCGCGATCTCGATCGATCTGCCGTGGCGCCGGACGTTCGAGACTTCCATCGACGTGGGCATCGCTCCGGACATCTAGGAGCGTGCC
>PKWF01000224.1:7552-19896 GCA_003133185.1 Vulcanimicrobiota bacterium | reverse complement strand
TCGATACGGAATAGCCGTAAAACACTTGTCTTTTCCTGGGGGCTATTTGATGAAACGGCGATTCTTCGCAACATTCGTATGCGCGGGCGCGATGAGTCTTTGCGCTTGCAGTAGCGGCGGCTCGGGCGCGCCTGGAGCATTATCGCAGATCCCGGCGTACGCCGGTCAAGCCGCTTCGTGGATGGCGCGGGGAGCCGCGAGTCAGAATCTACTGTACGTATCGGACATCGGAACCAACTCCGTCGACATTTACCCGTATCCGTCCGGCAAACTGGTCGGTAAACTGACGGGTTTTGGATCCGTCGCGGGCCTCTGCGCGGATAAGTCCGGCGACGTTTTCGTCGTCGACGAAGCCGGCCCCNNGGCGCTCCCGAGGGCTGCGCCATCGATCCGACCACTGGCGATCTCGCCCTTACGAATCTCTCGTCGTACCTTTACGGTACCATTGCCATCTACCCGAAAGCGATGGGTCGTCCCAAAGCGTACAAAGATGATAATGTGGATTCGACCTTCTTTTGCGGCTATGATAACGCCGGCAATCTTTTTGTCGACGGCTGGAACAGATCGGCAAACCCTATACTCTTGGAGCTTGCGAAGAAAGGCAAGTCATTGGGGATGTTCGATCTGAATCCGAACGACAAAAATCCCGGCGGTGTCCAGTGGGACGGGAAGTATGTCGCGGTCGGCAATAAAGGCGGTGGAGTAATCTATCGGATCGACTCGACCGGAAAGACGGCACAAACCATAACGCTCAAAGACGGGCTCAACGTCGAGCAGTTCTGGCTTGACGGCTCGACCCTGATCGGGCCGAACTTCCAAGGCGATGGACCCGTAGCGTACTGGCATTACCCCGCGGGCGGATCCCCAACCCGGAAGATCACTGGATTCTCCGAGCCGTTCGGAGCGACGGTCAGCTCAGTAAAAAGTTTCTAGCCGCCGCCTCGGCGCGCTCGCCACGCTCGCTCGTTCGCGCGGATCTCAGGATCACCCCAGAGGAAGCGTTGCGTCGCTCTTTCTCAATTGCGAAACTCTCGCGCGAAGGTTCTCGCTTGCTCGAGAACGACAACCTTGACTCCGCTAGCGCTGAGCGGCAGGGAAAGGACCATGCCGGCAGCCCCCGCGCCAACGACGATAACGTCGGGATCGCTCACGCAACGAAACCTGAGGCCCTGAGTGTTAGAGCCTGGCGGGCAGCTCGACGTACGAGCGGTTCAGCACGTTGACGTCGAGGCATCCCAGTAATCGCAGCGTACGAACGATGCCGCTGCGAAGAATCTCGATCGATTTGGCCACGCCTGGGCCGCCCGCCGCTCCCAATCCGTAGGCGTACGCGCGTCCCACAAGCACCGCGCGAGCGCCTAAACAGATCGCTTTGACGACGTCGCTGCCGCGTCGAATGCCGCCGTCCAGATAGACTTCGGCGCGGCCCGCGACGGCGTCGATTACTTCGGGCAGCGCGAGCAGCGTCGGCGCGACGCAGTCGAGCTGCCGGCCACCGTGATTAGAGACGACGATGGCGTCGGCGCCCGCGTCGAGTGCGCGACGCGCGTCCTCTGCGCCGAGCACGCCTTTGACGACGATCGGTCCCCGCCAGGCGGCGCGAATCCAGGCGATATCCCGCCACGTCACGGTCGAGCGCTCGAGCGCCGCTCCCACATCCTCGTACGGCATTGGGCCTTTGCCAGCAATCACGACGTTGGGAAACTTCATCATCCCACCATCGCGCAAATAGCCGAGCAGCCATGCGGGACGTGCGAGAAGTTGCGCGACGTGCGGCAGCATTTTCAACGGATCGCCACTGAGGAGCTCTCGGCCGCCGTTGCGCAAATCGCGTTCGCGCTGTCCCGCAACCGCGGTGTCGATCGTCACGACGAGCGCCGAGAAACCCGCGGCGCGCGCTCGTTGGATCGCGGCCGTCGCGGCCTCGCGGCCGCCGATGAGATAGAGCTGATACCATANNGCCAGCAAAAAGGGCAGTTCGACCGGCGTTCCGAGCACGGTCGTGCGCAGATCGCAGGTCCCCATCGCCGCCGCGTTGCGCGGTAAAAAGCGCACGCGATCGAAGACCGCGCAGTTCTCGCGTAAGGTGACCTCACCGTCGGCCCCGCCGTCGATGTAGTCAAAGAGCACCTGCGGAAGACGAGATTGCGCTCGCCGCCGCAGATCCTCGATCGTGAAGATGCCGGTCACCCGGTTCCGTCCATCGGGCACTTGACGTTTGCCTTACGGAAACGATACCCTGTCTCGGCATTATGGACGTTCGGTTCGTCGCCACCGCATTTGCGACCGCATTCACGATCATCGATCCGATCGGCATGATTCCCATGACGCTCGGAGCCACGGCGCGCGACCTGCCGAAGCGGCGCAACCAGATCATCGATCAAGCCGTGCTCGTCGCGGCCGCCATAATTCTTTTCATGGGGCTCGTCGGCCGTCTGCTTCTCGGTTATCTCGGGATCACGCTGCCGGCCTTTACGATTGCCGGCGGAATTCTGCTCTTCTTAATCGCGATCGATATGCTCTTCGCGCGGCCAACCGGCGCGAAACGAACCGAGGACGAAGAACGTGAGGCCGCGCAGACCGAGAATCCGGCGGTCTTTCCGCTCGCCGTGCCGATGATCGCCGGACCCGGAACGATCGCCACCGTGCTGCTGTTGATCACGCTCGCGCGCGGAGACCGGCTCGAGTTTGTCGTTATCGCCCTTGCGTACGCCGTTGCGCTGTTCGTTACGTGGCTCTGCATGCGCGGCTCCTCGTTCTTGATTCGCGTGATCGGTAAGACCGGGATCCACGTGGTCAGCCGGCTTCTCGGCATTATCCTCGCCGCGCTCGCCGTGCAGTTCGTCCTCAATGGTCTCGCGCTCACGCCGCTACTACGGCGATGACAGGCCCGGATCGGCGACCCATTCTTCGTAAACGGATTTCTCGATGGGCGGCAGCTGCGTGTCCGGGGGCAGCTTGAAGCTGGCGAGCGGGAAGGGAAACGGAATCTGGTGCGGAGGCTGCGTAAACGGATCGGATCCGGGATCGTAGCAGAACGGCCAGACGATTGCGCCGTCTTCCGTGGAACCGTTGGGATACGTGTACTCGTAGCGGCCGTAATAACAATCGTGCCCGTTGTCGCGCCAGCTTCTCGTCGGCGTGATGATCCCGTTGCCATGCTCGCTGCCCCGCAACGATGAGGGAACGCCGAACGCGTAGTCCTTGGTCGGCGACTCCTGCGATCCGGGGTCGATGGTTGGGATCGCGTGCGCATCGTTCTGTTGGTTGAGCTGCGCGACTTCTTTGGCGAAGCCGGCTTCATCGCGTTCGATCTTCGACGGAATCATGGATGGGTGCCGCGGAAGCAAAGGCGCTCGAATCGTGACGATTTTCGCCAGCTCGCGGCGCGGCGCCCGTGCCGGCGCGGCTTGGTGCTGCACGACGACGCGCGCGGGGTGCCGCGGCGAGGGCGGCGCGGGCGTCGAACGCGGTGGCCGTTGGATCGTAATCGTCGTGGTCGACGTAACGATTTCTTTTGCGCCGCGCGATATGAAAACGTGCGCTACCGTCCAAAACAGCAGTGTCAAGAGAACGGCATGCACGGCGAGCGAGGCAAGCGCCGACCATAACAGCGCCCGGCGGCGCCGTTCGAGCCTTCCTGAGATCAAGCGGTCGTTCGAATTCCTACTTTAGCGAATGGGTTGGCAGAGTTCGATAAGTACGCCGTCGGTCGCCTTCGGGTGCAAAAAGGCGATTAAATTTCCGTGAGCCCCTTTGCGCGCGTGCTCGTCGATCAGCCGGACGCCCTTGGCCTTGAGGACGGCAAGCGTCGTTTCAATGTCGGCAACCCGGTAGGCCGTGTGATGAAGCTTCGTGGGGGCGTCTCCCCGGAACCGAGCGATCGGCGAGGCTTCGTCGAGCGGAAGCAGCAGCTCGACGAACGAGCCGCCGGCCTCCAGGCCCAATGCCTCGACGCCCTGATCGCCGACGATCTCGCGATAGACTTGCTTAAAGCCGAGCGTCTGCGTATAAAGCTGCAACGTCGCATCGAGGTCCTTGACGACAATCGCGATGTGGTCAATCTGCATTATGCGACGACCTCTTTGGCTCGGTACGTGCCGAAAACATCGCGCAAGACGTTGCAAATCTCGCCGAGCGTCGCGCCGGCATCGGCCGCATCGACGAACGGCGGCATTAAGTTTCGCGTTCCCACGGCCGCGTCGCGGACGGCCGCAAGCGTTCGCGTAACGGAATCCGAATCGCGCGACGCGCGTAATGCGCGCAGTCGCTCGACCTGCTCGCGCTCGGGACGCTCGTCAATCTGCTGGAGGAGTATTGGCGCGCCGGTCTGCGCTTCGGCGAAGCGATTTACGCCGACCACAACCTGCTCCCCCCGTTCGATGGCCTGCTGCGCGGCGTACGCCGAGTCGGCGATGCGTGCCTGCATCCAACCGCTTTCGATCGCGGCGATGCTTCCGCCCATAGCGTCGACGTCGCCTATCAATGCCGCCGCGCGTTCGATCAGCTCGTTGGTGAGGGATTCGAGGTAGTAGGAGCCTGCCATTGGATCCGCGACGTCGGCGACACCGGACTCGTACGCGATGATCTGCTGGGTGCGCAACGCGACTCGGGCACTGTCCGCAGTGGGAAGCGCCAGCGCTTCGTCTTTACCGTTTGTATGCAGCGATTGNNGTAGAGCCGCCCGTCTGCGCGTGAAAACGTAACGCGTGCGAGCGCGGGTCGCGGCACTCGAACTCGTCGCGCGTAATGCGTGCCCAGAGATAGCGCGCCGCCCGAAACTTCGCAATCTCTTCGAAGAAATCGTTGTGTGCGTTCCAAAAGAACGAGATGCGTGGCGCGACGTCGTCGAGCGCGATCCCGGCTTCGCGCGCCGCCGCAAGATAGGCCTTACCGTTGGCGAGCGTAAACGCTATCTCTTCAACAGCCGTGGAGCCGGCTTCGCGAATGTGATAGCCGGAAACCGAGATGGCGTTCCAGAGCGGCACCTCGCGCGCGCAGTACGACATCACGTCGGTAACCAATCGCATCGAAGGCTTGGGCGGGTAGATGTAGGTCCCGCGCGCGACGTATTCCTTGAGCACGTCGTTCTGCACGGTTCCGCCAAGTTTGGAAAATGGAATCCCGCGCCGGCGCGCGACGGCGAGGTAGAATGCCAGCAGGATTGCGGCGGGCGCGTTGATCGTCATCGAGACGGTTACGCGGTCGAGCGGCACTCCGTCGAGCAGCGCCTCCATATCCCCAATCGAATCGATCGCGACGCCCACCTTGCCGACCTCGCCGCGCGCCGCAGGCGCGTCGGAATCGTATCCGAGTTGCGTTGGGAGATCGAAGGCGACGGAGAGTCCCGTCTGGCCGCGCTCGAGCAAATAGCGATAGCGTGCGTTCGATTCGCCCGCTGTACCAAAGCCGGCATACTGGCGCATCGTCCAAAGTCGCTCGCGGTACATACCGGCGTGGATGCCGCGGCCGTATGGAAAAGTGCCCGGCTCGCCGAGATCGTGCGGCGTCCCCTCGACCGCGTCGTAGACCGCCTCGATCGGAATTCCCGACGCGTTAAGCTCTCTAGCCACCCTCGTCACCCTTAGCCATCCCTGTCATCCTGAGCTTGTCGAAGGACGCAGGATCGTTACCAGCCGCGAGCCGCTTTCGACGCTCGAGCCGGCGCCGGCGTGAACCGCGCTCACGACCCCGGCGCGATGGGCGCGTATCTCGTTCATCATCTTCATCGCCTCGACTACCGCCACGACTTGCCCTTCGGTCACCGCATCGCCTTTCGCCACGGCAAGCTCGATGACGAGCCCGTGCATCGGCGAAAGCACGTCGTCGCCGTCTGACGAATTCGCGCGCTTGCGCGTCGCGCCCAGACGTGGAGCCGTGCGGTGGGACGTAACGCGTGGCATCGGCGCCGGCAAATCCCGCTGGGTTCCGGCCGCAGGCCGCAACGTCGCAGCGAACGGCTCGAGGGTTGCGGTGCCGTAGGATCCGTCCGCGACGGCCGGATGGTCGCAGAGTGCGCGCAGCAGCGGCAGCGTTGTCGGTACACCTTCGACGACGTACTCGTCGAGGGCCCGGCGCATGCGCGCGATCGCGTTATCACGAGTCGGCGCCCAAACGACGAGCTTGGCGACGAGCGAATCGTAGTCCGGTGGTATCGTCCAGCCGGCATAAGCCGCCGAGTCGACGCGAACGCCGAGGCCGCCCGGCTCGCGATAGGCGGTAATGGTGCCCGGAGCGGGGCGAAACTGTGCGGCCGGATCTTCTGCATTCACTCGCCCCTCGATCGAGAACCCACGAAACGAAATCTCGTTCTGCCCGTATCCGAGCGGTTCACCGGCCGCAACTCGGATCTGCTCGCGCACGAGATCGAGCCCCGAAACCATCTCCGTGATCGTGTGCTCCACTTGAATTCGCGTGTTCATCTCCAGAAAGTAGAAGGCGTCTCCGGAAACCAGACATTCAACGGTGCCGGCCGAATCGTAACCGATCGCCCGCGCCGCGCGGACGCCGGCTTCGCGCATCGCCTCGCGCATGCGGTCCGAAATCTGAGCCGGAGTCTCCTCCCACAACTTCTGATGACGTCGCTGCAGGGAGCAGTCGCGCTCGCCGACGTGAACGACGTTGCCGTGTTTGTCGGCGAGCACTTGCAGCTCGACGTGCTTGGGATTCTCCAAGTAATGCTCGGCATAGATCGTGTCGTTCTTGAAATACGCTTGCGCTTCGCGGCGAGCCGACTCAAAGGCCGACGCCAGTTCGTCCATCGAGGTGGCTACGCGCAGACCTTTTCCGCCGCCTCCGGCGGCCGCCTTGAGCGCGAGCGGCAAGCCGTATTTCTCGGCTGCGGCGCGTGCGGCGGCGACGCTCGCGATCGCCTCGGTGCCTCCGGGGACCGTGGGAACGTTCGCCTCGCGCATGGTTTGGCGCGCGCGGAGTTTATCGCCCATCGCCGCAATCGCATCGGCGTGGGGTCCGATCCACGTCAAACCCGCCGCAACCACACCCCGCGCGAATGCGGCATTTTCCGCCAGAAAGCCGTAGCCCGGATGGATCGCTTCGGCGCCGGCCGTTCGCGCGTACGCGATCAGTCGCTCGCCGTCCAAATAACTTTGCAAAGGGGGTGCGGGGCCGATTCGATACGCTTCGTCGGCTAGCGCCACGTGCAAAGCCTCGCGGTCGGCATCCGAGTACACGGCAACGGTTGCAATTCCCATTTCGCGCGCCGTGCGGATAACGCGAACCGCAATCTCACCGCGATTCGCAATTAGGATCTTAGAAAACAACGCTCACTTCTTGTCATCCTGAGCGCAGTCGAACGACGGCGGATACATTCCCATGGCGTGGTAACCTGCATCGACGAAGTGCACGTCGGCGGTGACGGCCGAAGCGAGATCCGACGCGAGAAAGACGGCGACGTTCCCGACATCTTCTGCGGTAACGTTTCGGCGCAGCGGCGCGACCTTCGGAACGACGTCGAGGATGCGCGAAAAACCGCCGACTTGGCGCGAGCTGGCCGTCTTGATGGGCCCTGCCGAGATCGCGTTGACGCGAATATTGCGATCGCCCAAGTCAAACGCGATATAGCGGACCGTCGCCTCGAGTGCAGCCTTGGCGATGCCCATCAGGTTATAGTTTGGCACGACCTGGGTCGAACCGAGATAGGTCAGCGCCATGATCGAGGCGCCGTCCAGAAATGAGTCGCGCAGCGCGCTCACCAAAGCTATCAACGAGTAGGCCGAGACGTCGAGCGCCAGCGCGTATCCTGCGCGCGAGGTATCGAAGACCTTTCCGGCCAGGTCCTCCTTGTTGGCAAAGGCGATGCAGTGAACGAGCACGTCGAGCGGACCGAATTTGTCGGCCAGCTCGTCGCGCATCGCCGTGAGCGAGGCACCGTTACTCACGTCACATTCAATTACCGGGCCCTTGCCGAGCTCGGCGGCGAGCTTCTCGACTTCGTCGCGTACCCGTTCGCCTTGATACGTCAGCGCGATCGAAGCCCCGTGCTCGTGCAGCTTGCGCGCGATCCCCGTCGCGATCGACCAGCGATTGGCGACGCCCGTCACCAGCGCGCGCTTACCTTCCAACAACTTCACGTCTCGTTACATACCATCGCAGGAGCGCCCGTCCTGCCCCTGCGAAGTGAGCACTCCTTGGCAAGAAGAGCCTTTCTGCGCTCGGCGATCGCGTGGCCGTTGGTGCTCCTCGCGATCTTTCTTCCGGCCGGCTCGCTAGATTATTGGCAAGGCTGGCTCTTTTTCACGGTGATCCTGATCTGCGGGGCATTCAGCTCGATCTACTTCTCGCGTAGGGACCCACGTCTCTTCGAGCGACGAATGAAGTTCAAGGAGCGGCGGCCGGCGCAGAGGATCATCGTGCCGCTGCTGTACGGCCTCATCGCCTCGACGATCGTCGTCGCGGCGACCGATCACCGCTTCGGATGGTCGGTAGACCTCCCGCTCCTAGCAGTTGCCGGCGATCTCATGGTTGTCGCCGGCTTCTATCTCTATTTCTTAGTCTTCCGTGAAAACAGCTTCGCGGGTTCCACGATCGAGATTACCGCGGACCAGCGGGTTATCTCGACCGGCCCCTACGCGATCGTGCGTCATCCACTCTACTTTGCGCTGACCGTCACCGTCCTGGGGATGCCGCTCGCGCTGGGCTCCTACTGGGCGGCGCTGCTGGTGGTACCGATCGTCGCGCTGCTCGTCTGGCGTTTGCACGACGAAGAAGCCTTTCTGGTCGACGATCTTCCCGGATACTCAGAGTACGAAAAGAAGGTCCGCTGGCGTCTGATACCGGGGCTCTTTTAGCCTACAGCGGAATGTTGCCGTGTTTACGCTGCGGCGTCTCGCTTCGCTTGTCGCGCAGCATCTCCAGCGCGGTGGCGATGGCGCTGCGCGTCTTGCGGGCCTCGATGACGTCGTCGACGTAGCCGCGTGCGGCGGCAATGTATGGGTGCGCAAAGCGTTCGTTGTAATCGGCGATCAGCTCGGCCATCTTCGCCTCTTTGTCGGGGGCGGCCGCGATCTCGCGGCGGAAGATCGTCTTGACGGCGCTCTCCGCGCCCATCACGGCGATCTCCGCGGTTGGCCATGCGAGGTTGACGTCGGCGCGAATGTGTTTGCTCGCCATCACGTCGTATGCGCCGCCGTACGCCTTGCGGGTGATTACGGTGATTTTGGGAACCGTCGCTTCGGCAAACGCATAGAGCAGCTTGGCGCCGTGGAGAATGATACCGCCGTACTCCTGATCCGCGCCGGGAAGAAAGCCGGGGACGTCGACGAAGGTGATCAATGGAATATTGAAAGCATCGCAGAAGCGCACGAATCGAGCGGCCTTGACCGACGAACGGGTATCGAGCACGCCGGCAAGGACGTTAGGTTGATTGCCTACGATGCCCACGGCTCGTCCGTTGATACGCCCGAATCCGCAAATGATGTTTTGCGCGAAAAGCGCTTGAATTTCGAGGAAGTCTCCATAGTCCACGATCCCATCGATGACCTCACGCATATCGTAGGGCTTGGTCGGCGAGTCGGGGACGAGCCCGTCGAGCTGCGGAACCATTCGGTGAGGGTCGTCGTCGCACGCATATTCCGGAGGACCTTCCGAGTTGTTTTGCGGAAGAAACGAAAAAAGATCGCGAGTCAGCTCGAAAAGGTTCTCCTCGTTCTCGGCCACGAGATGCGCAACGCCGCTGCGCGTCGCGTGTGTCAACGCGCCGCCGAGTTCCTCGAACGTCACCTCCTCACCGGTGACCGTCTTAATGATCTCCGGACCGGTGATGAACATTTGCGAGATCTTTTCCGTCATGATAATGAAGTCGGTTATCGCCGGCGAATAGACCGCGCCGCCGGCGCAGGGCCCCGCGATGAGACTGATCTGCGGAACGACGCCGCTGGCCGCAACGTTGCGCCAAAAGATCTCGGCGTAACCACCCAACGAGACGACGCCTTCTTGAATACGGGCTCCACCCGAATCGTTGATGCCGATCATTGGAGAGCCGGTGCGAATCGCCAAATCCATCATCTTGCAAATTTTTTCGGCAAATGCTTCGCCGAGCGAGCCGCCTAGCACCGAAAAATCCTGCGAAAAGAGAAAGACCTGACGCCCATCGATGGTCGCGCGCCCGGTGATGACGCCGTCGCCCAAGAACTCCTTTTCATTGAGGCCGAACGAGTTGGCGCGATGGATGACGAACCGGTCAAACTCGACGAAGGAATCTTTGTCCACCAGCGCCTCGACGCGCTCTCGCGCGGAGCGTTTACCCCGCGCGTGCTGTCGCGCGACCGCCTCGGAACCGGCCGGAATCGCCGATTCCGCGCGTTTTACTTCGAGCTCTTCGTATTTTTCCGCGCGACTCTTCACGCTGCCACCTTTGCACGCATCCTCCCCTTTGTCATCCTGAGCCATGTCATCCTGAGCTTGTCGAAGGACGAAGAATGCGAGGCGCTCGGCACTCATTGCAGAATAATGGCCAGATGCTTCGATTTAGCTGCTGCATTCTCGCCCTAGCCGTAACCGGCGCGATCCCAGCGGGTTTTCCGACGCCGCCGCCGATACCGCCCCAGCGAGCCGTCGCGGAATCGAAGTATGGGACCTCCGTCACCGACCCGTACCGCTACTTCGAAAACATGCAGGATCCCGTCGTCGTGCAGTTCTTCAAGGAGCAGAACGACTACACGCGCGCGGTGCTCGGCCGGCTAGGTGAACCGCGCGAACGGCTTTTCGATCGTATCAAAGAGCTGGATAACGCCGGCGTTCTGGTCAATGGGGTGACCCGGGACGGTCCGTACTACTTTTACGAAAAGCTCAATCCCGGCGATAACAGCCCCAAGCTCTACGTGCGCAACGTGGACGGCAGCGGCGAGCGCGCCCTGGTCGATCCGCAGAGCTTGGCGACGGCCGGGAAGCATTACACGATCAACTATTTCCTACCGTCGCTCGACGGCAGGCGCGTCGCGTACGGCATTTCGGAGGGCGGATCGGAAGCCGAAGTGATTCATGTGGTCGATACGGCGACGACTCAAGTTCTTCCCGACGCGATCGATCGCGCCTACTACATCGGCGTAACGAGCTGGTTGCCCGACGGCAACTCCTTCTATTACGTGCGCTTTCCGAAGCTTCGTCCGGGCGAGCCCGAAACCGATAAAGAGAAGCGTCCCGTCGCGTATTTGCACGTGTTGGGACGCGATCCGGACCGCGACGTCGCGGTCTTCGGATATGACGTGAATCCGAAAATTCCGTTCGGTCTGACGGACTTTCCGATCGTACTGCGGTCACCGGTCTCCCCGTACACGCTGGGGATGGTCGAGCACGGGGTTGCCAACGAGCGGACGATCTATGCGACCCACGCGACCGTTCTCGGTTCCGATGTCGCGTGGACCCCCGTTGCGACGGCTGCCGACGACGTCGTCAATCTCGACTTCAAGGGCTCGACGATCTACCTTCTCACGCATAAGAACGCGCCGGCGTTCAAGCTCGTAACGACATCGCTCGATGCGCCCAGTATGGCGACGGCACAGACCGTCATTCCCGCCGGAAAGGACGTTCTCGAAGATTTGGGCGTCGCGGCCGACGGGCTCTACGTACTGTCGCGAGAGGGTGGATTTGGGAAGATTACCCGAGTGGGGATCGCCGGCGACGGCAAGCCCGGCGAACTAACGAACGTTCCGCTGCCATACGAAGGTTCGGTTACCGCGATCGCGACCGATCCGCGCGAACCGGGCGTCGTCTTCGGTTTGACGGGCTGGACGCACTCGCAGCTTTACTACGCCGCGGATGCCAACGGCGCGGTGACCGACACGCACCTCAAACCACTCGCCAACGTCGATACGTCGCCCTATACATCGGCAGAGGTTTCGGCGCGCAGCGCCGACGGCACGATGGTTCCGCTCTCGGTCGTCTACCGTAAGGGGTTGTCGCTGGATGGCTCGCACCCGGCGTATTTGCAAGGTTATGGCGCCTACGGCATCGAGCTCACTCCAACGTTCAGCGCCACGCGAATCGCGTGGCTCGAGCGCGGAGGCGTCTTCGCCGTTTGTCACCCGCGCGGAGGCGGNNATCGAGCGCGGCGGCGTCTTTGCCGTTTGTCATCCGCGCGGAGGCGGCTGGTACGGCGAAGCGTGGCATCGAGCCGGAATGATCGCGACCAAACCCCATACCTGGCAAGACTTCGTCGCCTGCGGCCGCTGGCTCGTCAATCATAAGTACACCTCGCCGGCGCATCTCGCCGGCGAAGGAACGAGCGCCGGCGGCATCACGATTGGGCGCGCCATCACGACGCAGCCCCAACTGTTCGCGGCCGCCCTCGACGTCGTGGGCGTCAGCAATGCTTTGCGTGCCGAGTT
>PKWF01000224.1:0-7531 GCA_003133185.1 Vulcanimicrobiota bacterium | reverse complement strand
CCGCGCGTCGCATCGTGGCAGCTCGCGAAGTTTGCTGCGAGGCTCGCTCGTGCCACTACAAGCGGCCGTCCGATTCTCTTGCGCGTGGACTACGACGCCGGGCACGGATTTATGGCGGCGTCCCGAGAGCAGACCGAGCAGCTCCTCACCGACGAGTATTCGTTCTTGCTCTGGCAATGTGGCGATCCCGCCTTCGCCGGTATCCCAACGCACATCTACCCGCGGCGGGCGCCTTGAGCCTCATCCAATCCACGGAGCCCTCGGGAACCGTTTAGCTTGGGTGACGAAGGTCGCCTCATGGATCGCGTGCGGGTAGGTGATTCCGCCGCGTTTGAAGCTCTGTACGATGCTTATCATCGCCTCGTCTACGGCGTGGCGTTACGCGTGCTTTCCGATCCCGGAAGCGCCGAAGACGTCACACAAGCGGTCTTCATGAAGATTTGGAGCAACCCCGAACTTTTTCGCTCGGGAAACTTCGGAGCGTGGATCGTGCGGGTTGCTCGGAATCGCGCCTTCGACGCGCTTCGCGCCCGGGCGGCGCGGCCGGAAGATCAATTTCCTGCAGCGATCCCGGCGCAAGACGCGCTCGAGGATATCGCAATCGCGCAGCTTAACGCCGAATCCGTCCGGACGGCGATCGAGCAGTTGCCCGAGGAACAGCGCAAGCTGATCGAGCTGGGATTTTTTGGCGGCGTGACGCATCAGGAGATCGCAAAAACAACAGGCTTGCCGCTCGGCACGGTTAAAACGCGCATTCGAAGCGGCCTGCGGCGGTTGCGCAATGCACTCGACGGGGTCGTCGCCTCATGATGTCGCACGACGAGATGCTCGACAACGTTGCCCTCTATGCGCTCGGCGCGCTTTCGCCCCGCGAGGCTGCTGACGTGGCCGCCCATCTGCAAACCTGCGCGGAGTGCCGCGCCGAGTACGGGCTCTTGCGTCCCGCGGTAACGGCCGTCGGCTACTCTGCGGAGACCGGCGCCCTCACCGAAGGACCAAGCGCCCTGCTCAAAGCTCGCCTGATGAAGCAAGTTCGCTTCGCCCAAACGTGGCGGCCGCGGATTTCGCGGTGGCCGGCGTTCGTCGCGGCAGCCTGTCTTGCGATCGCGGTGGGCGCCGGTTTGTTTAACGCGTCGCTGCGCGAGCGGCTCGGCCGCGACGAATCGCAAATCGCGCAGCAGTCGGCAATGATCGCCGACTTCATGGCGCCGGATGCCAAACGCTACGCCTTCGGACACGGCTCGGTACTGGTGCACGGCCGCGATCTCTACATTGCCATGAACGCACTCGCGGCGCCTCCGGCGGGTATGGTCTACCAGGCCTGGACGTTGCCGAAGGGCTCGAAGAAGATGGCACCGTCCATCACGTTCAAGCCAGGCGCCTCCGGAGAAACCTTGGTCCGCTTGCCGGAAGCGGCGAACGCAATCGCGGCGGTGGCGGTGAGCGTCGAGCCGGCCGGCGGTTCCAAACAACCCACGAGCAAACCGATTGCCGTCACGCTGCTCTAGCAGCCGCGCCCCCAATCCAAACGCTTTAGTTGACCGTTCTTTTCGGCGAATCGTCTTCCGCCAACGAGCCGCAAGGCTCGAGAAAGGAACCCATGCGCAACCGTTCCGCCATTGCCGCCTTTGCGCTCGCTCTGGCAACCATCGCTCCGGCCGCCGCGTCGGCAAAACTCCTGCCCAATGTCGTCGACACGTCGAGTCGCTTCTCCGGTTCGTGCTGTGTCTACACCGGTGCGCCAGCGCTAGCCGTCACGCTCTCGATGGTCGAAGCCGGGGGCGGCCCGAGTAATTTTAGCACCGTAACGCTTCTCAAAAAGCTTACCGGCAACTTGTTTAGCGCCGAAGTCGCCAAGCTGACAAAAGAGTATGGTAAAGACCAAGTCAATCAGTTTCTGACAACCTTCGATTTCGTCGTGAACGATTCGTTGCGAATCGTAACTGAAAAGAAGATCGCGCTTCCGAGCAAGCCCAACCCCGATCCCAATGACGGCCGCGCTCTCGCCGCCGCACTCTGGTCGGCCGGTCAGACGGGCGAAGGGTTTAACGTCGAAGTAATGCTCGACCGCGCCGTCTCACATCCGATTCACGTGCAAGTGATGAAGGACATCGATGCCAAGTACGGCTTGGGTATCGACGCTCAGTATCATGCGATCCTAACGACGGCAATGAAGGACCTAGCCGCGGCATATCAGCTGAGTATGTAAGAGCGTGCGTCGTTACCCTAAGCTACACAAAGAGGTTTGCGAGACTGGTCGCATTCGGACGAGGACCGTCTGACCGAGCGCCGGAGCAGGATGCGGAAGGCGCGAGGCAGCCGATAGGAGCGCAACACGATGTTGCGCGACGAATGTGTCCGAGTCTGAATGCGACCAGTCTCGCGAACCTACCAGATTCCCAGCATCGCCTTGACGTCGTCGGAGGCCATAGTCGCAGGATCCCAGGGCGGCATAAAGGTGATCTCAACCTTCGCGCTCTTGACGCCCTCGACGGCGAGCACGTGGTCCTCCACCGACTTCTTAAACATCGGTCCCACCGGACACATCGGCGACGTTAACGTCATCATCACGGTGACGTTTTCGCCGTTTTCGCCCTCAGTTGTGATATCGTAGACCAAGCCGAGTTCCAGGATTCCCAAGTTCAGTTCGGGGTCTTTGACCTCGACGAGCGCGTCGCGTACTTGCTCTGCGGTTGGCATGGCTACGAGGTTCCGCAGGGTCTAAGGCAAACCTTTGGTTAAAGCTGCGCCGCTTTGGGGAGACCCGGCAAGGAGTCGCGAAACCGAGCGGTGCCCGGCTGCGTTAAGAGGTCTGGAGGAAGAGTAAAGCGATGTCGATGTGGGAGCCTTTCACCGAGCGAGCGCGGCGCAGCATCGTACTCGCTCAGGAAGAAGCTCAGCGTCTCGGAAACAACTACATTGGAACCGAGCATATTCTGCTTGGGATTATTTCCGAGGGCGAGAGTCTGGCCGCCAAGGTTCTCGAGTCACTTGGCGTCAATCTGGCCAAGGTTCGTCAAGAGGTCGAAGCGATCGTCGGACGCGGCGGGCAAACCGTTCAGCAAGAGATGGTCTTCACCCCGCGGGCCAAGCGCGTCATCGAGCTTGCCTTCGAAGAGGCACGCCAGCTCAACCATAACTACATTGGGACCGAGCACTTGCTCCTCGGCTTGATCCGAGAGGGCGAGGGCGTTGCGGCGCGCGTCCTTACGAACTTGGGCGTCGATCCCGCGAAGGTCCGCGTGCAGACGACGTCGCTGCTCGGCGCCGAGGGCCAACCGACCGCTCCCAAAGGAAAGAGCAAGACCCCGACGCTCGACGCCTACGGCCGCGATCTTACGCAGCTGGCGCGCGACAACAAGCTCGATCCCGTCATCGGTCGCAACAACGAAATCGAACGCGTCATTCAAATTCTCTCACGGCGCACGAAGAACAATCCGGCCCTCATCGGTGAGCCCGGCGTCGGTAAAACGGCGATTGCCGAGGGGCTCGCGCAACGCGTCATCAAGGGTGAAATACCGGAGCCGCTGCGGGATCGCCGCGTGATTACTCTGGATTTGGCGGGGCTCGTAGCGGGCACGAAGTATCGCGGCGAGTTCGAAGAGCGCATGAAGCGCGTGATGGACGAGATCCGCGGCGCCGCTGGGGAGATCATCCTCTTTATCGACGAGCTGCACACGCTCGTGGGCGCGGGCGCCGCCGAGGGAGCGATCGACGCTAGCAACATCATCAAGCCGGCACTCGCGCGCGGCGAACTGCAATGCATCGGCGCCACGACGCTCAACGAGTTTCGTAAACACATCGAGAAAGACTCTGCGCTGGAGCGGCGCTTCCAACCCATCATGGTCGGCGAGCCCACGGTCGAAGAGACGATCGAAATTCTCAAAGGGCTGCGCGATCGGTATGAGGCCCATCACAAGGTGCAAATCACCGACGAGGCGCTCGCGAGCGCAGCGAAGCTCAGCGACCGGTATATCACCGATCGCTTCCTGCCCGACAAAGCCGTCGATTTAATCGACGAAGCCAGCTCGCGCGTGCGCCTGCAAGCCATGCTGCCGCCGCCGGCGATTCGCGAAGCCGACGCGCAGCTGCGCAAACTCATCGCCGAGAAAGAAGCGGTCGTCAAGAATCAAGAGTTCGACAGAGCCGCGAGCATCAGAGATCGTGAAGAGAAGCTTCGTTTGGAGAAAGCGAGCCTCGAGCAGGAATGGCGCGATCGCAAAGCTGCGGGCGAACGTGTCCTCAAAGTGACGGCCGACAGCATCGCCGAGATCGTCGCGGCGTGGACGAAGATCCCCGTCAGCCGCCTCGCGCAGGCCGAAACCGAGAAGCTTCTCAAAATGGGCGAACTGCTCCACGAGCGCGTGGTCGGGCAGGAAGAGGCCATTGGCGTTCTCACTCGGGCGATCCGTCGCTCGCGTGCCGGTCTAAAGAACCCGGCCCGCCCGATCGGCTCGTTCATCTTCCTCGGGCCGACGGGCGTCGGCAAGACGGAGGTGGCGCGTAGCGTCGCGGCCTTCTTGTTCGACGACGAAGAGTCGATGATCCGCATCGATATGTCGGAGTACATGGAGAAGTATTCGGTCAGCCGCCTGGTCGGCGCGCCACCGGGATACGTCGGATATGAAGAGGGCGGCCAGTTGACCGAGGCGGTCCGGCGTCGCCCGTACTCCGTGGTGCTGCTCGACGAAATCGAGAAAGCGCATCCGGATGTCTTTAACTTGCTATTACAAGTGCTCGAAGACGGGCGCCTGACCGATTCTCAGGGGCGGCAAGTAGACTTCAAGAACTCGGTCATCATCATGACGAGCAACGTTGGCGCGACCGGAATGACCACCACGACCGATATCGGTTTCCGTCCGGAGCGAATGTCGAACTCCGATGAGGCCAAGGCCTACGAGCGCATGAAGAATCGCGTGATGGAGGAGGTGAAGCAGACGTTTCGCCCGGAGTTCCTCAACCGAGTCGACGAAGTGCTGGTCTTCCATCAGCTCACGCGCGAGCAGATCGAAAAGATCGTCACGCTGGAGCTCAATAAGGTCGTTCGCGAAGTTCGCGCTCAGGAGATGGAGCTTAAGGTTACCGACGCGGCAAAATCGGTGCTCGCGAAAAAAGGATGGGACCCGGAGTTCGGTGCGCGNNGGCTCCGGCGATCACATCCTCGGCGACGTCGATCCAGACGATCCGGAGAAGCTGAAGTACACGAAGATTCCGTCGTTCGACCCACCGGCAGCGAGCCCGCCCGAACCGGCCGTGACGTAAGGCGCGTCCGGGACGGCTCCGGCCCGTTAGATGCACGCCCTGCTTTTCGGAATCGTGCTCGCGCAGGCCGCGCCGACTTCAACTCCGGCGCTCACCGTTTCGACCACCGCCGTTAATCTCAACCCGGCGCAGCAACAAGTCGTGACGGTGACCGGCGCGACGCCGCCGCTCCAGCTAACACTCGACCGAAAGATCGTTCTGGTCGGCGCCGATCCCAACGGAGCTTCGGTGACGATCACCGCCACGCAGGCAACGGGGACGGACCTCCTCCACGTAAGCGATGCCAACGGTGCGAGCGTCGACATCGCGATTCACGTTGCCTTTAACGCGGGGACGATCGTCGCGCAAACGACGCTTACCGTCACCGGCGACCCGGCCCAGCCCGAGTGGCTGGCGCAGGAAGTGACCGATTGGGTAACGCGCCTCACCCAGGCAATGCCCGGCGCGCAGGTCACCATCGGGATAGTCTCGCGGCCGCCGGCACCGCTCGCACCCGGCGGAACGGCTGTGTTTGTGGTTCCAGTCCAGATTGCTGGGAACGGGCAGTATTTCGATCAATCGGGCTCGACGACGGTGACCGCGCAAAATACGCCGTTGCCGCCGTTTCTTCCGGGACTGCTTTTTTACG
This sequence comes from Vulcanimicrobiota bacterium, assembly GCA_003133185.1. Lineage (GTDB taxonomy): Bacteria > Vulcanimicrobiota > Vulcanimicrobiia > Vulcanimicrobiales > Vulcanimicrobiaceae > Cybelea > Cybelea tyrphae. The sequence continues at coordinate 1,641 of PKWF01000224.1, read as the reverse complement.
ATGACGATCCGGAGCACGTTTCGCAAGACGGCGTTCTCTTTCGCGGAAGCGTCTCGCTCGCAGCACCGGCACGCCTCTATTACTATCACGACGATCTCGCCGACCCGCGGAGGCTCGTCGTCGCGTTACGCAGCAGCTCCCAAGATCCGACCTCCGTGCAGTTGATTGAGGCAACAGCCGGCCCGAACATTGACGTGATGCAAGTCGGAGACTCGGTGAGCAAACGGTTCTTGCTGACGAAAACGCAGCACGAAGGGGTCATCTTGGATTTGTCGGGCGATCTACCGTATATGATGACCGACCTGCCGATGACGGCCCGCCAGCTCGTTGCCGGAACCGCCGATCTGCGCGTCCTCTCCGGCGGTCCGATCGACGTAACGGTGCTGGCCGTGTCGCCTGGCGTCGAGCCGCGCACGCTGCTCGACGGGCCGGTGCTTCCCGGTGACGGACACCACCGCACGGGCGTCTTTTCAATCGCCGGTTTCGGCAGCGAAAGCCTAAGCTTTTCCGCCGGCGGCCCCGATGCCATGACCGTCATCGGCGACACCGATCCCACGCCGGCCAACGTCGATCCGTCGGCAGACGGCCGCGACTACGGTGATTACGGCGTCCTTCACACGATCGATCTCACGCTTGCAAATCCGAGCGCGGTGCAGGCCGCAGCCTATGCTTTTGTTCAACCGCTGGCGGGCCCCGCGCGGGGAACCTTCTTGCTCGACGGTAACGTCGTGGATATCGGGTGCGTGCGGGTTCCGTCGCGGTATCAGATCACGGCATTTCAACTACTGCCGGGTCAAACTTCTCACGTCGTCCTGCAGACGATGACCGATGGCGGCTCGTTCTATCCGATTCGACTGGGAGTAACGGCCACGGCACCGGTTCCGAGCGCGCCACCCGTTACCGCGCCGGACGGCTGTTTTCCGAAGCCGCAGGCCCCGGCCGGCCAATGAGCGCCGACGGTGAAACGAAGGTCATTCTGCTGGTACGGTTGCTCAATGCGATCGATCAGGGCCAACATTCGTTTGAGAGCCTAAAAGATCGCGTCGCTGAGGGCGAGCGGCGTCCCAGTACGCGCAGTCTGCGCCGGTATCTCGCGATCTTAGCCAACGCCGGTTTCCCGCTCTACTTCGATCGCGCCGCGAACGTTTATCGCTTCGCCGAGGGCTACAGCCTCAAACGGCTCGACCTTAGCAGCGGCGAGCTCTTTGGATTGGTCGCGCTGCGTTCGCTGGGCGCGAGCATCGGGGGAACCATCGGGGCGTCGATCGACGACGTTGCCGAAAAGCTCGTCGGAAGCTCGGGGCGTGCCGCGCGCGCACGCGTGGACGAAGCCTCTCCGGTCGCCTTTCGTCTCTCCGAGATATCCCTCGACAAGCGCGGCGAACGCGCCTTCGCGCTGCTCTCTTCGGCAGAGCGTTCTTCCCGCAGCGTTCGCTTCAAATACCGCGATAAGGAAGGGCGAAACAGCGCACGCAAGGTGGATCCGTACGGCTTCATCATCAACGCAGGACGCATCTATTGCGTTGCCTACGACCATACGCGCAAAGAAAAGCGCACCTTCGCGGTCGACAGCGTCACCGAGCCGAGCGTCCTCGCGCAAACGTTCGTGCGGCCGAACGACTTCAACGTTGAAGCCTATGC
>PKWF01000243.1:3357-3501 GCA_003133185.1 Vulcanimicrobiota bacterium | reverse complement strand
GGCGCCAGATCGCGATTCTCACGGGCGCCTTGATCGGCATCTGTCTGCTCGGCATCGTCGTCACGGTGCTGCTGGCGCTGCGCTTTGGCGTGAACATCGCCGGACGCGTCACGCAACTGGCCGAGAACGCGCGCCGGCTGGCCG
>PKWF01000243.1:0-3300 GCA_003133185.1 Vulcanimicrobiota bacterium | reverse complement strand
ATCGAGGTGGGCGGCGACTGGTACGACGTCTTCACGATCTCGGACCGGCTCCTGGGCGTGAGCGTCGGGGACGTGGCCGGGCACGGCCTGCGGGCGGCCACGATTATGGGACAGGGGCGCCAAGCGTTACGCACCGCCGCTCACGTCGACAACGATCCGGCCACTGTACTCCAACACGTCAACCGGTTGTTCTGCCGTTCGGAGAGGAGCGTGCTGCTGACTGCGTTCTTCGCGACGTTCGATCTGTCCGACGGAAAGATGCGCTACGCGCTGGCCGGGCATCCGCCGCCGATGATGGTGCGGACCGGCGGCGAGGTGGAATCCCTCGCTGGACGCGGCCTGATGCTCGGCGTCGAGCCTCGCGCCATCTTTGAAACGCACGAGCTGATGCTGGACGAAGGTTCGGCGATCGTGCTCTTCACCGACGGCCTGGTCGAGATGAGCCGCGATTACCTCGCGGGAACCGAGGAGTTGCGCCAGGCGATCGAGGCAGAGTATCGCGACGCATCGCAGAACATCGCGCAGGCGATCGTTAGGCGCGTCGTTGACGGACGGTCGGCGCGCGACGACATTGCGCTGCTGTTTTTGGGCGTCACCGCGCTGGGGGCCGCAAACTTTCCGCGACAGCGGATGCGCTGGACGATCGACGCACGCAGCGAACGCTCCACGCGTCGTATCAAACGCGCGCTGCTCTGGCAGCTCGGGGAAATGACCGACGACGACGCCCAGCTTCCCGCCGCGGAGCTGATCGTCAACGAGCTGCTTGGAAACGTGGCGCGTCATACTCCCGGCCCCGCAGAGGTCGAGCTCGAGTGGGACGGCGACACCGCGATTGTCCGCGTCTGCGATCGCGGCCGGCCCTTCCAGCTGCGCAACGGCGAGGGACGCATCGAACTTCTTGCCGAGGACGGGCGCGGGTTATTCCTGGCCCGATCGGTGGCCCTCGACCTAACTGTGGAATGGACGGGCGACGGTAACTGCGTGTCGGCAACGCTGCCGCTCAAACTCCGCACCGAGTCACGCTGAGCGCAGTGTCATGCTGAGCCCGCTAATGTCATGCTGACCCCGCTAATGTCATCCTGAGCTTGTCGAAGGACGAAGCACAGCGGGCAGTAATGTCAGCATTGTTGCTGTTTGGCGTGGCGAGCTGCGGCCGGACCTCCGCCCCAGTTCCGTCTGTGCAAAGCGCGGTGCGCGAGGTAACGGCGGCTCCAGGCATCACCGTCCTCGGCAATCGGCTGATGACGACCGACGCGGGTAATCTCGGCGGCGTGCACGTGGGCGCTCACGAGCCCGTCGTCTTGCGCGGCGTGAACCTCTCGGGTGCCGAGTACGCGTGCTTGCAAGAGCACGCGTTTTGGGACAATCCGAAGGGAGATCAGGCAACGATCGACTCCATGCTACGCTGGCGCGCAAATGTCGTCCGCGTTCCGCTGGACGAAGAATGCTGGCTGGGGATCAACGGTGCGCCAAAGGCTTACAGCGGTGCCCGCTACCAGCGAGCCATGGTCGACTTCGCAGCGTTAGCGAACGCTTCCGGATTGATCGTTGAGGTCGATCTACATTGGGGAGCCGCGGGAACGGGTCTGCCGAATAGCGATCGTTATCCCGGTCTCGACAAAGACCATGCGCCGGCGTTTTGGCAATCCGTTGCGACCGCCTTCAAGAGCAATCGATCGGTAATCTTCAATATGATCAACGAGCCGTACATCACGTCGTGGTCCTGCTATCGTAACGGCGACTGCACGACGCCGCGCGTTGGCAAACTCGGAAGCTGGCAGGTGGTGGGAACGCAGGCGGTGCTCGATACGATCCGCGCAAGCGGTGCCAAGAACGTCGTGATCGTCGCAGGACTCAACTTCTCGAATAATCTTTCCCACTGGCTGAAATACGCACCGAAAGACTCCGCGCGTGCAATCGTCGCGGGGGTCCATGTCTACTTCGACGATCTCACATGCGAGAATCCGGCCTGCTGGGCGAAGGAGTTCGGGGCGATCCAAGACGCCGGTTATCCGGTCGTCGTGGACGAGTTCGGCGAGTTCGACTGCGGGCACGAGAAGATCGATCGGCTGATGGATTGGGCCGACGCCCGAAGCCCCCAGATCGGCTATTGGGCGTGGTCGTGGAATCCATTTAGCTGCAGCAAAGGCCCGTCACTGATTACCGACGATGCCGGCGACCCTACGCAGACATACGGATCGGGGTTTAAGAAGCGCTTGGAAAGCATTTAGCGCGAAGGGTCCTTTGGGCGCCCGCCCTTTCGGCCATTCTTGCGCGCTGCGCGCGCCTTCGCAAGCGACGATACTTTGCCGGCGCGCCTGCCCAAGGCAGCGCGAACCGTCCGACCGAAGATTCTATCGAGCAATCCCGGAATGAACACGTCGACGTCGAGCTCATCTTGAGAGATTGTTGCTCCGCCGTTCCCGACATACGTCGACGCGAGTTGCTTCGAGTCCGCCTGGGCCAGTGGGGGAATCTGAGATCTAGGGATGCTCAGCCGAACGCCGGAGGTAAGTGTCAGGCGCAGGGCATCGGCACGCGCGTCATAGCTGACCGAACGGAGCGAGAGCATTTTCTCCTCGTAGGCGGCGCGAGCTTGCTCGTTACGGTAAGGAGTCAGCGTCTTCCCCATAGATTTTCCTCCAGACGGCCCAGCAGGCTTCGACATGTTCTTGCACGACGGCGATCGCGCCGGGTTTCACGTGTTCGCTGGGCCGGCCGTATTTCGCGCTCACGAACGCCACGGGCTGTAGCGAGATTTTCAGGAGAATGCCATTCTTTAAAACGTGAACGTGAGCCGGCCCGTGATCGTCGGTGAACACCTTAACCGCATACCCCTTGATCTCAATTACCTTCGGCACACCTATTTTAACCTAAGTACTTGGGTTTTGCAACTCGCACCTCAAAGCAGCGGAGCTCCTTCGTCCGTCTTACCGAGGGTGTTACCTACTTACTTTCCCCGGATGCCAAAGCGACGAGCCCTGCCAAAATTGCGCGTGTTCTTCACCTTCGAATGAGGCAACGAGGGGTCAGATCCGCTAGGGCCGGCGATCGCGCTCCAGGGCGCGCTCCGCGGCACCACGTATAAAAGGATCAACGTAACGCCCTAGTCCACTTTTTGCTCGGAGGTGCACATGAGTTCACGGTTGAGTTTGCTAACATTGGCGGCAGCTGCCGCGGCAATCGCGATGACGTCGGCGGGCTGCGGTCAGACGACGGGGTTAAGCGGTCCCAGTGGCGTGGCAAACGCGAGTGGCTATGTGAGCCCCCGTGTCGCCCTTCGACAGGCTCAGGGTGACA
>PKWF01000266.1:5910-7482 GCA_003133185.1 Vulcanimicrobiota bacterium | reverse complement strand
CGCCCGACGAGATTTCCGGCGTTCCGCGAAACATCATGTGTTCGAGCGCGTGCGCCAAGCCGGTCTTGCCCGGCGTCTCTTGCAGCGAGCCGAAACCGTACCACATGCCCGTTTGGACGACCGGAGCCGCTCGATCCTCGACGACGACGACTCGCAGCCCGTTGCGCAGCGTCGTCGTGAAGATTCCAGCATCGCCCGGACCACTTTGCGCCGGCGCGGCTTGCGGCGCGCAAAGCCCAAGGAGCAGCGCTAACAGCCCTTCGACTACGCCTCGCTTCGTTCGGCTTCGCTCAGGACAGGCTGCGTAGAAAAGCCTCAAAGCGTCGTGACTCCCAAATAATATGCGGCGGCAGCTTCGACCGCGGCCAGGGGAAGGCAGCCGATAAGCTCGCAGCCGAGCACTTCGATTCCGCGTTCGGCGGCGAGGTCGCGAACCAGTTCCACGACGCGATAGAGCGGGGTTGCAGCATAGTCCGTAACGTTGAGCGAGACCTGCACGCAATCGTCGCTGCGGGGCAAGGCAAGGGCGCGTAGCGAGCGTAGGCCGCCGTCGCTTTCGCGAATCGCTCGAGCAATCGTACGGACCGCTGGAAGATCGCTGGTAGCCAACTCGATATTGAACGCGATTAGGACCTCTCGGGCTCCAATTGCAATCGCTCCGGCGCTGGCATGGCGGGAAACGCCACCTTCGTCCGGCAGCCAGCCGATGTTGTGCCGAATGGCCGGCAAAAGCTGTCGTTCGGGTGCTCGCGCCGCCGCGCCGTAGTAGTAGGAGGGTATGCTATAGCGGCGCCAAATTTCGGCTCCCGCTCGGTGCGCCAGCGCGGCGGCGTCGGCCAGAGTCGCGCCGCGCAGCGGAACGAAGGGCAGGACGTCGAGCGCGCCGATGCGCGGATGCACGCCCGAGTGGTTCCTCAAGTCGATGCGCTCGAGCGCGACGCCGGCGAGCGCGACCGAGGCATCGAGGATCGCCGTTTCCGAGCCGGCGATCGTCAGAACGCTGCGATGATGGACGGCGTCGCTGCTTCGATTCAAGACACGCGCGCCGGTCGCTTCGACCGCCGCAGTCGCCGCGTCGATCGTGTCCGCATTGCGGCCTTCCGAAAGATTCGGCACGATCTCAAAGAGCATGAGGGGCTAACCCAGTGCCGTTTGGATCGCGGCGACGATGTCGCCGGTATTCGCCGGCGAGATAACGTGGCTGTAGCCGAGTTTGCGGGCCTCGGCTTCGCGCCGCTCGGCCCCGCCGACGGCGCGAACCTCGCCGGATAACCCCAGTTCGCCGAAGACGGCGATCTGCGACGGTATGGCTGCATTGCGAAACGACGAAGCGATAGCCAAGGCGATTCCTAGATCCGCAGCAGGCTCGCCGACCCTCAGGCCGCCGGCCACCGAAGCGTAAACGTCGTGCGTCCCCAGTAAAAAGCCCGCTCGCCGCTCCAATACCGCGAGAATCATCGCGAGTCGCTGCTGGTCGAGATTGTTGGCCAAGCGTCGCGGCGTGCCGTAGCTGGTTTCGCCGACCAGTGCCTGGACCTCGATGAGCACGGGACGCGAACCGACGATCGATGC
>PKWF01000266.1:0-5841 GCA_003133185.1 Vulcanimicrobiota bacterium | reverse complement strand
CGCGGTCCGGCGATTGCGCCGTCTTTGGTCACGTGCCCGACGATAAACGTCGCGCAGCCCGTTCGCTTTGAATATTCCATCAGCGCTTGCGTGCAATCGCGAATCTGCGTAATGCTGCCCGCGTAGGCGTCCGATTCGGGGAGCCAGACCGTTTGGATCGAGTCGATCACCAATGCAAGGGGTCTCTGGCGCTCCAATCGATCGAGGACGGCGCGCAGATTCGTTTCGGGATAGACCAGCAGCGCCGGCTCCGCCCCTGAGGCCAGTGTGCGATCGGCTCGGAGTTTTACTTGCGCCGCCGACTCCTCACCGCAGACGTAGACGACGTCGCCGTTATGCGCAAGCCGCGCCGCGATCTGCAGCATCAACGTTGACTTGCCGGCACCCGGAGGTCCACCGACGAGCGTCAAGCTCCCCGGGACGGTTCCACCGCCCAAAACGGCATCGAACTCCGGCATCCCCATCTGCAAGCGAGTGACGCCGCCCGAACCGATCTCGCGCAAAGGCAGAGGTGCCGCCGATTGCGCGGCCGCCGGCTTGGCGCGTGCTCCTCGCGGCGCGACGCCGAAGGGACGTTCGTCGAATGAGTTCCAAGCTTGGCATTGCGGACAGCGTCCGAGCCACCGCGGCGATTCAAAGCCGCAGGCGGAGCAAAAATAGACCGACTGCGCTCTTGCCACCCGTCCTCGAAGGTTCTTCGGGCGCACGGCATCGCCTGGGAAAGAGTTCTGAGTATGCCGATGAAACCGATGGCGTTGACCACTTATTGACTAGTCTGTATACTAGTCATATGAAGGCGATTGGAATTTACGATGCGCGCGCGCAGCTCGGCGAGCTCGTGCGTCGAGCCGCAACGGGCGAGCGAATCATAATCGAGGTGAGGGGGCGCCCGATGGCGCAGCTCGCGCCCGTCGAAATGCCGGGCGAGGATGCCGATGACGCGGTCGAGTGGTTCGTCGCACGCAGCAAGGAACGCAAGCCGTGGAAGGTGACCCCGCGCGAACTAATCCTCGAAGGGCGGCGCGAGTGACGCTGGTCGTAGACGCATCCGCGGCACTCTCATGGTCGATCGCCGACGAGAGCGATGTCGAGGCACTGGAGTTGCTGAGAAGAGTGAGGGCCGAAGGTGCCGTGGTCCCGGCGCTGTGGCTCTTTGAGATGGAAAACGGGCTGCGGAACGCACTTCGCCGCGGCAGAATCACCGAAGTCGAGGCGCAAACCATTCAAGCAAAGCTTTCTCGCTTACCTATTCGCGTGGCGGATTCGTCCGAACGCATTTCCTTTCATGGCGCGCTCGCCTTAGCGAATCGGTTTGACCTGAGCGTGTACGATGCGGCGTATCTGGACGTCGCGCTTCGCTACAAGGGCTACCTCGCGACACGCGACCGCCGGCTTGCAGAGGTCGCGGGGCGGCTTGGCCTTGCGCGAAAGCCCGCTAAACGTCGCCGGTGAGCTCGCAATCGCTGCTCCAGATCGCGATCGACGGCCCGGCCGCATCCGGGAAGACGACGGTCGCCCGAGCTTTGGCACGGCGCTTGCGCGTACTCTATCTCGACACCGGTGCGATGTACCGTGCGCTCGCGTATCTCGCTTTGCGCACGGGCACCGACGTCGATAACGGCGCGGCGCTTGCGCGACTCGTTGCCGCACAACCAATCGAAGTGCGTTTAGACCAGGCTGCCCCTTTGGGCTTTCGCATCACCGCGGGCGGGCGAGAGCTCGACGAGGCCGCGCTGCAGAGCAGAGAGGTCACCGCAATCGTTTCGGCCGTCTCCGCGCACGCCGAGGTACGCTCAGCGATGGTGCGCGCGCAGCGCCGCATCGCAGGGGGCGCGCCCGTCGTGATGGCGGGCCGAGATATCGGGAGCGTCGTTTTGCCCGGCGCGCCGGTAAAGATTTATTTGACCGCTTCGCCGGAAGCGCGCATCGCGCGCCGGCGCGCCCAACTCGAAGAGTCGGGAATCAACGTAAATGCGCGCAAGCTCGCAGCGGAGATCGAAGAGCGCGATCGCCTCGACGAAACCCGAACGGTTTCGCCGCTCGCGCCCGCACCCGACGCGCACGTCATCGATTCCAGCGACATCGACGCCGCGGGTGTCGTCGACGAGATCTGCCGGCTGGCATCTACAGTGAACCTATCCTGAGCGATGTCATGAACACGGCGTTCTACGATCTGGCGAAGGCAACCGTACGCGCCACGGCGCGCGTGCTGTGGCGCGCCAGGGTCTTCGGAGCGGAAAACGTTCCCGCCGAGGGGCCGCTGATCGTGGCCTGCAACCACGTTTCATATCTCGATCCGCCGCTCATGGGCTGCCTCTGCCCGAGGCGCATCAGCTATATGGCCAAAAAGGAACTTTTCGAGGTCCCGGTGCTTGGCGCCGTTATTCGCGACCTGGGCGCCTACGCCGTAGACCGGAAGGGCAGCGCGACGTCCGCGATCAGGCGCTCGCTGCAGGTCCTGGAAGCGGGCGGCGCAGTCGGAATCTTCCCCGAGGGCACCCGTAACCGTACCGGCGAGATCCAGCCTCAGACAGGTGTCGCACTGCTCGCCTCGCTGGCGAAGGCTCCGGTCGTTCCCGCATTCATTCGCGGCAGCGACCGGGCGCTTCGCTTCAACCGGATTGACGTTTCTTTCGGGCCGCCAATCTCGCCGCTGGCCGGTAGGAAAGCAACGCGCGAGGACTTGGCGAAGTTTACCGCTGAGGTTATGAAGACGATCGAACTGCTGGCGGGGAGTATTGGTGGAAATACGTAAGGCGTCCGTGCAAGGATTCTGCTTCGGAGTTGCCATTACCGTAAAGAAGGCGGAGGAGGCGATCGCCTCCCGCGGTGATGTGACGACGCTGGGACACGTCGTGCATAATCCGCAGATGGTGGAATCGCTTTCGGCGCGCGGGTTGAAGAATGCAACGACGGTCGACGACGTCGATTCGGGCGCGCTCTTCGTTCGCGCCCACGGCCTCCCGGTGGACGTTTTCGAAAAGGCCAAGGAGAAGAAGCTGGAGATCATCGACGCCACGTGCCCGATGGTCACCAAAATCCACGTGCAAGCCGAGAAGCTCAAAGGCGACGGCTACAAGATCATCGTCATCGGCGATCCAAACCATCCCGAAGTCAAGGGAACGCTGAGCCACGTGCCGGGCGCATGGTGTATCCAAAGCTCGGCCGACGTGAAAAAACTCCCGCGCTCCAGCAAAGTCGGCGTCGTCGTTCAGTCGACGTGGTCCGGCGAAGGATTCACCGAAATCGTGCGAGAGCTTTCGGCGAAGTACTACGAGGTTCGCGCAGTCAACACCATCTGCACCGATACGCACAATCGGCAGAATGAGGCGCTTCGGCTTGCAAAGGACGTCGAAGTGATGATCGTCGTCGGTGGAAAGACCTCGGCCAATACCAAGCATCTCGCCGATCTCTCCGAATCGCGCGGCGCGCGCGCCTACCATATCGAAGGACCTGACGAGCTGCAACCGCAGTGGTTCGCAAAGGTGGAAGTGGCCGGGCTCATGTCGGGAGCCTCCACACCCGGCTGGCTGGTAGACGAAGTTGAGGCGCGGATGGAGGAGCTCGCAGCCTCTGCATAGCCCGGCCGACCTTGCCGAGCGCTTTGAAAGCGCCCTCGAAGAGCGGATTACCGGATATCGGGGATCGGAAGAGATCTCCGATATGCTTTTGCGGCACTTCGGTTACGGCGGCTACGGACCGGCACGCCGAGGCAAGCGCNNGCTCGATGCGGCGGTGGCAGTCGAAATCTTTCACAACTATTCCCTGGTCCACGACGATATCGAGGATCGCGACGAGCTGCGCCACGGGCGCCCGACGTTGTGGAGCCAGTACGGCGTCGCTGCCGCGATCAATGCCGGCGATGCGATGTGCGCGCTGAGCTTTTTGAGTTTGGAGCACGCGGCCACGTATCTCGACGCCGCCAGAGTGTTGCAAATGATCGCGCTCCTGCACGAGGCGCATGCGGTGATGTGCGAGGGGCAGTCGCTGGACTTGGATTTCGAGACGGAGCGAGTCGTGGATAGGCCGGGCTACTATCGCATGATCGAGTGTAAGACCGCACAGCTCTTCGATGCCTCATGCCGTTTGGGCGCGTTCGCGGCCGGCTGCGATACGGCGACGATCGAAGCCTACGGTGCCGTGGGGCGCGCCTACGGCATGGCCTTTCAAATTCGGGATGACGTCGCCGGAATCTGGTCGACATTGGACGAGACCGGCAAAACAGCCGGAAGCGACGTCGCGCGGCGAAAATGGACGTTTCCTGTCGTCTGGGCTATTTCTCAGCCTCCATCGGCAGCGCGCAGCGCGGTGGCGCAGGCCTATGCAAGCGGTTCTGCCCTCGACGATGCCGCCGTCGCAAAGGTCGTAGAGGCGCTCGACGAGCTCGGCGCTCGCGAAGCCGCCACTCAAAAGGCCGCGGAGCACGTCGGCGTGATCGAGCGCCATCCAAATCGAGAGTTTGGAGAGTTTTTGGCGGCCACGCTCGGTCTCACGGCGGCCGGTTAAGAAGAAGGGTAAGCGTGAACGCTCAGACGTCGGCGCGTGCGCCGGCCAGGGCCTACTTGGAAGCTTGGGGGCTGCCGGCGCTGCTCCTCCTCGGATTGCTCGTGCGGTTGTTCTTCGTGAGTAACGAAGGCTTCAAGACCGACGTAAACACGTACGTGGCCTGGGCGCTTTCGTTGAGCGAGCACGGCTTCCGAGCATTTTATTCGACCGTCGGCTTTGCCGATTATCCGCCCGGCTATTTCTACGTCCTCGCTATCGTCGGCCGGCTGTGGCGCGTATTCTTTGCCTCCCACGACGCCGGCTACGCGATCCTTCGCCTGCTGGTCAAGCTGCCGGCAATATTGGCCGATCTTGGAGTCGGCCTTCTGCTCTACGCGATCGCTCGACGTTTCGCCGGCGCGGCAGTGGCCTTCGGCGTGGCCGCCTTTTATCTGTTCAATCCGGCGACGATCTACATCTCCGCGTCGTGGGGACAAGTGGATTCGATTTCGGGAGGCTTGGCGCTCTTGGCAATCTATGCGCTCTTGCGCAGCCAAGACGCGGCGCCGCAATCGCGCGCGCACCTCGGCTGGATCGTGCTAGCGTGGCTCTCGTTCGCTTATTCATTGCTGATCAAACCGCAGGCCGCGGTTCTGCTGCCGCTCCTGGTCGCCTTTGCATTCGTCGACCCCCAGCGCCGCCGCGAGCGAATCGTAGCGACGGCGATCGGCGTCGCCGCCGCGCTCGCGTTCGCATTGCTCATCACCGAGCCGTTTCACCTCAGCAACCCAGTGGCAGCCTTCGGCTGGCTATGGAACCAATACGCCTACGGTTCGGGCATCTATCAGTACAACACCGTCAACGCCTTCAACCTGTGGGCTCTTCGCGGCACCATGTGGGTGTCGGACAACCAGTACATCTTGGGTCTACCGCAATATGCCTGGGGCCTGGTGCTGGTCGTGGCCGCGCTGGCCTTAATCGTTTGGCGTTACGTCCAGGATCGCACCTCCGCGGCACTGCTCGAAGGCTGCGCCATCGCCACACTCGCCTTCTTCGTCTTGGCGACGCGCATGCACGAGCGCTATCTCTTCAACGGTCTGCTCTTTACGATCGCGTGCATTCCGCTGGCGCGCCGCTATTTTTGGGGCGCNNTTCGTCCTCGGTTACCAGTTCTTGGGCGGTGCCGAGTTGCGCCCGGCCAAGCCTGCGACGAGCCGGGAGCCTGCGTCGGAGCCGCAAACCGGCGCGGCCATTCTCCCTGCCCTGCGCCACTGGTTCGATCCTCGCGAAGGTTTGGTCGCAATGCGCGCTCCGCTCGACTATGCGATCGTGGCGGTCCTGGGCGTCGGAAACTTC
>PKWF01000123.1:6107-6237 GCA_003133185.1 Vulcanimicrobiota bacterium | reverse complement strand
TGCTGTGGGCTGCGGCCGCGGGACTCAGCATTCTCTTATGGGCAGCGTGGATGCTCAATCCACTATGTCTAAAGCTCTTGCCGATCGCCGTCGTCCTTTTACTGATCTATCCGCTCTGCAAGCGCTTCAC
>PKWF01000123.1:0-6073 GCA_003133185.1 Vulcanimicrobiota bacterium | reverse complement strand
TCATCTATGCGCTCATGGACCTATCCGTCGACCGCGAGCAGGGAATCGCGTCGCTGCCGGTTCGCTTTGGGGAGCGCAGCGGACGCTTCTTGCCGATCCTGCTTCATCTGGGGATGCTCGCATTGCTCGCCGGCGTCGGAATGCTCGACGACGCCGGTCCCTCATACTATCTCGGCATCGTTGCGTTGGCGATTCTAATCCTGTATGAAGAGTATCTTTTTCGTAGCGGCGCCAATCTGTTCGTCATCAACGAACGGGTCTTTCTTTCGAACATGACGTTTTCGGTCGTCTTCTTGGTGACGACGCTCGGAGCTTACCGATGAAGCGCCGCGTTTTCATCGCGTCCGCGGGCGCGGCCGCCGCCGCCACAACGCGCGCTGCGGCGCAGATCATTCCCGGCCAGCCGCTCAACCCCCTCAACCAACCGTTCTTGCAGCAGCTTACCATCGCCGTCAACGTCACGCTCTCCGGTGCGTTGGGAAAGTACGGCCAGGAGGTTCTCAAAGGCGTCCAGGCTGCAGTCGACGAGCAGAATCGCTTTAACGCGCAGATATCGAACGTCTGGGGATTCCGAGGCATCGACGATCGCAACGACCCGGGCCTCGCCGGCTCCAACGCCAACGTCGCAGCAGCCGATACGACGGTGATCGCAATAGTCGGCAACCTCACGGCTCCGATGACGCTGGCGGCGCTTTCGCACTATGCGAACACGGGTTTCGCCGTTATCGTGCCGACCGTTACCGCCGATGCGGTCACCGCGCGCGGTTACCACAACGTCTACCGGCTCCCGGCCAAAGACAGCGGCTCCGGACGGCTTTTTGCCGGCGCCGCGCTCGAGGATAAGCGAGGCGTTCCGACGATCGCCATCGCCTTCGACGGCGATTATGGTTACGACGTCGCGCGCGGATTCGTGGCCGCGGCCAAGAGCAATCATCACGATTCCGACTTGCTGCTCTTTCCGATCGCCAAAACCGACCCCGCGCAGGCGGCGCGAACGGTGATGGACCGCAGTCCCGGATACGTCTTTCTTGCCGGGAAGACGACTGAGATGGGGCCCGTCGCCGAAGCGATGCGTCTCGCCGGGTACACGGGGGACTTCGGCGCGGCCGATGGATTCTATAACACCGAAACGATTACCACCTACGCGAAAACGCTCGACGGGGCGTACGTCGCATCGTCCATGCCGCCGCTCGACCGCATTCCAAGCGCGATGCAGCTCGTTACCGACTTTCAGCGAGAGGTCACGCAAATCACGACCTTCTCCGCTTACGGTTACGCGGCCGCCCAGCTCATCATTTCCGCTTCGCAGCGTGGCTACGCAGCGACGCGCACGGCGCTATTAAATGAGTTGCAGCGCGGGGGGACGTTCACGGCGCTTATCGGCCAGTTCGCCTTCAACGTCAGTGGCGATCCGCTCATTCCCAACATCTACCTGTACGCCATCGGCAGCGACGGATTCAAGTACGTCCGGCCGGCCGTGCGGACCGGTTTTGTTATGTAGCGAAAACACGTAGTGCCGCGGGAAGAATCTCGAAGCGAGCCGGAGTCGTTCCGGCCGGCTCTCCATCGGCGGTGATGCGGTGCCGGCGCCGTGTGCTTACCAAAAACGCGGTCGAACGAAAGGTGCGCACGCCATGGGCCGATCGTCCCCGGTGCGCGAAGATCGCGGCGAGAACCCGGATCGCCGGCCAGAGGCCAACGCCGTCGACGGCGTAGAGATCCAGCCAGCCGTCATCGATTGCTGCATCGTCCACCGTAATGAAGCCGCCGAAACTTTGGCTGTTCGCTACCGTTAGCTGGACCGTTTTCAAGCTCGCGCACCCGCCGTCGTATGCGACTTCGGCGTGAAATGTTCGCGCGAATCGAACCGCGCGCAGCGCGCTCAGCGCAATAGCGGGGAATCCAAAACGCCGTTTGTCCGCAGATTTCTGCAACTTCGTAATGCGGCTCGAGATGCCGACGCTCGCCTCGGTCGCATAGTAGACACCGTTGACGCGAGCGACGTCGATCCGTCGAGTCTTACCCGATGCGATCAACGCGCAGGCCGCATCGAGATCGAGCGGAATCGCCAGCGTGCGTGCGAGGTCGTTGAAGGTGCCCAGCGGCACGATCCCGATCGGTACGTCGAGCGCGATTGCGCGTGAGATCTGGCGTGCAAACGTGCCGTCCCCCCCGGCCACGACGATGGCATCGAGGGTGTCGCCTGAGGCACTCTCCGCGACGGGCTCGATCCCCATGCGCGCGAGCTGCTCGCGGACGGCTACGCCGAACCGTCGTCCGCGCCGCGAGCGCGGATTGACGACGAGCGAAACGCGCATCGCTACCGGCGCGGCGCAATCAGAAGACGAAATAGCTGAATCGCCGACCAGCCCGCAATACCCGCCAAAATAACCGTGCCGCCAATCATCGCCCAGTACCCAAGCGTTATCCCCATTTGGGTCATCGGATCGACATACCCGATGGCTTTTTCGGAGATGCTCAAACTCTCGTAGACGCCGCGAAAGACAAACCACACGATCGCGGCGCCCGGCGCCGTGAGGGCGAGCATCGTCAGATAATATTGAAGCAGCTCCTTCCGACGATTCACTAAAACAGAGCTTCGCCGCACTGCGCCGAAGAAACCCTCCTCGAGATGCATTCTCCCAAGCGCCGGCCCAGACCGCATAACCCGATGCCCGAGTCGCGCTACGAGGTGCTCGCGCTCTTTACCGGCGCGATGATCGGCGCGTCGCTCGTCATCATGTCGACGGGCGCCCTGATGCCGTTCTTCAAGTCGGCACTTCATCTCGATCAGGCGCAACTCGGATGGCTGCTCTCCATTCAGTTCATCGGTTCGGTCGCGATGACTTCGGTCGCGGGCCTGCTGACCGACCGTTTCGGCGACAAGGCGATCGTGCGCTGGAGCGGCGTGCTCATGAGCCTTTCGCTCGTTGCTGCCTCGCTGGTCGCGAGCTTCTCGTGGCTCTTGGTCTGCCTGCTCGTCTATGGAATCGGCTACGCTGCCGTAACGCCGGCCGGCAGCCACGCCATCATCTTCTTTTTCAAAAAGGCGGACCGCGGCATCGCCATGGGGATTCGGCAATGCGGGGTACCGATCGCGGGCGTCTTGGGCTCGCTGCTGCTCCCCGCCATCGCGCTGCGGTACGACTACCGCGAGGCGCTCGCCGCTGCCGGCATACTAACGTTCGTCGCGAGCACGATCGCTTCGCAGTTCTATCGCGAGCCGTCCGAGTTGGAAGGCGAACGCGTATCGCTGCGTACCATGCTGGCCGAAATGGTCCAGATCGCTCGAGAATCTCGCCTCATTTTGCTCACGCTTACGTCGATGGTTTTGATCGCCGGCCAGCTCGTTCTGATTGGATTTCTTACATTGACGCTCGTGCATCGCGCGGGCTACTCGTTAGGCTTGGCCCTCGCGCTCTTCACGCTCTCGCAGGTGGCTGCAATCCTCGGCAGGCTTTCATGGGGATGGGTGAGCGACCATCTCTTTGCGGGAAGCCGGGCGCTGCCGCTCGCGACGGTGTGCGTGCTCGTTGCGGCTATCGCCTTGGCATTCGCTTCGGTCAACGCGGGAACGCCACCGTGGCGGGTCGCGTTCTTGGCAGCCGCGCTGGGCTTTACAGCGGAAGGCTGGCTCGGTGTGAGCGTCATCGGATTTGCGGAGATCGGGGGCGAGGAGCACTCGGGGAGCGCGCTCGGCGTCGGGCTAACGTGGACGCTGCTGGCGGCCTTTGTAACGCCGGCGCTCTTCGGAGCGCTCGCGCAGGTGCACGGTTTTGAGGTTGCGTGGCGTTGCTTGGCGCTTCTTCAGATACTCGGCGTCGTACCGGCGTTACTCGCCAGCCGCGCCGTAGCGCCGGTAGAAAAACAAGTAGGCGAGGCTTAAGTTCTTCTACGGCAAGGAGCCCGAAGCGCATGCTTCGGGCTCCTTAACTTTCGCGCCAACCTTCAAACTGCCCAGAAAGGGACTCGAACCCCCACGATGTTGCCACCACTGATACCTGAAACCAGCGCGTCTACNNCGCCAGCCGCGCCGTAGCGCCGCTAGCTTCTACGAAAGCCTGAGGAGCCTAATAGTCGATACTTTCGGAAGTCTCCGGCTGTCTCAAAAAATAGCCTTTTGAGAGTGGTGCCCCGATCGGCTCAAAAGGCGTCGGCGCTCTGTTGAAGTTGAAACAGTCGGAGAGATCGTCGGACCGAACGTCGGTCGTCCCCAGCGAGGGCAAGCCGAAGGTTCTCTCGATGAACTTCAGNNGGGTGACCGCCGGTTTGGAGTGACCGGTATGTCTCTTCCAATTCTCGCGGTCGAAGATGCGTCCGCGGTCGATCCCTATTCACGTGCGGTCACGGGTGCCGCAGAACGAGTCAGCCCGGCGGTCGTCTGCATCGACGTGCGCAACGGCCGGCGCGGCGGCAACGGGAGCGGCTTCGTCTTCACGCCGGACGGCTTCATCCTCACGAATAGCCACGTCGTGCACGAGGCGCAACGTATCACCGTCGCGCTGCTCGATGGGCGCGATTTCCCGGCGACGCTCGTCGGCGACGACCCGCATTCGGATCTGGCGGTGCTTCGCGTAGATGCACCGGACCTCGCGCACGCCTCGCTCGGAGACTCGGCGTTCCTACGGCCGGGTCAGCTCGTCGTCGCCGTCGGTAATCCCTATGGGCTTGCGTATACGGTGACGGCGGGCGTCGTAAGCGCGCTGGGCCGCACGTTACGTTCGCAGTCGGGGCGCCTCATGGACAACATCATTCAAACGGATGCGGCACTCAATCCCGGAAACTCCGGCGGGCCGCTGGTCTCGGCGAGCGGCGATGTCGTCGGCGTGAACACGGCGGTGCTTCCGGGCCAAGGTCTGTGCTTCGCAATCGCCGTCAACACGGCCAAGCACGTCGCGGGCCTCTTGATGCGCGACGGCCGCGTGCGGCGCGGTTACCTCGGCATTGCCGCACAAGACATCGTGCTCGCACCAGCGTTTGCCCGACGACTCGGATTGGCCGATCGTCGGGCGATCGTGATCGACTCCGTGGAGCCGGGAAGCCCCGCCGATACCGCCCAGCTAAAAACCGGCGACGTGCTGCTTTTATTCGAGGCCCAGCCGCTGCTCGGCGTCGACGCGCTGCATAAAGTTCTCACGAGCATCGATCTCACCCGTCCGTACCGGATAGAGCTGTTGCGCCGTAACGAGCGCCTGTCACGCATCGTCTTGCCGGTAGAATCTCCCGAGTAGCCGGCGAATGAGCGGTAGAGCGTGATTCGAAAGCTGCTACCGATTCTCGGCGTGACGTTCATCGATATCGTCGGCTTCAGCATGCTGATTCCGATGCTGCCGTACTTCGTGACGCATTTCGGCGCGTCGCCCTACGTCGTCGGTCTACTCGTCGCCACCTTTTCGTTCTGCCAGTTCGTCTCGGCGCCGCTGTGGGGCATCGTCTCCGACCGGATCGGCCGCAAGAGCGTCCTCATCATCAGTCAAATCGGCGCTACGATCGGTTGGGCGATGCTCGGTCTGGCGCCAAATATTGCCGGCGCGCTTTCGCTTGCGCCGATCGCGGTCGTCTTCGTCGCGCGCGCGCTCGAAGGCGTCTCCGGTGGGAATATCAGCATCACGCAAGCCTACGTTGCAGACCTCGTCGAGTCGCGCGAGCGGTCGCGCGCCTTCGGATTGATCGGTGCGATGTTCGCCGCGGGCATGGTCTTCGGTCCGGCGGGCGGCGGCCTTCTCTACTCGCGATACGGTTTTGCCGTCCCGTTTCTCGTCGCCGCCGCACTGCAGTTCCTGACCTTGATCGTCACGATCGTCATGCTTCCGGAATCGCGCGCGCGAACGCACGATGAGAGTCGCTTCGGGATCGCGACGCTCTTGGCGAGTTTCGGCAAACCGCGCCTGGGCCGCATTCTCTGGCAAAAGCTCGCGATCGCGCTGGCGCTTTACGGGTGGTTCGCAGTTTTTGCACTCTACTTGCAACGCCAACTCGGCTTCTCGCTGGCACAGACCGATTATCTCTTTTCGATCTTCGCGGTCTTCAACGTCTTCATGAACGTCGTCATGGTCGGACGCATCTCCGCGCG
>PKWF01000070.1:2744-2959 GCA_003133185.1 Vulcanimicrobiota bacterium | reverse complement strand
TTTAGCCATACTTCATCCTAGCACGGTCAAGCATGTTACGGGAGATGCGACATAAATCTAAATGACCCACTACCCATTGGGCTGGGGTCCTTGCCGTTCGCGTGATACACTTTAACGTCGTTATAGCTAGAGCTGTTGGTGACGTACAGCAGCGGCACTGAGTGCACATATCGGTGTCCTGAATCGTTTTCGTCGAGGTTTTGCGTCGTCGCGCC
>PKWF01000070.1:0-2727 GCA_003133185.1 Vulcanimicrobiota bacterium | reverse complement strand
ACGGTAGCAGCGGCGGATAATACGCTGTCCCCTCTGGAGTATACAGCCCTTTGCTGATCTGTCGATTTGACGGTGTCGTAGAACCCGGCGCAAACTCTACGACTACATTGTTCGCGTAATTAGTGACGTAAAGATAACCATTCTTATTGACCGTTACGGCGCACGGTTGGTCCATGGCCTTCGTGATTTCCCGGTACGGCTGACTNNTTACCGAACCGATATTCCTCTACCGTGTTCTCATTGATGTTCGTCACATAAAGAATCCCGTTTGCGTCAACGGTGATGCCGACCGGGGAGCTCACACCTTCGGTGATCGTTCTCGTTGGTGACTTCCCGCCGGGCGGATAGACTTCAACGTTTCCAGAATCCTCGCTCGGCCGATTTGACACGTATATGTTCCCCTCGTGGTCGATTGCGATACCAACCGGATAGACCATCCCTTTCGTAATCGCCGTGTGTGGTTTAGTCGAACCTGCCAAGTACTCCGTCACGTCGGGACCCGCGACGTTCGTCACCCAAAGGTTTCCCNNTCCTGGAAGGTCTATACCTTTGGTTATGACCTTGGCCGCTTTCGTTTTGCCCGCTGGATATTCTGAGATCCAACCAACCCCGTTAACCGGCTCGTTGGTGACGTAAAGCGTTCCTTGCGCATCCAAGCAGCCATCAGCGGGCGTATCGATGTCGTTCGTTATGATTGCTAGCGGGTTGGGGTCTTTTGCATTTGCATGATATATCTTTACATCGTTATAGTCTGCCGAAAAGTTGGTGACGTAAAGCAGTGGAGACGTATGCTCGTATTGCCGGGAACTTTGTGCGCTTTGCAAGGGCATCGCACCCGGCGCGCCGAGCGGCGGCTGCGATCCGCCACACCCTGCGAGGAGAGACGGAAGCGCGCAGAAACTAAGCGCGCGACAACAGAGAATTGAGATTTTCATTTCCACTACCAGCTAAAGACGGCGAGACCGTTGCCCGTCGCCGTTTTCCAACCTTGCCAGCTCTCATATTTTCGGGCGCTTGGCTCGATGTACGACGAGCCGCCGCCTCCACCGCCGCCGCCGCCAAAGTAATCACCATAAGCCCACCCGCCTCCGCCGCCTCCACCGCCGCCATAGTAACCGCCGCCGCCGCCACCTCCGCCGGTGGAGCCCCTATATCCACCGCCTCCGGAACCGCCGTCTGCGCGCGAGCCGTGCAAACCGACCTGCCCATAGCCGTAGCCGCCAAAGCCCGCCGGTCCGCCGCTTCCGCCACCGTCATGCGTGCCGCCCGTCCCGCCTCCGCCTTCTACGCCATCGCTGCCATAGCCAGAATTTCCGGTGCCAGCGCTGCTACCACCGCCTTTGCCGCCGATTCCGTAGCCCTCAGCGTAGGATAATTGGCCGCCTTGACCGCCGCCGCCACCGGCTACAAGGATGCGATCATGCAACCTAGTACCAGCTTCGCGGATATCGGTCGCACCGCCACCGCCGTAACCCCGCTGGAATAGCCGGAATAAATCGCTCCGTTGCCTCCGCCGTTATAACCGCCGCTCGCGCTGGTCGTTGTCCCTCCGACAAACGCCGCGAGATCTTCACCCTGCGTAACGGGAAACTCAGCAAACACGCGGCCACCGCGACCGGCTAGCCCCCCACCAGCGGCTCCGAGCGCAACGACAGTAATCCACTTGACGCCGACAGGCGCTTTGAACGATTGCTCGTTGCCCGTGTAATGAAAGGTGAGATGGTGCGACAGAGCTTGCTCTACGCCGTTTGTGCCAGGAGCGCCGATCGGCGGCTGCGACCCGCTGCACCCTGCGAGCAACGCCGCAGCCACGCAATTGAGCACGTAGCGCGCGAACAGGTTAACTTTCATTCGTAACTCCAGTTTTGGCTTAAAGCGATGAGTACGCGCTATTCGGGGTCGGCCGGAAACCTGGACGGCGTTTCGTGAATAAAGAAATCGATTGATAAGTGAGTCGGAATCGGCGTAAACGAGCGCGGTTGCTGATTATAGTTAAGGACGTTACCGATGCTGGTGGCGCGTTGATCCGTCGTATGCAGCGAGCCGAGATTCCAGTTGTTTTCGATATACTTCAAAATGCTGCCAAACTCGTATTGGGTATGAGAGACGACGCCTTCAGGCGCATACGGCGAGATCACGATCATTGGTACGCGAAAACCGAGGCCTCCCTGGTCATCCCGCCCGCTGCNNAACGTGGTCGTACATGCCTCCCCAGTCGTCCCACAGAACCACGATCGCCGTGCTTCCCCAGTAAGAGCTCTCGCCAATCGCATTGACGACGCTGGCGACCCACTCTGGGCCATGGTCGGTGTCATCTCCCGGATGATCCGAGTCATTTTGGTCCGGGATCACCCACGAAACGGCTGCAAGGTCGTTGCTTTGAATATCTGTTAAGATATTCGTCTGCGGCATAGAAACATTCGTGCCCCATTCCGATCCGTAACGAACGGAGGCGATGACGTCGAAAGCGTTTAATTGCGCGCCGATGCAGATAATGCATTTGTTTCCTTTGCATCCTGGCGTACTGCTATCGTCAAAGCACGGTGAGTAGTACTTCCATGAGATTCCCTGCGCATCGAGCAAGTCGCGCATCGTTTCGTAGGTAGAGCCTGATGATGGGAAGGCGGTGGTGCAGGGAAACGGCCCGCTGTCAAATTCCCACTTCAGCGAGGTCGTGATGAAGTTCGTAACGGTCTTCGGGCTTGCGTCGCAGCCCCAGGGATCATT
>PKWF01000177.1:1654-5795 GCA_003133185.1 Vulcanimicrobiota bacterium | reverse complement strand
GCGTCGTTCACTCGATCGAGCTACTCGCGCCGGCCCCCGGCTCGACGGTTGCCGTCATCGGCAACGGCGGCTTTGGAATTCTCCATGCTCTGTTGCTGCAGCGGCGGGGTGTCGAGGCGCTCATCTTCGGGCGCCGGCCGCAGCGCGTGGCCCTGGCTCGCGAACTTGGGCTACAAAGTATCGATGCAACGGCGTCGCCGATCGGCAACGTCATCGCGGAACGAACCGGCGACCGTGGCGTAGATGCCGCGATCGAGTGTACCGGAAGCATCGAGATGTGGGAGCGCGCCCCCTCGCTCGTGCGGCGCGGAGGGCGCGTCTCGTTTTTTGCCGGGCTGCCGGCAGAGGCCCGCGTTTCCTTCGATGCCGCGCGGCTGCACTACGACGAGGTCCAGCTTATTGCGCCGTTTCACTTCACGCCGCGCGATGTACGCAGCGCCTACGAGCTCATCGCGAGCCACGCGCTGCCGCTGAGCGGTTTAATTTCGGATAGCTATTCGCTCGATCGAATCGCCGAAGCCTTCCAACGGCTCGACACGGGTGACGCTCTGAAGTTATTGATCGAACCATGACGCCCCGAACGATGCGAGCCGCGGTGCTCTACGACGTCAACGACGTGCGCATCGAAGAACGGCCCGTGCCGGAGCTGCGCGACGGGGAACTGCTCGTGCGAACGATGGCGAGCGGAATCTGTAGCGGCGACGTCATGGGTTGGTACATCGCGCGAAAGGCGCCGCTCGTGCTAGGCCACGAACCGGCCGGCATCGTGGCGGCGGTCGCCGGCGACTGCGCGCTTTCCGTCGGGGATCGCGTCTTCGTTCACCATCATGCGCCGTGCCTTGAGTGCCGCGCCTGTACGCGCGGCGATTACGTGCAATGTGCGACCTGGCGCGCCACAAGGATCGAGCCTGGCGGCATCGCGGAATACTTTCGCGTTTCGCGGGAAAACCAGCGCGACACGCTGCCGCTGCCCGCAAGCGTTCCCTTTCGCGATGCTTCGCTGGTCGAGCCGCTCGCCTGCGTCGTGAAATCGCTGCGGCGCAGCGGCGTGAGAAGGAACGACCGGCTTTATGTGATCGGCTCGGGCGTCATGGGATTGCTGCACGTTCTGGCCGCTAGAGCGCTTGGCGCCGAAGTCTTCGCAAGCGATTTTATCGAGCAGCGCCGCGCGATCGCGCAGCGCAACGGTGCGACGGTCTTTGCTCCCGAGGATGTCGATCGGGTTCTCCCCGGGGGCGCCGACGTCGTGATTTGCGGCCCGGGTACTGCTCCTGCGATGAAAGCCGCGTGCGCCGCGGCGACGGGCGGGGGCACCGTCGTGATGTTCACCCCGTTCCCACCCGAAGTACCGATCGCGATAGATCCCACGCGATTTTACTTCGGCGACCTTCGCCTCGTCGCAAGTTATTCGTGTGGCCCCGACGACACGCGTGAGGCCTTGGCCTTGATCGAACGCGGCATCGTCACGGCCGAGAGAGTCGACGCGGCGCTCATCTCCCTCGACGACGTCCCGCGCGCCTATCGGGAGCTCGCGGAATCACGCATCATAAAACCGATCGTCTGCTTTTAACTGCATGCCAAACGTCCGTCATTTGACCGTTCGAGTTGGCCCCGCGAATGTATTCTACCGTGAAGCCGGTACACGGGGACAGCCGGTTCTTTTGCTGCTCCACGGCTTCGCAAACTCGTCGCACTATTTCCGGCACCTGATGCCGAAGCTCGCAGGCCGATTTCACCTGATTGCACCGGATCTGCCCTCGTTCGGATTTACGACGCTCGAAGAGGGAGCGGGCTATCAATCTACTTTTGCCGGTCTGACAGAGACGATTCAGGGCTTTGTGAACGAACTTTCGCTACGACGCTTTGCGATGTACGTGTTCGATTACGGCGCACCCGTCGGCTTCAACCTGGCGGTCGCCAATCCGGATAGCATTACCGCAATCGTCTCGCAGAACGGCAACGCATACGAGGAAGGCCTGGGTGACGCTCCTTGGGCTCCATTGCGCGCCTATTGGAGCCAACCTTCACCGGCCATTCGTGAGACAATTAAGGAACGTATGTCGCTCGATGGGGTCCGCGAGGCCTATTTTCAAGGGGTGAGCGATCCCGCCACGATCGAGCCCGAGGCTTATTGGCTGGATGCGGCTCTACTTGCCCGCCCGGGGATGATGGATCTTCAGGCCGACCTCAAGCTCGACTATAAATCCAATATCGAACGCTATCCTCTGTATCAGCACTACCTCCGAACACACCGGCCTCCGTTGCTAGCCATATGGGGAAAGAACGACGCCTTCTTCATTCCACCAGGCGCCGAAGCGTTCAAACGTGACGTGCCGAATGCGGATGTCCGATTTTTGGACACCGGCCACTTTGCTCTTGAAACCAACGTCGATGACTTTGCCTCGGCAATCCTGGAAATGACGGTTAATGCATAGCGTTCGGTTTAATTAGCTTTCGGCGTATTGCGGCGGTATCGGTTCGACCGGCAGCACGACGTCGTCGGCGCGCGACGTGATTCGCCATGCGACGCAGAATGCAACGCCGTAGAGCGTCGCCGCCAAGTACCAAGGCGCGCCGATAAGCCCCAAACCGCGCCACGGGCCCGCGAACTGCGCGAAGGCGAGCGTGAAGATGGCCGGTCCGATCAGCATCGAGAGGCCGCGAAGGGATCCGAGCGCACCTTGGAGCTCGCCTTGTTCGGACGCCTTGACGTGTCGCGTCATCAGCGCCTGTGATGAAGCCTCATACATCGGCAGCGAGATGATGACCGCGGCGAGCAGAAATACGAAGCCATTGTTGACTCCCATCAGCGCGAGGCCAAGAGCGGCGACGACTAGGCTGGCAAGTAACGTCCGGCGTTCCCCCAGCCGCGCGACGACCGGTCGAACCATCGTAGCTTGATTGATCGCCGCAATCGTGCCGACCAGCGCGAGGGTCAGGCCGATGCTGCCGGTGCTCCAGCCAAATGCCGCGATGCAATAGATCACCCAGACATTCGGCAAGACTTCGTGACCGATATAGGTGATCAGATTTACCCAAGTGAGACCCCACAGCTCGTGATGCGAGCGAAGCAGCCGCAGCGAACCAATCGGGTTCGCGCGCTTCCACTCCAGCCGTTTGGTGCGACGTTCGCGCGCGAGCGATTCGGGCAAGACGAAGATTCCGTAGAGCGTGTTGGCCAACGCGAAGGCCGCCGCCGCCCAGAACGTCAAACGTGGATTGATCGTCCCAACCAAACCGCCGATTGCCGGCCCGAGCACGAAGCCCAGGCCGAACGCGCTGCCGATCAGGCCAAAGGCGGACGCCCGTTTCTCCGCGGGTGTGACATCCGCGATATAGGCGCTCGCGGTCGCCATGTTGGCCGTCGCGATGCCCGAGAGTACGCGGCCGGCGAAGAGCCACCAGAGATTCGGTGCTAGTGCCATGATAGCGTAATCCAGCACCCCTACCGCGTTCGAAATCAGGATGACGGGACGCCGGCCGACGCGGTCTGAGAGCATGCCCAAGAGCGGCGAGCAGAAGAACTGCATCAATGCCCAGACCGTTGCAAAGAGTCCGATGATCTCTGCTGCAAAAGCGTAGTTGTTGCCGACGAAGCTNNATCAGGACGGTGATGAAGATGAAGATCGTCGCGCCGCTGCGCGGGCTTTTAATCTGCTGCATATACCAGTGAAATCCAGCGTTCGACCGCGCGGTCGATGCGGGCGCGGTCGTGTGTCGCGACGAGGTCCAGTAAGAAGCCGCGGAATCCCGCNNCGCACTTTTCAAGCGCGCGTAGCCATTCGTTCACCGAACGGTCGAGGTAGCCGGGAAAACGCGAGCGATCTTGCAGCGCCAATGCGTAGATTTCAAAGGAGAGGCGCGTTAGCGCTTCCCACTCTGGTTTGCTCCACTCCCGCCAGAGCTTTCGCACCACGTCTCGTGGAGCGAGATCGGTCAGCTTGAGCCTCGCCATCATCGCTTGCTGGCGGGCTCGGCCATGGAGGACGATCTCAACGACTAGGTTCTCCTTTGACTCAAAGTAGTGAAGCAGGACGCGGGGACTCGACCCCACTGCCTTTGCCAGCGGGCGCAGCGAGAGATCGGCCAAACCATGCCGGCAAACGTAATCGACGCAAGCCTCGAGCAGTTCTCTGCGGCG
>PKWF01000177.1:358-1625 GCA_003133185.1 Vulcanimicrobiota bacterium | reverse complement strand
CCGGTAGCTCGGATGCCTCAGCCTAAGGGCTTTGCTATCTTGACATTTGTAAAGTTCCGCCTAGGCTGGAAGGGTGGGACAGTTTGCGGACCTTTTGAACTCAGCGATCGATGAGGCGCGGCTCACGGCCGCCGAGGTGGCCGAGAGCGCGGGCTTGACCGAGTCGGCGATCTCGCTGCTTCGGGCCGGCCGGCGGGAGCCCTCGTACCGAACGCTGCAGCGCCTCGCCAACGTCTTCCCTTCTTTGGGCGAGCAGTTGGGCCGCGTCGGGAGCCCGTTCGACTCGATCGAAGGCGCGATCGCGGACATTCGAGCCGGCAAGATGGTCGTCGTGCTCGACGACGAGGACCGCGAGAACGAAGGCGACGTCGTGATGGCGGCGACGATGGTCACGCCCGACGCAATCAACTTCATGCGCAAGCACGCCGGCGGATTGATCTGCGTGCCGCTGCCGGGCGCGCGGCTCGACGAGCTTCACATTCCGCAAATGGTGCGCGACAACACGGCCCTCCACGAAACGGCGTTCACCGTCTCCGTCGAAGCCCGGGGGATGACGACGACGGGCATCTCGGCCCACGATCGCGCCGCTACCATCAAACGTTTACTCGACCCGGAGGCGAAGCCGGCAGACTTCCTGCGGCCCGGGCACACCTTTCCCTTACGTGCTCGTGAAGGCGGCGTCTTGGTCCGAGCCGGGCAGACGGANNATGGCCGACGACGGAACGATGGAACGCTTGGAGGGCCTGCGCAGTTACGCCGACCGGCACGAGCTCAAACTGATTACCGTAAAAGATCTTATCGCCTACCGCATGCGCACGGAGAAACTCGTCAGGAAAATCGCCGAGTTCGATCTGCCCACGTTGTTCGGAGACTTCAAGGGCATCGCGTATGGCACCGCTATTGACGAGAACACGCACGTCGCGTTGGTTATGGGCGAGGTCGGGGACGGCAAAGACATTCTCGTCCGCGTACACTCGGAATGTATGACCGGCGACGCCTTGCACTCGATCCGCTGCGATTGCGCGGCCCAACGCGATGCCGCGATGCAGCTCATCGCTCAACAGGGTCGCGGCGTCTTTCTCTATCTGCGACAGGAGGGCCGCGGCATCGGGCTCGCCGATAAGCTGCGGGCCTACGAACTTCAAGACCGCGGCGCCGACACCGTCGAAGCGAATCTCGCTCTGGGTTTGCCGATCGATAAGCGCGATTACGGGATCGGCTCCCAGGTTCTCGCCGACCTCGGCGTCAAAGAGATGCGCCTGATCAC
>PKWF01000177.1:0-289 GCA_003133185.1 Vulcanimicrobiota bacterium | reverse complement strand
CCGACATCGCCGATTTTCTCGTGGATGGGGCGCGGCGAGCGTTGCGCGACTGCAACGTCAGCGACGATCACGTAAGCCTCTTTGAGGTTGCCGGTTGTTTCGAGCTGCCGCTCGCGTGCCTAAACGTGATCGAAACCGATCGCTTTGACGGGCTGGTCGCGCTGGGGGCCGTCGTCCGCGGAGAGACCCCGCACTTCGACTTTGTGGCCGGCGAATGCGCGCGCGGCCTCATGGACGTTCAACTGACGAGCGGCGTCCCGATCGGCTTCGGCGTGCTCACGACCGATAC
>PKWF01000301.1 GCA_003133185.1 Vulcanimicrobiota bacterium | reverse complement strand
TGGGGCGTCGGCGGCATCGAAGCCGAGGCGGCGATGCTCGGTCAACCCGTTACGATGTTGATTCCCGAAGTGGTCGGCTTCCGTCTAGAGGGCGCGATGCGCGAAGGCGTGACCGCGACCGACCTGGTGCTTACCGTTGCGCAAATGCTGCGCCAGAAAGGCGTCGTCGGAAAGTTCGTCGAGTTTTACGGGCCGGGACTCTCTGCGTTGCCCGTCGTGGACCGTACGACGATCAGCAATATGTCGCCAGAGTTCGGATCGACGGTTGCGATCTTTCCGATCGACGATCGCACGCTCGAGTATCTTCGATTGACCGGACGCTCGCGCGAGCAGATCGAGTTGGTCGAGGCCTATGCGAAGGCGCAAACCCTGTTTCGCACCGACGAGACTCCGGATCCCGCATTTGCCGATGCGCTCGCGCTCGATCTTTCGACGGTCGAGCCGTGTCTTGCCGGGCCGAGCCGTCCGCAGGACCGCGTGCCGCTGGGCGAGGTGAAGCGCTCCTTCGAACACGCGATGGAGGAATGGGTCGCGCAGCGGGAACGCGCCAACAACGCGGTCGAGCGCTTCGAGAACGAGGGCGGTGGCGGAACGGCGACGATGGCGAAAACCGACGCCGAACTCTATGACGGAGCGGTGGTTATTGCCGCGATTACCTCTTGCACGAACACTTCGAATCCGTCGGTGCTTATCGGTGCGGGTCTGCTCGCGCGTAACGCCCTGGCGCGCGGCCTGCGAACGCAACCGTGGGTGAAAACCTCGCTCGCGCCCGGCTCGAAAGTCGTCACGGACTACCTCGAAAAATCCGGCCTGCAAGAGCCCCTCGATCGACTCGGCTTCAATGTCGTCGGGTATGGATGCACGACCTGCATCGGCAACTCCGGGCCGCTTCCGAGCGAGGTCGCCGAAGCCGTCTCCGACCAAGACTTGATCGTTGCGGCGGTGCTCTCAGGTAACCGAAACTTCGAGGGACGCATCCACGCGCAGGTTCGCGCGAACTACCTGGCGTCACCGCCGCTAGTCGTCGCCTACGCGCTCGCCGGGCGAATGGACGTCGATCTGACGACCGAACCGTTGGGCACCGGCAGTGACGGGTCACCGGTTTTACTCGCTGAGATTTGGCCCAGCAACGACGAGATCGCCACCACGCTGGCGGCGTGCATTGGCCAGGAGATGTTCGAACGCGAGTACTCTCACGTCTTCGACGGCGATGAGAACTGGCGGAATCTGCAAGTCGCAACCAGCGAACGGTACGCCTGGGATCCGGAGTCGGAGTACGTGAAGAAGCCGCCGTACTTCGATGAAATGCCCGAGCAGCCGCGGGCGCTGCAGGACGTGCACGGCGCTCGCGCGATTGCGGTGCTCGGCGATTCCGTGACGACCGACCATATTTCGCCCGCGGGAAGCATCTCCAAGGTTAGCCCGGCGGCGAGGTACCTGATGGAACGCGGTATCGAACCGGGCGAGTTCAACTCGTACGGCGCGCGCCGCGGTAATCACGAGGTAATGATGCGCGGGACCTTTGCGAACATTCGACTGCGCAACGCGCTGGCCGAAGGCGTCGAGGGCGGCGTAACTCGCTATCTGCCGAGCGGAGAACGCCTATCGATCTTCGACGCGGCGATGCGCTACAAGGCCGCGGGCACGCCGCTGATCGTGCTCGCGGGCAAGGAGTACGGTTCGGGGTCGTCGCGCGACTGGGCCGCGAAAGGACCCTATCTCCTCGGCATCAAGGCCGTCATCGCGGAGTCGTTCGAGCGAATTCACCGCAGTAACCTCATCGGGATGGGCGTCTTGCCGCTGGAGTATCTCGACGGTGCCGATCGCTCGACGTACGGACTGACCGGTGAAGAGATCTTCGATATCACCGGCATCGCCGCGAAGCTCGAGCCTAAAATGCGATTACACGTAAAGGCAACCGACGCGCGGACCGGCCGTACGATCGAGTTTCCGGCACGGTTACGCATCGACACGCCAAATGAGGCCGAATATTACCGCCACGGCGGCATTCTGCAATACGTCTTGCGCCAGCTACGATCGGGTTCCCGAGAGGCCGACTCGGCCTAACCTATCGATCGAAGTTTCGACGAACCGCACGTTGTGATCGGGGCCCTGCACGATCGCGGTCGGTCCCGCGGCAGGTTCGCCTTTCGTGCCTTGATAGTTGACACTAGCTGTCATGTTTGCGTAGTTTGATGAGACCGTGAAGGCAGACCGGCTCATCGCTCTCCTGTTGCTGCTCCAGTCGCGGCGTCAATGCAGCGCGCGCGTCTTGGCCGATCGCCTCGAGGTCTCGGAGCGAACGATCTACCGCGACGTCGACGCGCTGAGCGCGGCCGGCGTTCCCGTTTATGCGCAGCGCGGATCGAGCGGCGGCATCGCGCTCGCCGACGGCTACCGCCGCGCGTTGACTTATTTTAGCGAGGACGAGGTACGCGCGCTGTTCGTCTCGGGGGCGAGTCCGCTCGCCGACCTCGGGCTCGAGCGAGGTCTAGCGCAGGCACTCGAGAAGCTGCGAGGCGGCCTCGCCAGCGTGCACCAACGCGCCGCAGACGAGTCGCGTTCGCGCATTCATCTCGATCAGCGGCGCTGGAATCAGCCCGAACCGCCGCGCGAACTACTCACTGCGCTGCGCCGCGCGGTTTGGGACGACCGCCGCCTCCGAATTCGTTACGAGGATCGGAATCGAAAGTCGACGACCCGTACGATCGAGCCGCTGGGCTTGGTTGCAAAGGCCGGCGTTTGGTACCTGATCGCGCGCTCGGACGGCGAGATGCGCAGCTTTCGCGTCGAGCGCGTTGCGAGCGCGCAGAAGCTTTCCGAACGCTTCGAGCGTCCGGCCGACTTCGATTTGGAACGCTATTGGGCCGAGTCGTCGGCGCGCTTTGCGGAGGCGTCACGCACCGCGGATTGCGTCGTAACGTTCCGCGCCGCAAACGATGCTCTCGAACGCGTCAGTTACTATTGGCCGGCCGAGATCGTTTCAGAGGGTGCGCGCGAATCGACGGTACGCGTGACGTTTCCCGGTCGAGAGGTCGCCGTCTTTCAAGCGATTGCGTGGTCGGACGTTGCGACGCTCGTCGAGCCCGATGAGTTGCGCGAGGCGATCGCGTGCCGGGCCCGACGAGCGCTCGAGCGTCACGCTTTGCGCTGATGGATGATGAAGCCGTTGCCTTCCGGGTCACTCGCGAAGGCCATGTAGCAGACCGGCGACTCCACGACGTCGCTGAGCTGCAAACCACGCGCTCGATAGTGTTCCACGGCCTTCTTCGCGTCGTCGACCGCGAACATCACGGCGCCGCCGGTCTCTTCACCTTCGGGCTTCCAGACGCCGAACGTCGAGCCGTCGGCGAGGGTAAACTCGGCGCCACGCCCTTGATCGTCGATCTCGGTTGGCTCCATGCCGAGCACGTCACGGTAAAAAGCGATCTGAGCCTGGGGGTCGCGCACCAAATACGCGGCGATATCGATCCCTTTGATCATTCTGTCTCTCCTTCGGTTTTGAAGCGTTGTATTCTAAACGGAATCCTATCAGCCGATATATGACACTGCCTGTCAGGTTCAGAGCATGACGCGGCGGAAATCTGCCAGGAGCTCGGCGATATAGACGAGGAAACGGGCCGCGCCCGCGCCGTCGACTACGCGGTGGTCGTAGCTGACGCTGATCGGTAAGATCAACCGCGGAACGAACTGTTTGCCGTCCCAGACCGGTCTGGTTGCCGCGCGTGTCGCGCCCAAAATGGCGACCTCCGGGGCGTTGACGATTTGCGTGAAGGCCGTGCCGCCGATTCCGCCGATCGAGGAGATCGTGAAACTCCCGCCCTGCATCTGCGCGAGTGTCAACTTTCCATCCCGAGCTTTCGCCGCGAGCTCGACGGCCTCACGTGCGATCTCGATCAAACCCTTGGTATCCGCATTCTTGATAACGGGAACGACGAGACCGCCGGGCGTATCGGCTGCGAATCCAACATTGTAATAGCGCTTGAGTATCAGCTCGTCGCCGTCGAACGAGGCGTTGAACTCCGGAAAGCGCTGCAGCGCCGCGACGGAGGCCCGAATCAGAAAGGCGAGCATCGTGAGCTTGGGTCCGCCGGTCTTTGCCTGTTCGGCGTTGACCTCATTGCGAAGCGCTTCGATCGAGGTGACGTCGGCCTCGTCGTAGTTCGTGATGTGCGGAATCTGCACCCAATTGCGATGCAGGTTCGGACCGGAGAGCTTCTTGATGCGCGAGAGCGGCTGCCGCTCCGTGCTGCCGTACTGTGCGAAATCGAGTTTGGGCCAGGCCAGCAATCCGGCAAACGGCGCGGCTCCTCCCCCACCGCCGCTGCTTTGCAACGCGTTCTTGACAAAGTCCTGAACGTCTTCGCGAGTGATGCGTCCGTTCGGACCGGTTCCACGCAGCTTTTGAAGTTCGACCCCGAGTTCGCGCGCGAATCGCCGTATCGAGGGACCTGCATGAATCATGCTGTTGCCGATCGATGCGGGCGCCGGCGCCGGCACCGGAGCCTCCGGCCCAGAGGGCTTTGCCGCGGCCGTAGGGGGCTTTGCCGGCGCCGAGGGTGTGGGCGCGGCGGCAGAATCCGTCGCGAGCACGACGATCGGCATCCCCTGCGAAACTTTGTCGCCAACCTTTACCTTGACGTCTTGCACGACGCCGTCGGCCTCGGCGGGCACCT
>PKWF01000156.1 GCA_003133185.1 Vulcanimicrobiota bacterium | reverse complement strand
CCAGACCCTGGACGATCGTAAGATTCGCTTGCGATTGCAGCAGCGCCGTCGCGAGCTTGCCGTATGCCGGCTTATCCATCTGTTGGCGTAAAGCTCGCACCGCCGGCCCCTTGCTTTCGTTGAGAAAGCGTGCGTGAACGCTGCAGCGATCCGCGATGCTGCCCATCGCCCCGCCGAGCGCGTCGATCTCGCGAACCAACTGGCCCTTGGCGCTGCCGCCGATCGACGGGTTGCAGGGCAACGTGCAGATTCTCTGCGGATCGCCGGTCACGAGCATGGTTGGAACGCCGAGGCGCGCCGCCGCTAATGCCGCCTCGACCCCGGCATGGCCGCCGCCTACGACGATCGTGCCGGCGTCGTCGAACATAGAGGTCAGCGCGTCGGCTCGGCGCTCAAAGCGGCGGAGTGCCCGCGCAAGCGGAGCGAAAAAGCTATCATCAAAATCCCGAAAACGATCGCGTACGCGCTGATCAGCCAAACGAGCGCCAATACGCCGGCGAGTGGATACCAAATCATCAAAACGCCGAAGAGAATCGAAGCAATTCCACCGATGATCAGCCAGAACTCATTGGTCACGTGCGAGCGCAAATGAATCGCCGCCACGATCTCCAGAGTTCCGGTAATGAAAGCCCAGGCCGCAATCGTGAAATAGAGGGCGAGCAAAGTGATCCGGACATCCCAAAACGTTATTGCGGCGATGAGTATTCCCACGACGCCTTCGAACAAGAGCGGCCACCAGCGCCGATGCGTCTGTGCGGCGCGTACCGTCGCAAGGATTGCCAGGATGCCGTCGACGAGCGCGTAGGCACCAAAGAGAAGCCCGATGACGACGAGCGTGTCACCGGGCCACCGAAGCGCGAGCACCCCGAAGAGAATCGCAGCGATTCCGCGGATGAGCCACAGCCACCAGTTTCGCGCGATGCCGCCGACCATTTCGATCGAGCGCAAGTTATTGCAATACTTTCCCGTTGGCGAGAATAACTCGCTGCGCCGTGCAAAGCTTAACATCGGGGCCTTGCCACGGTACGCCGACAAGCGCGTTGTTGATGTTATGGTTGATCTGGGCTCCGACCGTGAATGTCCCGCGATCGACGAGCACGTATTTGTGTCCGTGATACCGTACGAGGAAATCCACTTCGGTTGCCGGAGATTGATGCGTGTTGTAGTAGACGACGTTGATGCCGTTGGTAACGTTTCCGTTGACGTTGGCATTGCAGCTTTGAAGAGTGATGCCGAGGGCGGAAATAAGTCTTGCCGAAGCCGCGGACGGTAGCGTCACGGCGGCAGCGATAAGCCCAATTACAAAAATGCGTTGTATGTCGATCTCCTTGTGAGTTGGTGCGTTACTTTCCGATGCAAAAACGGGAGAAGATGCCGGTGACGATCTCTTCGGCGGCGACCTGCTCGCTTACATGCCCGAGTTGCGAAAACGCGTGCGCCAGCTCGGTCGCCACGAAATCGATCGGCTCTGAGGCGTCGAGCGCGCCGCAGGCGTGCCCGAGCGCCGCGATCGCGGCGTAGGCGGCCTCGAACTCGTGAGCCCCTGCCAGGTGAGGCCGAGTCGGGTCGAAGTGTTCGCCGTTCAAGCCGGCTGACGCGATGGCATCGCGAACCCGCTCCAGCGTCTGCGGATTTCGTACGCTTCCAACGATTGCGCCCGGCCATGCCGCCGCGAACGCCGGGTCCGTTCCCAAATCGGCCTTGTTCAGAAAAAGTATGCGCGGCCGGTCTTGCGTGCGTTCCAGCAGCCGGCTTGAGGCCGAGTCCGGCGCTTGCGAGCCATCGGCGACAACGAGGGCGATGGTAGCCGAGTCGAGCGCGCGCTCGGTGCGGGCGATACCCTGCGCCTCTAGGCGGTCCGCGTGGGATCGGATGCCGGCGGTATCGATCAGGCGCACCGGTACTCCATCGATTGCTATGCTCTCCTCGATCGTATCGCGGGTGGTTCCTGGAATGTCGGAGACGATCGCGCGTTCGCTGCCCAGCAGCGCGTTGAGCAGCGACGACTTTCCGGCGTTCGGCGGCCCTACGATCGCGACGCCGAGACCCTCTCGGACCAGCCGTCCGAGCTCACCGTCTCGCGCAAGACGCTCCAAACGAGCGCGAATCGGCGCCAGCCGTTCCTTGAGTCCGGCACGGCCGGGCTCCGGAACCTCGTCCGGAAAGTCGATCGCACCCTCCAGCTCTTGGAGGATCGTCGCTAGAGCGCTGCGCACCGCGCGAATCTCCTGCGCCAGCCCGCTCTCAAAGTTCGCGAGCGCGGCGCGCGCCGCGCAACGCGTTTGCGCGT
Organism: Vulcanimicrobiota bacterium; assembly: GCA_003133185.1. Classification (GTDB taxonomy): domain Bacteria; phylum Vulcanimicrobiota; class Vulcanimicrobiia; order Vulcanimicrobiales; family Vulcanimicrobiaceae; genus Cybelea; species Cybelea tyrphae. The sequence goes on along the minus strand of PKWF01000156.1, from coordinate 3,332 downwards.
CGATGATATCCGCAACCGCCGCCGCAGCGTGCAGCGCCATTTTTCCGTTGAAGAATGCGCGACGGGTGAACTCGCCGGGCTCGGCTAGCCGAGCGCCACATGCGAGCATCGCGCGAACGACTTCGCGGCCGACCACCGGAGAGCCGTGGATCTGAAGTTCGAGCAAATCCTCGCCGGTGTAGCTGTGCGGCGCTTCGAAAAAAATCGCCAGCCCCCGGTCGAGCAGGGCGCCACTCTCGTCAACAATTGTCGCGTACGTCGCCACACGGCGGCGTAAGGGAGATTTCGTTTGAACTAGACGGCGGACGAGTTCGGGGACCGATGGACCGCTGGCTCGCACGATGGCGATCGCGCCCTTTCCCGGAGGCGTCGCGACGGCGACGATCGTCGTCGAGGACCCGTCGAGCATAGTGTCAACGAGGGGCCCCGGCGGCTTGGCCGCTGGGGGGCGCGCAGCCCGAAGGGCGTAGCGCCTTTTGAAATTGCGGGGGCCCCGTTGAGCGAGTGCTCAACGGGGAAAAATGACGACTCGGCGTTCGGGCTCTTCTCCCTCCGATTCCGTGCGCACCACCTCCGAATCGGCGAGTGCGAGGTGCACGATCTTCCGTTCGGACGGCAGCATCGGCTCGAGCTTCTGCGGCGAGCGCTCGCGGACGCAGCGCTCGAGCGTTGCGAGCGCGAGATTTTTCAGCTGCTCGGCACGGCCGGCACGGTAACCCTCGGCGTCGATCGTAAAGTATCGGCGATTGTTTCGAACGCCCGCGTTGAGCACGTTGTTGAAGACGAGATTGAGCGCTTCCAACGTGTTGCCGTGGCGACCGATCAACATGCCGAGGTTCGGTCCGGTCACTTCGAGATACTCGCCCTCGGGGCGCGCGATATACTCGATGTCGATCGGCCCGGCCCCCATTCGCTCGAGTAACTCGGCAAGAAAGTCGTGCGCCGGTTTTGCTTCATCCGGGAGATCTTGCCGATCGCGCGGCGCGCTCTGGCTGGGGCGCGGGTCGTGGCGCCGGCGAGTGCCGCCCCCGTTTCTTCCGCCCCCCGACTTGCCCGGAATTGGGCGGTCGCGCACGTCTGCGGGCTGTTCCTCGAACTCGAAATCATCTTCGTAGAGCATATTAGTTACCTTTTTTGTTCTTTCGTTTCGATCGCGAAGAGCGCGCCGCCCGNNTTTCCGCCGGAAACGCTTTCGGTGATGACGTGCTCGCTGTCGATCAACGCCAACGGCTGATGGTAGCGGCGCAGCAGATAGAACTGCTGTCCCATCGTGAAAATGTTGTAGAAGCACCAGTAGAGGACCATCGCCGACGGCCAGTGATAGCGCCAGCCTAGAAAGCCGAGCATCAGCGGTGAGAAGACCGCCATCGACCGCTGCATCTGAGCCTGCTGCGGATCGGTTGCCGGCATGCTCACGTAGCGAACGCTTAGATACATGGAGAGCGCGTAGACCAGGATGAGGATGAGATCGGGCAACGAGAGATTCGCAGCGAGGATCGGCCATCCAAACAACGCCGGTACCCAAGAAGCGAACGGCAGGGGCGGCGAATTTGGAGGAGCGTGTGGAAGTGCGTGCATTATGATGCCGGGTATCCACAACCACGATTGGTTTTCGAAGACCGCTTTGTGATTGAGCACGACGTAGTAGACGCTGATGATGACGGGATATTGCACGAGCATCGGCCAGCAGCCGGCGAGCGGATTGACGCCTTGCTCTTTATAGAGCGCCATCGTTTCCTGTTGCTGTTTTTGTTTATCGTCCTTAAAGCGCTCTTGAACGCGTTTGAGCATCGGCGCGATCTTCTGCATCTTCAAGAACGCCTTGAACTGCCACGTATTGAGCGGCCAAAAGACCAGCCTGATCAAGGCCGCCAGAATGATCATGCTCCAACCGAGATTTCCGATCGGCTTGTNNGCGGCGGCGGGCACGAAATCGACGCCGCCCGGGTGCCATGGATGGCAGCGAGCAAGGCGAGAGATGGCTAGCCAGCCACCTCTGGCGATCCCGTGGTCGCGCACTGCGGTCGCGGCATACTGAGAGCAGCTCGGATAGAAGCGGCACGCCGGCGGAAGCAGCGGGGAAATGAGGAGCTGATAAGCGCGGATGAGTCCCAAGACGACGGCTCGCATGCGATCTACTACGTGGGTCCCAGAGCCGAAGTTACTTCGGCTCGCAAATCGGAAAAGTGTGCGTCGGCGGCCACGGGTCGGGCGATGATGAGCAGCCGCATCGCAGCGCGCGGCGCAAGTGCTTCCCGAACGATTGCCGACAAACGCCGGCGCAGCTTGTTGCGGACCACGGCCTTTCCGATCGACTTGCTGACGGTGATCCCCACGAGGGACGACGCATCCCCGGCCGGCTCATCACTACGGTAAATGGTCAGACTCTTGGTCGAAACGCGACGGCCGTGGCGGCGCAGCCGGGCAAAATCCACTTGCCGGCGCAGGCTTGCCACCTGGCGCATCAGACCGTGAGACGATGGCGTCCCTTCTTCCGGCGGCGCGCCAGCACCTTACGCCCGGCCTTGGTGCTCATTCGCTCTAGGAATCCATGCACGCGCTTGCGGCGGCGATTGTGCGGCTGAAAAGTCCGCTTCATAACGTCCCTTCGATGATCGAGTAGTGCCCCACACCCCTATGCGGCAGACAGCCCCTGATTATATCCGGCGCGCGGGGTCAGCGCAAGGCGGAGGTCGGCGAAAGGCAGGGGGAACCACTCCAACGCCGCCGTAACTTGCTGAAGTTTTGAGCCCCTCCAGAATGCAGCCGCCTGCCCGCCGACGAGTCGTCGTGACGGGTCTGGGGGCGGTTACTCCGGTCGGAAACACCCGCGAGGATTTTTGGAGGCGCCTGGTCGCGGGCGAATCTGGAATCGCTCCAATTACCGCGTTCGACGCCAGCCTCTTCGATACGCGTTTCGCGGGCGAGGTAAAAGACTGGAACCCCGAGCAGCTCATCGGACGCAAAGAAGCGCGCCGGATGGATCGCTTCACGCAGTTCGCGTTTGTCGCTGCACGGGAAGCGATCGAGGATGCCAAACTGCCCGAGGATCCAGAGTTCAAGCAGCAAGTCGGGGGAATCGTCGGCACGGGCATCGGCGGAATCATTACCTTCTGGCTCAACTCCGATAAAGCAAACGAAAACGGAACGTGGTCGAAGGTAACGCCCTTCTTTATTCCGATGCTCATGGCCAACGCCGCGACGGCACATATTTCAATGGCCTACGGTTTTCAAGGGCCGTTCTTCGCGGCGGCGAGCGCGTGCGCGAGCGGCAACGACGCCATCGCGACTGCATTCAATCTCATAACGCACGGGGATGCGATCGCCATGAT
>PKWF01000010.1 GCA_003133185.1 Vulcanimicrobiota bacterium | reverse complement strand
CTCGGCCGCTTGTCTGTGATTTTCCGACCTAAGAATCGCTCGAACTGTCGCATGCCCCGAACGCTTCGACACCGACTCAAAGTAAAAGAAATTCGGGCCAATGTCATCAGGGCTCATGCTTCGAGGCGGCGCAGGGTCCGTGATGTTCACTTCGTCGAGATAGCTAACCCCTTTGGCGTAGAACGGAACGTTTAATAGCCTTGCCGTGCGTGGCCCCGTCATCTCACCCCAAAGCGATTCATCCTTGCATGGGGGCCAGGGTATCTGTTCATCCAAGGTGCCCTTCTCTAGCGTGAAGCGTACCTTGCATTTAAGCGGCGGATCAGCAGAACTCATGACTTAATCACCAAGGTGAGCTTGCGGCAATGCGCCCGGCGCGCCGATCGGCGCTGCGATCCGCAAGTTGGCGAAGGCAGCCGCAACGGTGCGGGCACTGAGCGATCTACGATCCTTTAGCGACATATGGCAGATGCAGTCANNAAGGGTCGGGTATACACGTTTCGCGGGTTTGCGGGGCTACCTTCTGCCAAGCCGCGGAGTCGGTCGAAAATAGATCGACCCTGATCTCTTGAACGCCCCCGGCGGCAATCTTCGCTGACCATGCAGATAAGCTCTTAAAAGCAACGGGTATTCGATCATCCGATGTGAGAAAACGCTCCGCGCCCGCAAGAGCTGCGAGCGCGGGGGCACTAACTCTTTGGACATCAGGCCTATAGTCGCTCGGAGGCAGCAGTGGATTCGTCGTCCACCCGTCGACCGAAGCGTTGCCCAGACGGAAGGTTTTGAGTGGCTCGATTCCATTNNGCACCCGCGGCCTCCGCCCGGACGATTTCAGCAGCGTCGGATGGAGTCAGGTCGGCGCGAACGACAGGCCCGTAAACATGATCGGGTACGGTTACCTGTCGGCTTACAACGACGTCACCAAATACGATTCGCAAGACGTAGCTACCGTGCCGCAGGTAATTGATCTGGTACACATCCCCGTCAACTGTGGCAGTCCTGCGCGTTTGTTCGCCAACGACACTACCTGCGGACATCATCTCGACGCGGGCGGGAGCGGCCGGCAACTGGCCGTAAACAGCTCCGGCATACATGTTCTCGTCGACTGAGGTAATTCTACCCTCCCCTTTAAGCGCCTCGTTAAGTGCCTCGGTTATGTGCCGAAGCTGTCCCGGAGCCGCGACCCATTGCTCTCCATGTCCGCTGCAATTCTTGGAAAAGGAGTCTACGATGTAATGGCCACGCGGAACCGACACTGTCGTTTGCCAGGTACGCCCATCGAACAGCCAGCGAGGGTCTACCGGCACGGCCGCAAACGTGGGATACGTTAACTTCCATATTCGCAATTCAGGCTGATCGCTCGCTCCTGACGCGCAAGAGAACACCTCGATCCGCACGTCTACGCTAGCACCTTGCGCGAAGGTATCTCTGCCCGGCCAAAACACGGTTAGCGCGCAAAGGACAGCTGCCGAAGCTGCACTGACACAGAAGCCGCGGTTTTTCACGTCATGCCGGACTCTCATTGACCGGTGGTCCGATCTAGAGGCTCTAGCCGCAGGTTCGCGGGAGGCGGCATTTTAGCGAAGCGATCCGGCCAATCGCGAAACTCTTTCTCTGTTAGCTGGAGCACTGACGAGCACTCGCCATCGTTGATTGGCATCACCGTCGCTTTTGCCCCTGGCATCATCATGGAGACTAAGGGCGCCAACGGTATTCCGCGTGCTGTAATGAAGCCGCCATCCTGCCAAACGTAATATCCCAATTGCGCTCTCGTTACTCCGTCAGTGGTAACAACTTTGTATTCGACCGCGGCCGTCCTTCGCTTTCCATTCTCCTCGGGAGGAACCACGTTAAGTCGACAGTTCGTGTTGTACTGGTAGCCTTGAACCGTTATCGCGGTGTCTTGGGGTTGTCCAAGAACCTGGGCGAAACGCATGGTGCTTGGTCGATGCGGGAAAAATGTCAGTTGCGATAGCAGCACGATGAAGAAACGGTTCAGAGTCAAGGGGCCGTCGTCAAGTTTTGAAAGGATTAGGTATGCAGCGGGGATTGCAAACTCTTCGCCGCAAGGTGGCATCATCATACCGCCAAGCTTGTGTTCCCAGGGTAATTGCATCATGTAGCCGATACTGCCCTTGTCAAGGACGAAGATAAAATCCGGCCAGAGATTTGATTCATATTCCTTATTCAGATCTCTTGCATTCTCGGCTAGGGAGAGTAACGATGTATCAGAAGCGAACGCGAACACTATGCCCAATGTGCCAACAGTTGAAAGCTCACTGCCGGTAGCAGCAACGTCAATCTTGGTTAAGGCGGTCTTCTTTAGCCGCTTGCATGATGCTATCTTTGCGTACGCGTCCGTGAGGGTGTTCTTGTTCAAGGAGCTTTTTACTTCGACAACCGCCGCGACGTGGTCGACGGGTAGAATTTGCTGCACCGGAGATGAGCGTAGCACTGGGCTGCTGAGGGCGTCATAGATCGCAACGTCACATTGCTTGCTGACGTTATTCTCGCCATCTATCAGGAAAGCCGATGATGACCCAAAGCGGCGCGGTAGGTGCGCATCGAGAAAGTTGCGAAGCACCGTCTCTACTTCAGCGCCCATTTG
>PKWF01000228.1 GCA_003133185.1 Vulcanimicrobiota bacterium | reverse complement strand
TGCGTCACGCGTTGCACCGGAGCGGCGGCAGGCGTCGTAATCAGCGCATCGCACAATCCCGTTGCCGATAACGGCATCAAGTTTTTTGCAAGCGACGGCTTCAAACTGTCGGACGACGTCGAGCGGAAAATCGAGGCGGCAATGGACTCGCCGGACCTTCCGCGACCGGTTGGAACCGCAGTGGGCGTTGCCCGGCCGGCGCAGAATCTGGCGCGCCACTATTACGACGAGCTCCGCGCCGGGGAGCCGGACCTGCACGGGCTGACGGTTATTGTCGATGCCGGCTTTGGCGCAGCCTACGCGATCGCTCCCTACGTGCTGCGCAAACTCGGCGCTAACGTCGTCGAGCTCAACTGCGAAAATGACGGGTCCCGAATAAACGTCGAGTGCGGTGCCACGGACCTGCAGCAACTGCAAGCCGCGGTGCGCAGCAGTAACTCGAGCGGGAACGGTCGCGCTGTGGGCGTCGCTTTCGACGGCGATGCGGATCGTGCACTCTTCGTTGACGAGAGCGGGAAGATCGCCAGCGGCGACCACGTGCTGTTCGCGATTGGGTGCGCGATGCACGCGCGCCACGAATTGGCGGGCGATACGATCGTGGCGACGGTCATGAGCAACATCGGCTTCGAGCGCGCGCTGCGAAACCACGGCATCGCCTTGATCCGAACCGCCGTCGGCGACCGCTTCGTGCTCGAACGAATGCGGGAAGACGGATATACGTTGGGCGGCGAGCAATCGGGACATCTGATCGATTTTCGGTACAACACGACCGGCGATGGTCCAAGAACGGCCGTTACGCTGTTGGCGATCCTCGCGACCACGCAGAGCCCGTTAAGCGAACTCGTCGCGGAGGTTCAGGTTGCGCCTCAGGTGCTCGTGAACGTTCGAAGCGATGGCGACGGCGTCTTAGCATCGCAATCGGTGCGAGATGCAATCGCCGCCGCCGAGGCAGATCTCGGGATATCGGGGCGGCTACTGATTCGGGCCTCCGGAACCGAACCGCTCATTCGCGTCATGGCGGAAGGCGAAGACCGAGCGCTAATCGAGCACATCGCCGGCCGGGTCGCTTCGCGAATCGAGCAGGAGATTGCGCGGCAAGCCTCGCCGTAGAAACCCGAAGATCCTCAAACGTACGGGCCCGGGAGGGCGCGGCGGCACAACGCCGAAGCGCGCACCATCGAGGGTTTCCCGACAAGGTAAAAAGTGTCGTCGAAGCTCTCATGCCTAAAAAGGTCACTGAGTCGGGACGAGTGTCCCGAGCGGGGGATATCCCGGTAGGGGTGAATGGGCCGGTCGGCCCTAGGGCGATTCTTTCCCGTCCGAACCCGTCAACTAACCCCGCAAGTGTCGTGGAAGAGGAGCGATTTCTTGCGTCACGTGTTAGCCATTGGGGCCTTTGCCCTAGTCGTTTCGGCCTTGAGTTCTATTGCCCAAGCCGATACCGTAACGTCCAGCGTCCAGTACACCGGAGTCTCCAGCTCGATCCACAGCCAAGCCGTCAGCCCAGACGTTGCGGAGTGGACCTCGAGCTTGATCATGGCCACGCCGACCCGCCACCGAGGCGGCATCGGACGCTTCGCGGGTGGCATCCTTGCCAGAACCTCGCGGATGGCCCGTGCTCTCACCAGTAGTGCGTTGCGCTTCTTGGGCGTGCCCTATGTATTCGGTGGCACCAGCACGGCCGGATTCGATTGCTCGGGCTTCGTCCAGCACGTCTTCGCGATGCTGGGCATCGGCTTGCCCCGCACGGCCGACGCGCAGTATGACGCCGGCAGGCCCGCGGTGGGCGGTCCCCATCCTGGAGACTTGGTCTTCTTCGATACGTATGGCGGCGTCTCGCACGTCGGCATCTATCTCGGCAAGGGGCAGTTCGTCCACGCGAGCTCCAGCCACGGAGTGATGGTAAGCCATCTGTCGGACTCCTACTGGGCGGCGCGTTACGTGGGAGCCAAACGGCTGATCGCCAGCCGCTAACGAGTCGACCGTTCATCGCCGTCGACAGGGGCCTGGTCGCGAAGGCGATAATCGGGCTTGCCGTTTGCCGTGCCATCTGCGAAGCTAAAGCGCGATGGGGTGTAGCCAAGCGGTAAGGCAGCGGACTTTGACTCCGCCATGCGTTGGTTCGAATCCAGCCACCCCAGCTTTGCCGGTTGCGGACGTCTAATGGCACACGCGCTGCATATTACCAATGGCGACGGAGCGCTCCACCTTCTGGGTAAAGCCGGTATCCTGGGGACGCGTCTTGCATGGCGGGACGCGCTCAACGACGGCCCCGTCCCGTTCGGCTTTTCACTCGAAAAAACGAGCGAGACGCGCGCGCACTATCTTGCTTCGCGAGGCTACGGCAGTCCGATCAAACTGATTCACGACTTCGAGCGGCGCGACGCGCAGCTTCGGCGCGCGGCGGAGTTTGAGGAGGTCGTGCTTTGGTTCGAGCACGACCTTTACGATCAGCTACAACTACTGCAGGTCCTAACCTCGGTGGAGGAATTGAATCTGGAGCCGGGGCGCGTGGCAACCATTCAGAGCGACGAATATCTGGCGAGCATGACTGTGGACGAGATTCTCCCGCTGTTTCCAAAACGGCGGACGGCTACAGCTGCGATTTTTAAATCCGCGCGGCGCAACTGGGAACGCTTCACATCCCCGTCGCCCAACGACCTTTACGCCGGGGCTGGGGAAGATGCCATCGGTTTGCCGTTCTTGCGCGCCGCGCTGCAGCGCCTGTGCGAGGAGTACCCATCGACGCGCGATGGCCTGTCGCGCTCGCAGCGACAAGCGCTCTTGGCGGTCACCCAGGGTGCGGCGCGCGAGGACGAACTCTTCACGCGCACGCAAGCGCGAGAAGAAGCCTCCTTTCTGGGCAGCCGCGCGTTTGGCGTTATGCTCGACGAGTTGCGCGCAAAGGAGGGGGCGCTCATTGAAGGCGAGGAGGACGGTTTGTTTTTGACGGCCCTCGGCCGCCGGGTTTTGGCCGGCGACGCAGATTGGCTCGACGAGCACCGTATCGATCGCTGGGTCGGCGGGGTCCACCTTGTGCCGCAGAATCTCACTCGATGGGACGAAGACGCCACGCGCTTCGCATGAATTGGCGCCTGAATTTCGTCGCCACGATGCAAGGTCAAGGTTGTTCGGGGTGCGAAAGGCGCCCGCGAAGATGTCGCACGACGAGTTGAGCATCGACCTCAAGACCGAAGACGGCGGAGAGACGCTGGTTTTTCGGCTGCGCGGAAGCCTCGATCTCGCAACGGCGCCCGCGGTTCGGGCCGCACTGACGGACGCAACCGACCGCGGCAGCCACAATATGATCGTGGATTTGACACAGCTCGAGTTTCTCGACTCGACCGGTTTGGGCGTGCTGATCGGCGCGCATCGCCGGACGACCGAACGCGGCAAAACCCTGCGCCTAATCGTGAACGACGGGCCGATCTTACGGCTGCTGAACATCACCGGCCTGATTGTCGTGTTCGCGGTCTATCGCTCCATGGAAGACGCCCGCCGCGACTGCGACCGCGTTGCTGCCGCACTTTAAGGTTTAGCGTTTCCCTCGTACGCTTCGTCGAGCAGCTCGACGAGGTGTTTGACCGTCGCCCGGTAGCCGGCTTCCCGTAAACCTGCGGTCACTTGCATCGCACAGCCCGGATTCGCCGTGACCACAATCGTCGCTCCGGTGCGCGCGATCGCCGCCACCTTGCGTCGCTGCAGGCGCGCCGCCATTTCCGGCTCGGTTAGATTGTAGATCCCNNAGCAGCCGGCGAGGAGCGGCCGAGATGCGCTGCGCGTGCACGAGATGGCATGGCTCCTGATACGTAACGGCGGCGGCGATCGCGTGCGGCGCCGGTCCGAGGTCCATCGCGTCGAGAACCTCGCTGATATCACGCACCCGCTTTGAGAATTCGCGAGCCCGCGGCGCCCACCGTTGATCTCCGGCGAACAGTTCGCCGTAGTGTTTGAGCGCGCTGCCGCAGCCCGCGGCATTAACCACGTAGACGTCGGCCCCGCTCTGCTCGAATGCGGCGATGTTCCGCTGGGCAAGCTCGCGCGCGAAATCCGGATCGCCGGCGTGCGTGGCGATTGCTCCGCAACAGCCTTGTGCCTCCGGCACGATCGTGGAGAGCCCAACTCGGCGCAGCATTCGTACCGTCGCTTCAT
>PKWF01000159.1:14205-16652 GCA_003133185.1 Vulcanimicrobiota bacterium | reverse complement strand
TTTGTTGGACTCCTCTCGGTGAGAGAGTCCGCAATGCAGCCCCTTACTTCCTCCCTTGCCGACCAGACGTCATAGCATCGCCTGCTAGGACCGGAGGCCGCCCGGGCGGTACGAAAGGAGTCGCCTCCCGGAACCATTTTCCCCGTTCGATCGACACGACGCCGTCGCGGACGGAGTCGTGTNNGGGGTTCGACCGGGCCTCGCGAGGTCCGCGCTTTGTCGTGGGGTGCCTTACGGGTTGGTCGCGGCCGTTGTTATCATCGTCGCATAGAAATTGTTGGCATCCCAGTAACCGTGTGCCACGATTCGGCGGCCTACAGCCACTTTTCCGGTGAACTGGTTGTTCAGCGCGGGAGTGTCGTCAACGACGACCGTCCCAGTACTTTGCTGGACCGTCACGAGATGACCCTTGACGATGGTTATCGTGCCTTCAACCACGGCGTGACGCTTCACGTCTCCGGCGCACGTTCCGTTCGGGGTCCAGGTATCTCCCTGCCAGGTCCCACAGGTGGTATCGATATACGGCGCGCCAGGAGGGGCTTGCGCATATCCCGCCCTCGACAGTGCCAAGCCAAAGAAAGCGCTTGCTATTAAAGAATTAAGTATTCTCATGCCTCGTTTTTTCCCGCGTAACGCCAACTCAACACCGAACGTTCGCTCGGCAGCCCGTCGAAGCGTGAATGGAGCGAGGTATTACCGCGGATTGAGAACGAGCGTGTCGGCTGCGCTCCGCCGCACTGCGGCGCGACTAAATGGAAGCGGTTGCAGACGGCCGGTGACCCACGCGCGCGTAAGATCCGTGTAGTGCGGAGAGCCCGGCTCCCCCGACTCGCCGCTCGGGATCGCGATGCCGCCGCGGTCCCAATCACCAACGTCCCATACGGCCCGGAGGCTCTGCGCGAATCCCGGCTCTTGCAGGTGAATCGTATACTCGTCTCCAGCGCCGGGAAGCCACGCGCCGTTAAGAAACGCGAAGTTCATCGGCGCCAGCGGATGCTCGATTCGCATGCCTCCGGCCTCTCGCCATGCGCGGCGCTGTTCGAACGCAAACGAAAACCATCCGTCGAGGTCCGATTCGAGGTCGCGCGCAGCCGCATCGTCGACGCCTCGCAACTCATTGAGCCGCGCGCTAAACTCCGGAGCATCCCCGAGCACCGCAACCCGAAGCATATGCTCTAGCGCGGCCGCCTGCGAATCCGGTTCGTAGCGGCCGTTCCATCGGCCTAGCACGCCGAGTACGTCTGCGCGGGACCCCTGCTGGGGATGCGCACGAACGAATCGGACGACGTCGCGCGCAATCTCCAGATCGATTGGTGAAAACGTGTCGAGCTGCATTCGCGCAAAATACGCCGCGTCGTACCTCGGGCGCGAGTGGAGCAACTCCGTAATGCGATAAGCGCGGTACGGCGGTTCGAACTGCGCCGCCAGACGATATGGGTAGGCAGAGGGATACGCCTTATTATTCGCGGACGCGACGATGACGTCGCGGGCCGGATCCTTTCGCGGAAGCCGCGCGAACGGAATCGTCGCGAACGTCGCGGGCACATCGCAAGCGGGGTGGACGTAACGCCCCCACGCCGGATCGTCGGGAATCAGACCGGCAACGTGGTAGGCGATCTTGCCGCTGCGATCGGCAAGGATGAAATTCTGCGGCGAGCCGCGGTAGTTTGCGATTATCCCCAATGCGGCGTTTATATCGGACGCGCGATCGAGTGCGAGCACCGTGGCAATCGTCGAGCGCCGTTCCGCGTAGATCGGCCACCGTACGAGGGCAATAGCGCCACTGCCATCCTCATTGGCCACCGAGAAGTCACGCGACGTGCGATAGTAGGCCGCGCTCGCATCGCGCGAAAAACGCACGCGAAACCGCTCGGTAACCCAGTCTCTCCGGTCGAGGTGCCCCGCTTCGAATACGCTCGTCGTTGCCATCTCGGCGTTGGTCAACGCCCAGGCGAGGTGCTCGTTGTGCCCGAGAAGTACGCCCGGAATCCCGGGAATCGTCGCGCCGGCGGCGTGGATTTGCGGCGATTCGACGTCGACGACGTACCAAATGCCAGGAATCGTCAAGATGAGGTGCGGGTCGTTCGCAATCAGCGCATGCCCGTCGACGGTCCGCATCGAACCCGCAGCCCAAGCATTGCTGCCGATCGCCGGCCGGTGTGACCGAACGGCGATTGCGGGAGTACTGCAATCGCTCGGAGGCGCGGATGCGGGCGGTGCGTTTGGGATGCCGTCGATCGTCACGTCGTAGCGGGCATCGGACAGCGGGAAGATCGTATCGAAGCAGCGCGGTCCGCGCTGCCGCCAAACGGCATCGCGCGCGAAGATGTCGTGCCATGAGTCGGCGAGCTCGAGCGAGACCACGATGGAGACCGCGAGGGAATCCTTCGGCGTCCACGGCGCGGGCTGGTAGAGAAGCATGCGGAACTCGACCGGCAGCGACTGCG
>PKWF01000159.1:0-14169 GCA_003133185.1 Vulcanimicrobiota bacterium | reverse complement strand
AAGAGCCGATCCGAGCCCTGCACGTAGCCCTCGGCAAAGTACAGATCGTGCTCGTTTGCGGCCCTGATATGCGGGATGTCGCGCCCATCGCGCTCGATCGTGACGGGAGCGAATAGTCCCGTCGCGACGATGCTGCCGCGCGTCACAGCGCTTGGGTGCAGCCCCGCTTCGATATTCGCGGCATAGGCGCCGGCGCTCGCGAGGAAGCAAATCGCGAACGCCAGCATGTGGCGTTTCAACGCGGCGACGACCGCCAACGGCGGCGTCGGGTCGGCGCTTTGGACGACTCGAGGATCGGGTCGCTCGAAGAAACCCACGTTGATTCAGCGCCTCCCGAGACCGCCGCGTGACGGCTACGACTTCGTGCAGGTCTCCTTGGCGGTGACGACGCGACCGTTGGTTTCGTTAGGGTATGATTCCTAGGCGGCGTTGACCGCCTTCAACGCAGTGTATGCGACGAACAAGGCGATCGCAAAAACGATGAGGATCCCGAAAGCGATCGCGCGGTTCGTCCGGCCCGAGTGGGCTTGGAACCAACCGCTGACCACTGCGAGCGCGCCACAGAGTAGAATGAGCACGAACACCACGTTGAGCCGCCCGATGAAGCCGGAAAGCCCGTCAGCGGTCTGACCGGCCATCAGGCGATCGACCCAGATCCAGACGGCCGAGACGAATACTAGCAAAAAGATGCCGGCACCAAAGACTACCCAACCTCGGCGCTTCGCGCTTTCCAGAGCCTTGAGCCGTGTGCCGCACGTCGTACACTTTTCGGTATCACCGCTGGGCTTATTGCAGCGCGGACAAAACATCGCGGGAGCTATTGTCATTGCCGTCTCCGTTTAACGTTATGATTTGCGTAGAATTCGTCCGGTCTTCATGACTTCGAATGCCGTGCCGGGAACGTTCTTGAGATGATCGCGGTCACTATTCCTCCAGCACGGTGCTCGCGTATTTTGCTTTTCCGAAACCCCGCTGGTCCTTGCAGCCTGGTCGTGCGAGGGAACCGAGCGTAGGCGCCGAACGCCCTTACGCGAATTTGTCAGAGTCGGCTAACGTATCTTATTCGCCGTGAAACCATAACGGAGACGATTGGATGTCCATTCGAGTTACCGTATTCGCTTTTCTCGCGGTTGCTGCGGCGCTTATCGCGGGCTGCGGGACCGGCTCCAACCCGTCACCAGCACCGGGAGAGATGAGATTGTACTCAGCATCCGGTCGCTCTGCGACTCCGATCCAGCACGTTGTCCTCATGATCCAAGAGAACCGCAGCTTCAACGATTTCTTCGCGACGTATCCAGGAACAGATGGTACGACCACTGGGCAGGCCGAGCCCGATCCCAGTTGCAGCCCACCGATTGACGGCGGCTCGATCGCGCTGACTGAGATGCCCCTCGATCTGTCGCTGGACATGAATCACACCTGGAGGACGGGATACTCCATCGCGTACGACGCTGGAAAGATGGATGGTTTCGACAAGATCCAGTTTAATGGAACCGCTGCGGACGAATGCAGCGTTCCATACCAGTACACGAACCCCGCGCAGATCGCGCCCTACTGGACGCTCGCCTCTGAGTACGCGTTGGCCGAGCACCTATTCACGACGCAAGGCAGCGGCAGCTTCATCGCCCATCAGGACCTCATCCGGGGTGGCACGATTGTCGAACCGAAAGAGGCGATGGTCGACGACCCGACATGCGGCGACTGCTGGTGGGGATGCAACGCCTCTCCGGGAACGATCACGCACCTGATCACGGAGGCCAACGAGTTCATCCCGAAGGGTCCGTTCCCGTGCTCGAACAAGTTCCAGGACGCCTATCCAACCTTGCGCGATCTCCTCGATGCGAAGAAGGTCTCGTGGAAGTACTATGTGCCGCCGTCGAGTCAAATAGACGGTAAGTTATGGAGCGCGTTCGATCTCGTCTACCCGGTTCGCTACGGGCCGGAGTGGAAGGCGAATATCTCGTCGCCCGAGACGAACATCCTCAGCGACGTCCAGCATGGCAAGCTGCCCGCCATGTCGTGGGTCATACCGGAAGGGGCCAACTCCGATCATCCGGACACGATGCTTGATCATAAATACGTCGACAACGGCCCCGAGTGGATCGCCACGGTCGTCAATGCGATCGGTGAGAGCTCGTATTGGGACTCGACGGCCATCATCATCGTCTGGGACGACTGGGGTGGGTTCTACGACAACAAGGGCGGCAAGCTCGGAAAATACGCCGGCCCGGGCGAGCGCGTACCGGCTATCATTGTCTCGCCCTTTGCACGCGCCGGCTATATCTCGACGACTACCTACCAGTTCGGCAGCATCCTGAAGTACATCGAGCAGAACTGGGATCTCGGTTCACTGAAGACCACCGACAAGACGTCGGCAAGCATTATCGACTGCTTCAACTATAAGCAGTCGCCGATTCAATTCCAGCCAATCACTTCGAGTTTAGGCAAGTCGTACTTTATGCACGAGAAACACTCGTATCAGCCGCCCGATACGGATTGGTAGAGCCTGGAATCCTGTCGACGGAACAGGGGCCGGCCGGGAATTCGACCGAGGCATGTGAAGCACTTTGGAATTTCCTGGGCGGCCTCTACAAGGAGAGTTGACGCGTCGGGAGTTCGAACGCGTGGTCGACGAGGCGTTGGAATCTCTTCCAAAACGATTCGCCGACCTCGTTGAGAATGTCCTCATCGCCGTCGAAGAGGAGCCGACCGCCGAAGACCTCGATAGCATCGAGGACGACGCGGACAGCGATTCGGAACTTCTGGGCATCTACCGCGGCGTGGCGCTTACCGAGCGAACGCACGACATGCCTTTGCTGCCAGACGAGATCGCGATATTTCGCGGCCCTATCAACCGCGTCGCCTCCACTCGGGAGGAGGCCGTGCGGGAAGTGCGTGAGACCGTTATTCACGAGCTCGGACACTATTTCGGCCTCCACGACGAGGAGATGCCACATTGAACGCGGCGATGCGCTTACGTCCTCACGCAGGTAACGTTGTATTGCTCTTTCCAGGGACCGCCGGATTTATATTCGCCGAGGTCGGTTGTTTTCGTCATGCTATAGGTGACCGTGTCCCGTATCTGCATGCTCGTGCCTGAAGCATTGGAGGCCGTGCCGACCCATACCATCTTCTTTCCGATCGTCGACGACGACTCCGTGCCGTACGTTCCATCCGAAACGATAAGTGGGCTCCACCACGTCTTCGTCTTGGCCACGTAGACGTTGTACCAAGTGCTATCGAAGTTCGTGCCGACGGAGTGATACATGGTGGCGCCGCCGTTGGTACGCGTGACGGTCATGGACTGGCGGCTGGGGCCACCCATCGCCGAGGGCATCGTGTTGGTACACGACCACGTTCCGACCGCCCAATCAAAGCCGTGCGGACCGGTCCCAGGCACGGAAGCAGACATCATCTGAGACTGCGCCGCGCATGGAACNNGCCGGCAACTTGCCTGTTTGCCGAGTTTCCGAGCGCCCCTCTAGAAAAACGCCCGAGCGACCTGGCCGGCGGGGAAAGCGTGCGCACCGCGGAACCGGCTTCCCAGCATGAAAAGCGCCTCGATATTGCTTGCGTTCGCGTTCGCGTTGGCGGCCTGTTCGGGTTCCTCCACCGGTCGCAACTCCTATGGCTCCGGCGACCCGAATCTGGCGGCGCCAAACCTCGGAGGCGGCCCGATCGATCCGTTTTTGACCGACGGCCAGGCGGTGCTGCGCGCGTTCGATGCAATTGCGGCGCACTCCGGACGTCCGATGCGCGTAATATCCCTCAGCGCGGATCGAGTAAACGGCCTGATGGTCGACGTCCAGGAGCCGAAGAACCACATCAACGTGGACCACTATCTGGTCGCACCCGATGGCACGCTTTCAGGGCCGACTCCCGTTAAAATGATGTCCATGGATAGCGGTCCGATTACCGCCGAAAAAATCGATCAGGAGGCCTTCGACCCAAAGGCGATTGCCTTCGCGCGCCTCACGCAGACCGCGCGAGACGCCATCGCTCTGTCAAAGTATCCCGATGCTCGCGTCACCGAGTGGGAGTTCAGCGGCACGGGACCCGACGATCGGGAATTCATCTATCTAGAATCTTCCCGCGCTCGGCCGGTCGCGGTCGTCAACTCGCAGTTGAAGATCCTTAGGATGCAGTTCTAGCACGCGCCGACTCGCGAACCGAGTCGAGCGCGCAAGCCAGATCGGCTACGAGATCCTCGACATCTTCGATGCCGACCGAGAGGCGCAGCAGATCGTCGGTGATATCGAGTTGCAGGCGCTGCTGGGGCGTGAGCGACCCGTGCGTCATCCTTGCGGGACTGCAGATCAGCGATTCGACTCCTCCTAGCGAGACCGCAAGCGCGAAGATGGAGGTCGAGGTTGCGATCGCGCTCGCGCGCTCGGGGCCGCCTTTCGGACGGAACGAGACGATGCCGCCAAATCCGCTCATTTGCCGCTTTGCGAGCTCGTGTTGCGGATGCGTGGGAAGGCCCGGATAGTGAACCTCAGCGACGTCATCGCGTCCGGCGAGAAACTCCGCAATGACCTGCGCGTTTCTCGCGTGCGCGCGCATACGCAAGCCGAGTGTCTTCGCCCCGCGCATGGTGAGATAGGCATCCCACGGGCCGGGCACCGCGCCCACGCAGTTCTGATGGTAGGCGACTTGCGCGGCGATCTCGCGATCGTTCGTGATGACAACACCGCCGATAACGTCGCTGTGTCCGCCGATGTATTTCGTCGTCGAATGAACGACCATATCGGCTCCCAACGCAAGCGGCTGCTGCAAAAAGGGCGACGCAAACGTATTGTCGGCCACGATCAGCGCGCCGGCCGGCCGCAGTCGCGCGAGCGCCTCGAGATCGCAGAGCCGCAGCAGCGGATTGCTCGGCGTCTCGAGCCAGAGCAACCGCGTGTTCGGCCTCGCCGCCGCCCAGGTTTTGCGAGCGTCGCTCGTATCGACGAACGTCACGTCGATGCCGTAGCGCGAGAGAACCGTCGTAAAGAGGCGATGCGTGCCGCCATAGATGTCGCGCGTTGCGATGACGTGGTCGCCACAGGAGAGCAGCGACGTCGCGCCGGCGACCGCGGCCATGCCTGAAGCAAAGGCCGAAGCAAACGCGCCCCCCTCGAGTGCGGCGAGCTGACGCTCCATCGCGCAACGCGTCGGATTTACGGTTCGCGAATAATCGAAGCCCTTCGTCACGCCGATTTCCGGCAGCGTGAACGTCGCGGTTTGATAGACGGGAACGATCGTCGCTCCCGTTGCGGGACACGCCTCCTGCCCGCTCCAAACCGCTCGGGTGGAGAAGCCGAGCGGCGAAAGGCGGTTCGATCTTTCGTTCAACATCAGTTGCTCCGGACAGCCGCCGTAGCAGGCGTTTTGGTAAGCGGTTCTAAAATTGCTCGCAACGCATTTGGCTCGGCCAAGAATGCGTCGTGACCGTGATGCGATTGGAACTCGAGATACTGCGCGTCGAAGCCGTGCAGCGCAAACCGCTGCGCCGCTGCCCGTACGTCCTGCGGGCGAAACAGCCAATCCGACGTGATTCCAACGAACGTCAGCCTAGGTTTTCTCGCGCCGCTTCCATTTAGGAGCCAGTCTCCGGCATTGCGCACGTCGAAGGAGTCCATGGCATGCGTGAGCGTGGCGTAGCTTGCGGCGTCCATGCGAGCCTCGAAGAGATCTGCCTGACGTTCCAGGTAGCCCTCAACGTCGAAGCACGCTTTTCCACCACGATCGCTGCGGCGGGCGTGGCGCGCGTTGAAGAGCTCTTCGCTCTTATACGAGAGCATCGCAAGCTTGCGCGCCAGACGCAGACCGCGCACCGGATCGAGCGCGAGCGCCTCCCGCTGCAGGGCGTTGAGCGCGATCCCCATCGCGCTGTGATGATCGTGCGCCCCGACCAGCACCGCGTTGCCGATCCGTTGCGGCGCATCGAGCGCCCACTGCAGCGCGCGCATACCGCCCAGCGATCCGCCGATAGCGAGCTCGACCCGCTCGAACCCCAGCTCGCGCAGGGCGAGCATTTCGGCCCGCACGACATCGCGAACCGTGATCCGCTGCGAGGTTCTCGTCGAGCCATAACAACTTCCCAGCGCGTTGATGCCGACGACGCACCACTCGCGCGGGTCGAAGAGCGTGCCTTCACCAACGATGCCCGGCCACCAGTCGGCCGCGCGGCTCGAACCCGTCAGCGCGTGTTCGACCAGAACGACGTTCGAACCGTCGGCGGCGGGGGTGCCGTAAACAGTGACACGTTGCTCGACGGCCTGAAGCGTTTGCCCGCAGTCGAGCCGCAGTGCGCCAATAGCCACCGTCTCCTCGCGCATCAGGCGTTCACCAGCGCCCGTATCGAAACGTTGCTTAACGCATCGTCCCAGATCGCATAGTTGGGAAGTTCAGCGGTTCGGGAAAGCCGGTCGAAGAACGGCTCGATGCGGCTCGCCGTTACGAGCGAGTGCGAGCGGCCACGCAGATCGAAGCCGCGGCCCTGGCCGAGCGCATGCAAGACGGTGACGACATCACCGAGCACCGCCGAACCAGTCGCGGCACCGCCCGCGCCAATGCCGCGCAACACGAGCCGGCCGGCGTCGCGCGCGACAAGCTGCACGACGTTCTCCGCACCGGCCGTGCGTGCGAACTCGTGGCTCTCGGCGACGAGAAGCGGCGCAACCTCGGCGAAAACGCCGTCGGGCGTGCGGAGGACCGCGGCGACGTGACGGATTCTAAATCCCCGCATGCGGGCGCGCGCCACGTCGCGTTGCGTAACGGCCGAAATTCCGGTTCGCGCAACGCGCGGAGAGGTCACCGCAAGACCGAAAGCCAGTTGCGCAATAACGGCAATCTTGTGCGCCGCATCGACTCCGCCGACGTCGTTTCCCGGATCGGCTTCGGCATACCCGAGCCGTTGCGCTCGAGACAGCGACTCGTCAAAGCCGGCGCCCTCTTCCATGGCTGAGAGGATCGCCGTGCACGTCCCGTTGACGACGCCCGCAACCGAGAGAATCTCGTCTCCCGCCAGCGCCTCGTCAAGCGTTCGTACGATTGGAATCGCACCGCCTACGGCGCCTTCAAAACGCAACGCCGCGCGGCGCGATGCCGCGAGGGCTTGCAGTCGCGGGCCGTGCTCGCCGAGCAAGTCCTTATTGGCCGTAACGACGTGACGTCCGCGCTCGAGCGCGCGCTCGACCAGCTCGGCNNCGTGCGGATCGTCGACGACGGAACGAGCATCGCGCGTAAAGAGACGACGCTCGAGCGCGCTCGAACGGCTCTTTAGCGAATCCTGAATCGCAATCGCGCGAAGCTCGTATCGAACGCCGCTACGGCGTTCGATGATTTCGCGCTCGCTTTGCAGACGAGCGGCTACGTTTGAGCCGACCGTNNCCCCCGCCATGGTGGCGAGGGGCGCGAGAAGCTTTGTTGGTTTCCGGACTAACTTGCGAGCTTCACGACGACCCTGCCACATGCATACGCATGCCGCACATCGAGAACATCATTATACTACTCGCAGATCGAGACATGGTCCGAAGATTACCATCTGCGCGGGGCCGCTGTCAAGGAAGCGCAAGAATCGTCGCGAGAGTGGGTACAACGCCTAGATGAAGATTGCGGTTTTTGGCTCGGANNGCTCGCGCGGTCGCCATCGGCAAGCTGCTGGTCGATGCGGGGTATCACGTCTGCTTCGGCGATGCGGCCGGCGTGAGTCAGGCGGAGGCGGCCGCCCGGCAGGCGGGCGCCGCCGCGGACACTCCGTACAACGATGCGGCCCTCTGTGAGATGTTGATTTTCGCCGGCTCTCGCGCCCAGCTCGACGATCTGCTGACGGCGGCCGGCTGCATCTCGCCGATTGCGGTGGTCGTCGATGCCATGGAAGGGACCGATGGAGACGGGACGGACGTGCTGGTCCACAAACTCAATACGCACCGAGTCATCCGCGCCCTTATCGTGGCACCGCAGGTTAATGCCAACATTCCGTACTGCGGCGACGATGCCGACGCGATGACCCTGTTCGAAGAGGTCTTTCGCACCGCAGGGTGTCTGACAGCCTATCGTGGTCCTCTGGCCAAGGCCGCCGAGATCACTCTTCCAGGCATCGGGGAGACGGGCGAAGCGTCGTTCAAAACCGTCAAATCCGCGAACACCGTCAGCACGTAAGCGCGAGGCAGGCTCCGCCTGGCCTTCGGCAAACGCTTTGCCGGCAAATCCATGGCGTTCGCCGTTGCTCACTACGAAGTGCCAGTGGCCGAACCGTTTCGGCTCGATCTTACCGCGAGCGTGCTACGGCGCTTGTCAACAAATCTCGTGGACGTGCTCACGCCGGAGGGCGTCTATCTTCGCGTGCTGGGAAATGCCCAGCGACCGATGCTGGTACGCGTTTCTTCCCAGCGGCGGGGCACGCTCTTCGTGACGCTCGAAGGCGAACGCCGCGGCCACCGGGGCGCTCTGGAAACGGTGCACCGGATGCTGGGCACCGACCGCACTCTCCGAGAGTTCGACCGGGGCGCCGCGCGCATCCCATGGCTGCGCCCGCTGGCGCTGCGCATGCGGGGCGTCAAGCCGCCGCGCTATCCGACGCTTTGGGAAGCCTGCGTGAACGCAATCGTTTTCCAGCAGGTGAGCATCCACGCCGCCAGCGCGATACTGCGACGCTACGTGGTTACGCTCGGTTCGCCAATCGAGTTGCACGATGGACCTACACTGCAGACGTTCCCGGACGCCGAGGTCACGCTTCGCGCAAACGATGACGTATTGCGTGCTGCCGGTTTGAGCACGAATAAGATCGCGGCGTTACGCCGCGTCGCCGAGACTCTCGTCGCCGGAACGCTTAACGAGCAAATACTCGAAGGGCGGTCTAGCGTAGACGCGGCGGCATTGCTTCGCTCGATCAAAGGCATAGGGCCGTGGACGGCAACCGTCGTCCTACTCCGGGGACTCGGCCGCCTCGACGTGTTTCCAACGAACGACTCAGGCGTCGCCGGCAGCTTAGCGTTCGTTGGCGGCTCGCCGCCGGAGCTCGAGCACGTGCTCGACGCGCTCGGATCGCAGCGAGGAATGCTCTACTATCATCTCTTGCTCGCCCGGCTCGAAGCTCGCGGCGAACTCGGCCCCTAGGCACCTCTGATTAATCTGATGCATGTGCGTGATGCTGAGGAGGCTCTGCACGACGAGCGGAGCCCGGATGGCCCTTCGACTCCGCTCAGGACAAGCTACGCGACGAGCGACTCCGATGCATCACGCACATGCATCGGGTTAATCAGAGCTTCCCTACGTGCCGTAGCGGCGTTGACGTAGTGCGTAGTCGTCGAGCGCGGCTTGAAGCTCGACTTCGCCAAAATCAGGCCAGTACGTGTCGGTCGCCCAAAACTCCGCGTAGGCCGCTTGAAACAACAGGAAGTTCGAGAGGCGCAGTTCGCCCCCGGTTCGGATAACCAGATCGGGATCCGGGAGGCCCGCCGTGTACAGCCGGCTTTCGACGGCGTGCTCGTCGATTGAGTCCACGTCACGCAGTCCGGCATTTACTTCGCGAACCAACGCGCGGACGGCGTCGCCGATCTCGCGTCGCCCTCCGTAGTCGATTGCGAGATTGAGCGTCACCGCATCGTTGCCGGCCGTCTTCGCGACGAGCTCGGCCAGAGCGCCGCGAGCCGTCGCCGGAAGCCGGTCGTCTCGCCCACAGAGCCGAACGCGTACGCCTTCGCGAGCAAGAGTGCGCAGTTCGCCGCTCGCNNCGCAGCGCCGCGACACCACGCTGGTAGCCGTACGCGACCGGAAGCTTTCGCTCGCGCGCCCATCGGCGATTGCCGTCCATGATGATCGCAACGTGATGCGGGATCACGTCGTCGCCAGCTTCGATCTCGTAACCGAGCTCACCGATCGTTCGTGCACGTCGCGCACGACCGACTCCAGCTCGTCAACGTATGCGAGAAAACGTTCGCGCCCCCGTTTGCTGATGCGATAGACCGTCGACGGACGGCCGGCTCCCCGCTGCTTATCCGTCGCCACGATTCCGACTTCGGCGAGCGCGTGGAGATGCCGGTTCAAATTACCGTCGGTCAAGTCGCACGCGCTCTGCAGCTCCGTAAAGCTTAGTCCGTCGGGATGCGCGATCAAGCACGTGCAGATCGCGAGCCTCCCTCGCTCGTGAAAGATTCGCTCGAGCCCTGCGTAGGCGAACGGCGCTTGTGGTGACGTACTCACGAAGCTCGATCGAGCCAGATCAGATAGCCGATGGCGAGCTGGCCCGCTCCGAATCCAATCGGCATCACCCACCAAGCGAGCGCAACGGCATCGAGCCGGGTAACCAGAAATATCATGGCGAGCAGCGCGAATCCGATCGTTACACTAAACGTCGATGCCGGGATCGCGCCGCGTGAAGCGAAAAGTCCGATCGCATAAAAGGCAAACCAGGTCCCCGGGAGCAGCACGAATGCTGAATGCCCGACGAGCGCAAAGGTAAGCGCGCCGCCCAAGACGATGCTGGGTGCAATCGAGAGCGCGGCGGTGCGAAAACGACTGCGCGCGCCGGGTGCGCGGTGCTCGAGGAGCCACACGGCTACAGCGCCGTAGTTGAGTGCCAGCGCGACCGCCAAACACGACAGCCAGATCGTGAGATAGGCATGCAACTCCTCCGAGGTTACCGGCATCGGCGCAATTCGCACTTGAAGGAACGCTGCGATCAACGCTGCGATGCCGCTGCCCGCGGCTGCGAGACCGGAATAGCCTTCGAAGCGCTGCAGCGCAGCGAGCCGGTCGCGGACTTCTGCAAGATCGGAAAGCGCTCGCTGAAGTTCCATTATCTACTTTGTATCACAAAGCTGGCTTCTCGACAAGAGCGAAACGCCCAGAAAACGAAACCGAAGGCAGAATCGTATGAAGGCTCACCCGTGCGTGGCGACGCTAGCGCTCGCCCTTACCGCTTGCACGACGCAGGCTTCGTTGCACCTTGCCGGTCAAGCGCCGCCCCAACCCGCGACTTCCCGAGCCGCCTTGGCGTCGCCGCGCCCGGATCGCGCAGCTTCGTGGCTCTCGACACAGGCCGCGAAGCGGGGACCTCTTCTCTATATCTCTGACTTCTACAACTTCGACGTGTACATTTATTCCGTTCCATCGCTCAAACCGGTCGGAAAACTCACCGGCTTTTTCGAGCCGGAAGGCGAGTGTAGCGACGCGCACGGGAACGTCTGGATCGCCAATACGGGAAACCAGCAGATGCTGGAGTTCAAGCCGGGCGGCAAGAGCGCGATCGATACGCTGGCCGATCCGCTCGGCTATCCCGTCGGCTGCGCGATCGATGCGGTGACCGGCAACCTTGCCGTCGCAAACATCTTCGGCGTCAGCGGAGCCGGCGGCATTCTCGTCTACAAGCACGCGAGTGGAACGCCGGACCTCTACGCAAATCCGAACCAGTTTTATTATTATTTCGATGGTTACGACGCTAAAGGAAATCTGTACGCTAGCGGCATGACTTCAAAAAACGTCTACGCGCTCTCGGCGCTCCGCCTTGGCGAGAAAACGATGGCCTCGCTCTCCATCCGCGGCGGCAAGCTCTACTTTCCCGGGACGGTGCTCTGGAACGGCCCAGCACTCGTGCTCGGCGATCAACAGTGCAGCGGCGGTACGTCGTCGTGCTTGTACGAAGCGTCGGTCTCGGGAACGACCGTCTCGGTAACGAAAAAGATTCCCTTAGCCGATTCGTGCGACGTCGCTCAGGTTGCGTTGCACGGCAAACAGCTTTTCGGGGGTGACTACGAGTCCTGCACTCACGTGAAGAGCAGTAGCATAGACCGCTGGACTTATCCGGCCGGTGGCAAGCCGACCGAGAGTGTTACAGGCGTCTACGACCCCATCGGCGCTGCGATCAGCAACTAAGGGGTTAGCTCGAAGACGGTGCCCTCGCCGGTGGAACCGCCGCTAGCCGTCGTTCCATAGAGAACCCTATCGAGCGCGGTGAGAACGGCCGCCGGGTGCGCGCCATCGGGCTTCCCGGCAAAACTGTAGACGACGTTCTCCGCCCCCGACATCGTAATCTTAAAAATGGTTCCGTCGCGACCGCTGCCGCCTTCGCGCGTCGTCCCATAAAGATCGCCGCCGCTTGGAATGAGTCCGTCGAGCGGATAGATCCCATCGGAACTCGGGCTGCAACACGAGAAGCTGTGGAGGACGCGCTCGACTCCGGAGTCCGTAACCTTGAAAACGGTACCCTGTAATGTGTCGCCCCCGCCAAGCGTCGTTCCGTAGAGAGCTCCGCCGAGCGCGAGGAGACGGGCCGCCGGGTATGCGCCGTCAGGCGCGTTGCTTGTCGATTTGAAGCGATAGACCACTTGCTCGAGGCCACTCCTTGCATCAACGCTGAAGACCGTCCCACAGCCGGTCGCACACAATGGAGTCTGCGTACCACCGTATTGCGTCGTACCGTACAACCGTCCGCCGACGTGAACGACGCCCGCCACCGGTTCTAATCCGTCGCTGCCGCCTTTGAAAGCATAGAGAACCTTCTCCGCGTTGCTCGCGACGCTCAAGCGAAAGACGGTTCCGCACCCGCTCGGGCAGAGGCGTGTTTTCAGCCCGCCATAGTACGTCGTGCCGTACAAGTCTCCATCGAAGACAATCAAATCGGCGAGCGGATCTGCGCCATCGGTTCCGCCCTTGAAACTATACACGACCTCCTCGCTCTTGCCGCCCAGGCCTGCTTTGAAGATTGTGCCGCATCCGCTGGAGCAGTTCGTGCCGGAACCGCCGCTTGCGGTCCCGAATAAAGTGCCGTCGAGCATCGTTAATCCGGAGAGCGGCGCGGCGCCGAAGGCACCTCCCTTGAATCTGTAGAGTATTTGCTCGCTGCCCGCAGTGGTTATCCGGTAGATCGTCCCGCAACCGATGGCGCAGCCAGGGCCGCTGTGGCCGCCGGACTGCGTCGTACCGTACAACGCTCCGTCGACGGCCAGCAGGCGCGCGACTGGGGCCTGACCGTCATCGCGTTTGGCACGTTGACCGAAACTGTAAACAGTCCGAAAACCCGCGTCGTCGTCGGGATTCTGCGTGCTGCGCTGGTTCAAGAAATACTTCGGCGGATACGGTGCCGGAATCGGCTCGAACTTTCCCGGCGGCTTCGAGAAATCAAAGCAATCGAAAAGATCGTCGGCTCGCTCGTCGGTCGTGTGCAGCGACGGCAAGCCAAAAACCTCCTCCGTAAACTTCAGAATACTGCCGAACTCGTGCTGCACGTGCGAGACGTAATGGTTCTTGGCATACGGCGAGATTACGACCAGCGGAACGCGGAAGCCGAGCTCGTACGAGTTATATATCGGAGGTTTGACGTGATCGTACCAGCCGCCCCAATCGTCCCACGTCACGAAAATCGCCGTATCTTTCCAGTAGGGGCTCTTCCCTATTGCGTTGACGACCGCAGCCACCCACGATGGGCCCGATCCGTTGGTCGCGCGCGCATGATCGGACGCGAGCGCCGTCGGCGTTACCCAAGTGACGTCGGCCAGCCGGCCGTTTGCGACGTCCTTCAAAACCTGCGACGANNGGCGCGACCACGTCGGTTGAAAACTCCCGGCTCCTAAATATCGGCAAGACCGCATCCGGACCATTCCAAATTCCCGCGCCCGTGCTGGCTTGATAATATCGCCAACTCAATGACTTCGCATCGAGTAATTGCATCAGGGATATGCGGTCGAAACACGGATAAACCCCCAGCCTTTCAACTCCCGCGGAGTTGATGACCGCAACGAGCGATCCGGAAGGTGAGTCGCAGCCGCCGTTCGCGCCCCCGGCGGGATCGAAGGGATTTTCCGCGGCGCGCAACGACGATCTGTTGGCAATTGTAGACGTCCCGCTCACGATATACTGATGAGCGGGAAAACTTGGCCCCTCGTTCGTTTGAAACATGCGATCCCCGAACGTATATCGCATTGCCATCACAAAATACGGCTGCGCCTCCGTGCGCGGAACGTAACCGTAGGCTCGAACGTCCTCCGGAAGACANNGAGCTTGCCGTCGTCATATTCGGTTGCAAAGGCCGAATGCGTGTGTGCCAGATCGTAGGGCGCGGTCAGACTGATCGGCTGCAGTTTTACTTCCTGTCCTCCTGAGTTGCGGCCGCTGCGCACCGTATCGGCTCCGGGGAAGCCGTTAAAGAGATCGTCGGGTGTCCGGTTTTCCTGGAAGATGATGACG
>PKWF01000164.1 GCA_003133185.1 Vulcanimicrobiota bacterium | reverse complement strand
CCGTATATGGACTCATTAGTCCGCCTGCCGAACCAGCCGCTGCAATGCCATCCCCCAGTGGCCGGCCCGTGTTGTTCTAACATAGTACTCTTCCTCTGCGCTCATCTCTCTTGGGTCGATGTACCAGGGTAGATGCCGAGCCGTGTAGGGGCGGTCTGTGCGAAGGCTATTACCGGTTTCCTTCACCCGCGCAAAGGGGACGTCGACCTGATAAAGGGCGAGCGTCGTGTCGATTGCTGCGTCAAAAAACTCGTCGTCCCGACGATCGCGCCAGAATTGCGACTCCCATCCCTTCACACCCTCAGCCAAAGGCGACGTGGTTGGCAAATCGTCGATCTCTAGGCTTACGCCAACCTTGCTCACGAACGGATACCGGCTCCACCCTTCGACTAGCACGTCCACGAGGTCGAGCGGGCAGGACTCCAGCGAAAGATCGGGATCGCTCACAACGTAATATGCACTCGAATACTGCGCACGATGTTCGTCCGGTGCCATAACGACCCCAGCGTCCCAGGGGGCGTAAGGGCCGCAATTATCTCCGAGCCGAACCACGCGATAGCAGCAGCGCTCATACCAATCCAACAGGGGGGGGTAGGTCGATGCATTGTCTACGATCGTTAGTTCGGTTCCACTAACATTGTCGAAGAATGCCGCCAACCGCTCCACCGGCGAGAGCCAATTAAAGTTGTTGATGTAAATGGGGATCGTACCGCTCCATCTAGGCGCCAAGATTCTGTCTCCGTCGAAGCCTACGATTTCGCTCAATCACGGTAAGCCCGTTGTTGTTCGTGGCGTAAAACTTTAGATTCCAGTCCCGGCCGCTCTTAAGAAATCTGCTGATGGCGGGCCACAAGCCGGTCGCCTCATAGTTACCCAGCTGTGTTGGCTGCTCGTCTCGATCGCCAAACGTCGTCGTATCGNNCGAAGCTCGACGGTCAGTTGATGGAAGGTATGGAGCGTGTCAATAAATAGCAGATCGGTTGGGTCAATCTCAGCGGCCAGGCTGCTCTCTTGTTTAAAGACAAATCCGACCCCCACCTCCTTCGCGGCACGCTCAATTTCATCCGCCCGTAGACAGGGCAAAACATCGTATGACACCAGCGTTCGCGGTCTGCCATAGAGCAAAGCGACGGTAGAGTTCCCTGCACGAACGCCGAACTCAGTAACGTGGTCACATAGCGATGATAGGCGTGCGAGCAACTCCAGGTGTTCGACAATGTCTGATGGAGTCTGGCGAACGCCAGCATATAGTTCATCAATAAGCACAATGTCCTCGCATTCCTCGGATTAAACGGACGTTGAAACCTGCTAGAAACAATTGCCGGGAAACCACCCAAGCGGCTTGGATTGGTCGTTGAAGGGATGGTGAAAGTAATGCCTGAGGATGCTCTCGTTATCGTTGTGCGGCGATGTCACTCCCCATTTCTTCGAAAAATATTCGCGGTTGATCTCAAACCAGTGACTAACGTGGTGCGCCATTTCAGGATCAGCGCGGATCGTCATGGACCCGTGATGAAAGAACTGCGCGCGGTGCACGATAAGGCACCGCCCCCCACCCAAAACTACTCTCGCGTAGTAGTCGTTATCTTCAAAATACGCAGGTCGAAAGTTAGGGTCGAACATGCCGAAGCGATGCAACGTTGCCGGTCGAATCATAAAACAGCTAAAGTCCGCTGCGTCGCTGAATGCATCAGGATCAATGTGTTCCCGATTATTGTAGGATATGCCCGACCACACGTCAGAGCCACCAGCCTCACCATGCTCAACCAGCGCATCCAAACAGTCTGGTTTCAAGATCGTATCGTTGGCAACTATCGCGATATAATGATTGCTTTCGTTGAGAGCGTGAAAGCAACCGAGATTCCACGCCCCAGCAACGCTTCTCTCGACGCCTGGTTCGTGCAGCACGGCGACCCTGCCAGAGAAACGGCTCTGAAGGCTGCGCTGAAGCTCCTCGGCGGTGCAGACCTGTAAGCGGTTGCAGATGACGTATAACGTCGCCGAGTGTTGCGTTCTAACCTGCGCGGCCGAATCGAGGGTCGCCTCCAGTAGTGTTTCGGTCTGAAGGACCACCGGCATGACGATTCCCACTTTCATCTCGTTAAGACCCCTTTTGCGGCGAATGCTGGAAGAAACTCGATGCGAAAGCGGCGCAGAGATCGACCACAGGCCTACCCTTCGCTATCAGCACCCCGGCGGCGGCGCGATACTCCTTCATTTTGCTACACGGTTTTCGTGGCCCTTTGGAGTTGGCCCGGTTCCGTGGGCACTTGCATTCTTACGGCGGAGGTCGACTTATGACAAGACGCCCACCTGCCCGCGGGGCGTCAGGCATTATCGAGCTGACTCGCGCCGGACGTAGCGTAGGCTCGGTGTTCCGGGGGTTCAACGTCGACCGCCGGTCCATCAACTTGAGCACGCGACACCTTAGAAAGCCGCAGGCAGGGTTGGTCGGGGAGTGACGTGCGATCCGCGGAGGCCTTCGGATTCAGAAAGCCGTGCCAGGTCGCCTATCGCGTCAGGAGGCTAGACCGCATCCGCGACGTCTTACTGAGCGCGTTTTATGCGTGTCACCGCCGGCAAGCTGAAGAGAGCGTCTAGCTTGTACAAACACTGAGGACTCTTCAACTGTTACGTAAAGCGCACGCCCAGAAAAGCGCGCTACAGATATGAAGTCGCAGACGGGCCCTGTTGAAGTGCAGCCGGTCGTCAGTTGCGTCCATCCCGTGGATTGCGCTCCTTTGGCCGAAAGTGCGCTGTGACCGCCTTAGTGACTTCGTCCACAGTGATCTGTCGTAGGCAGCTCACGTCGCCGTTGCAAGCGACAAAGCGTTGGGTGAACCAGCACGGCTCGCATGGCAATCCAGCGCGGAGGATCGTTACATTTGCGGGAAAGCGCCCGAGCGTCAGATGTGGGGTCGGGCCAAAAAGCAGAACCGTGGGAACTCCAAGAGCGCCTGCGAGGTGCCCTAGCCCGCAATCATTCGCGACGACGACGCCCGCGCTCGCGATCGTGCGCGCCGTTTCCAGAAGCGAAAGCCGCCCGACAAGTGAGCGTACGCGGCCTGCGAAGTGCATGCGGGCGCCGTCGAATTGCCTAAGGTCATCGTCGGTTCCAACGAGCACGACGTCCGGAAACCGAGCGGCTAGCTCTGGGAAAAACGGCCAGCGTTTGGCAGCCATCTCGCCGGTCTTACACCCCGGCGCCAAGACGAGCGTATTCGGTCCAGCGAGGTCGTTACACTCGGACGCTACGGGAAGGAAGTAATACGGTGCTGCGCTGACATCGCACCCCAGCGAGCGCGCGAACTCCAGATAATAGGCTTGTTCATCGCGATAGAAGAGCGCGTCCGGCGGCCTCCGCAGCGTAGCCTCGATCATCGCGTACCGACGCGAATGACGATACCAATAGAAGGGCGGGACGGCAGCGATCACGTGGACGTATGACGCGAGCGAAGGGCGGTTGCGGCGAGCATCGTAGACGGCGCGTATGGTGGCCCAGCCCTCCAACAGCTCGCCTACGCCAGGATAATCGGCGTCGATGAGCGCGTCGACGACGAACCCGGCCCGACTCAGCACGATCAGCAACGGCGTCGCAAGAACGATGTTTCCGATCCCCGAAGCGACGTGAACTAGTACAGGACGATCACGATCAACGTTCACGATTGAGACTTAGGTACAAAACCGAGCCACGGCATTCTCGTTTGCTGAGAGCCATTCCGGCTGCTGAGCGTGCTGGCGCCGGACGGTTCGGCCGAACCATCGAGCTTCCCTCGCAGCGCTGCTCGTGAAACAGACAGCTCGGCACGCACCTGCCACGAGACAGAAGGATTGGCCGCCGCGAATAATACAGCGAGTCTCAGTTCAAGCGGCACGAACACCTGTCACCGTCGCAGCGGCCCAAACGCGCCAATGTAGCTTCCTATGAGCCCTCGAAGAAAGCGTTGCCCGGCGCATCGTGATGAAGGGGTAGCGGCGCCTTACCACTAACCGTACGCTTGAACCGCTGAGCCTGCCGGTCAAAGCGGAATCTGGAGGGAGTTCTCCCACTGAAAAGCGCATGGCGCACCGTCAACCAAACCCTTCGCCAGATGGCAACGCTGTTGTATCGATCCGTGCATGAGTAGCCGTCTTAGGCCTTGGGGGAACCTTGATAGTATTATGGTCGTTTATCCTTAGCTAGCGGTCTTCGCTGGAGAAGCTGGAGGCTTCATGTCGTCGTTCACGCTGCCGGCCGATTCCGACCTTTCGGGAATCGGCGTCTACAATGTTCTCGACCAGTGTTACTGCGGAGGCTTGATACCGAACTCGGACGCACCTGGTGTTGCCACTCAGAACGCTTGTGCCCTGCAAGCGGCTATCGACGCGGCGACTGCCAACGGTGGGGGGACGATCCTGATACCGACGGGAGAGTATTACGTCGCGGGGACGATCTTCATCGGCGAGAACTCGTCGCCGCCGGTCCCGGTGTCGCTCACGATCGTCGGTACCAGCGGGAACACGACCCTCATACAGACGGTAAGCGGAACCTTCTTCGATGTGAATACGCACGTCCCCGGCGCACGCGGTAACGACGACATCGGTGGTCTTACCTTTCAGGACTTGCTGATTACATACGCCGCCAGTGCCACGTCGGGTACGGCGGTTGTGCTGGCCGACATACTGGCCAGCGGTGCGCTAAATGTGCGCCTATTCCGCGTCGTCTTCTCCGACTGCCCTCAGGCGGTGTGTTTCATCAACACTCTGCAGTGCAGCATGCTCGAGTGTAGCGTGACGTACGTGAACAAAACGCCCTCTCCGTCGGCGGTGCAGATCGGGGCATCGGACCAGATGGCGAACGAAACGTACATTAGCGACTGTCTCTTTTCGAACTCGAATGAGTCGCCGCCGGGAACCGGCGGGATCGGCTTAGAGNNCTCGACGACGTCTCGATAGAGGGGTTCCAGCAAGGCATCGTCGTCGATCCGTCAGCAGGCCAGGTCACCCACGTCTTCCTTGGAGGCGTTCGAGTGATCGTGAGGAGCGATGTCGATAACGTGGGAGCGGGTCTGCTGATCGCGCCGCAAGGCGCGCTGGTCGCTCACCTCGTATGCGTGGGCTGCAGCTTTGAGCCCGATCCCACCTACGGGACGAGCTACTCTTCCGGTGGCATCTTCATAACGGGCTCGGGCTCTGGTTTCATAGTCGATCAGTTGCGTTTTGTTTCGTGCTATTCATGCAGATGGCCCGGACCCGGTATGCAAATAGATGCCGGCTCAAATGTNNTGTCGAAATCCTCGGCGGCTATTACTCCTGCAACGCGACTCTACCAGAGAGCCCCCCGAGTCCCACGCAGGCCGGGATTAGCATCTCGAGCGGAGCGGCCAACGTTCGAATCATCGGCGCCGCGTGCAACAACTCGATCCAAGGAGAACCAAGTTCACAGGAGTACGGAATTTCGGTAAACACCCCGGGTGAGGAAGAGTCCCCGAATGTGTGGATACGAGGCTGCGATCTGACCGGTAATCTCTCGGGGGCGGCATATATTTTCAACTCCCCCGCCGTCGAGATCACGAATTGCGCTGGGTATGACGACCAGGCCAAGGTGCTCGCGACGATGGTCACCGGTGCGACGCCCCTGACTATTAGGAACACTGCCTTTGGATACAGTGGACCGATCGCCTTTTATGTCTCAGCTGGGACCAGCGTCTCGATTGAAATCGACGGCGCGCTGACCGGCTTGACGGCTGGCGGATTCACGCTGGCTTGCGGGGAAACCGCTGTCTTGGCTTGGGGTATCGCACCGCCTAGCTTTCTCCTGGTAGGGAAGTAGCCATGGCCGCGTGCTCGCCGCCATTTAGCCTGCCTTCCAAGTCCGATCTGTCGGCAATTGGCATCTACAACGCGCTGGACGCGACCTACGCTGGCGGTATGGTCGCGGGCTCCGGCGGCAATCCCGGCACCAACTTGAGTGCCCTACAGGACGCGGTTCTTGCGGCGATTGCAGCGGGCGGCGGCACCGTGCTCATCCCCGATGGAGCGTATAAGATCAATGGCACCGTGTCGATCAGGACGGCCGACTCGCCCCCCGGAATCGCCATTTCGGTTACGATTGCTGGCACGAGCGGCAAGACAGAATTGGTCGTTCAAAACAACGAGGATCTCTTCGACGTTACCACCAGCCTAGATGGGACCGATACAATCGTGTTTCAGGACCTCCACATAACGTACAACCCGAAGAAGAACACGAGCAGTGCTATTAACGTCGCGCAGGGCAATGTTCGCCTACTGAGGGTCGCAATCACGGACGCTCAAAGTGCCGTCGTGTTCGGCGACACCGCGCAGTGCAGCATGTTGCAGTGCAGGATCAACTACACGGCCGACGGGCCAGACACTGGCCGTGCCGTCACGCTCGGCCTGCTGTCGGGGAGCACTGCTAAAGGAGTCTACATAGCCTTCTGCACCTTCATAACGGAGGCCGAGAACTCGCCCCCCGCGCCTACTTCGGGGGTTGGCATTCTCATTCAGGCCGCGGAGGATGTCCGTGTGGTTGCCACGCGCATCGAAGCTTTCGAGCAGGGGGTTGTGATTCAGCCGTCCTCAGCCGGCACGAGCGCGAGAAAGCTGTACTTCCGGAATCTCAACGTCTACGCCGACAGCAGTAACATTCTCCGCGGCGCGGCCGTTGCCATCGAGCCGCTGCTTTCTGGCACGGTTACGGATGTGGAATTCGTGGGCTGCGATGTCGGGCCAACCGCCGATGTCGCCACTGACTATCCGGGCGCCGGCATCTACATCGACCAGGGAAGCGGCTCTGTGGATCAGGTGCGCTTGGTTTCCTGCTACTCATGTGCGTGGAACGGGCCGGGCTTACAAATCGAAGGCGCGTCGAATGTCGAGGTATTGGGCGGATACTATTCGTGCAACGGCGTTGAACCCATGAGCCCCCCCAGCGAGATGGCCGGCATCGCGATCGCCATCACCGGCACGGGGATGGTGTCGGGCGTGCGCATCGTGGGCGCTGGCTGTACCAACTCGGTCTATGGCCTCGGTGCAGGCAAAGCGTGGCTCCCTGCCACGCAGGAGTATGGGATTGCGGTCGGCCGCAATGCGAGCGATATCTCGGTGCGCGATTGCGACCTTACGGGGAACCTCCTGGAGGCCGTAACAGTGGCGCGCGGTGCGGGCGTCGAGGTAACGGATTGCGCTGGCTACAACGACCAGGCCGAAGTCCTTCCAACTCCAGCGCTCGCAACGACCTTTACGAACACTACTTTGGGTTATTACGGCCCCATTGCGTTCTATGTTTGGGGCGACACGCCGTTGGTCACCATCGACGGTCACCTAACGGGCATAGGCCACGGCGGCTTTACGCTCGCTCCTGGCGAAGCGGCGTTCATCGCGTTCAGTCTTCCGGGCACGACCGTTCTCGCGGTTGGCCAGTAGGGCGTCCGGAAAGGTTAGCGCCTACTTTCCGAGACGAGACTCACCGCGACCCCGTCAAGGCTACTGTTCGAACCGAAAAGATTGAAAAGCTGCGTAGGCGCTCCGCCCTTTGGGTACGCCCAATAGGCGACCTTGAATGGGCCGCTGCGGGCCTCCCTGTTTCCGTACACGGAGATCAACTGCTTCCCATCGATCGTCCACGGGTTCTTCAGGCGTTTATGGTTCGTTTTGCCGACGATCATGCCCGACGAGCCCGAGATCTCTATGTGCCACACGACCTGCTTGGAGCTACCTACCGCCAGATACGTCCCCAGCCACTGCATTGATCCCGGCGCCCCCAGCTTCTCGCTCGGGGTAATGTCGGTGAACGAACTACTGCCGTATGGAAGCTCGGCGAGCATCGCGATGTTTCCCGAGCCAGTCTTGAATCCGTCAACAAACAGATCCCCGCTGTCATCATAGGCGCAGTAATCGAACTTGTGCATGTTGGGGTCGTTGTAGTAGATCGGTGGGTCTTGAGCGTCCGGGAAGATCGCGACGGTACCGACGTCGTTGTTCACTACCGCCAGATTGCCGGTCGTCGGATCGACGGCGCACGCCAAGGGCAAATCGTACCCATCCTGGAGCGTCGCGATCGGGCTCGCGCCTCCATGCGCGTACTCGTAGATGTAGCCAGGCGTGCCCCCTGTCAACACGAACACGTCACCGCTTTGGTCGGAACACATGCCGAAGACCACTCCATCGTTTGGCGCCTCGAACTGCGTTACGATCTGCCCCTGCGGATAGCTCAGGACGAAGACGCCGTACTCCTGACTGCCAATGTACAGGAGGTCCCCGTGCGAACTAGATCTTGCCCTCACCTTGCCACGTAAGGCAGGAGTCCTCGCGCCCCCTTGCGGGGGAGCCATTGCCCCGACCGGCGACTGCACGCCGGCACAACCACTGACAAAAACAACGACGACCGCCGCAATTACGGCGGCGACGCCTGACGCCCGATCACTTCTCATAGCAACCTCCCCCGCTCCGTAATCCCAGGATACTGCCAAACGGGCCATCGCCCCTGCGCTGAAGCCGTCGACAACTAACCTGGCGGTCGCTCATCTTTGTTGGGCAGCTCTCCGCGCCCCTTCCGAACCAGCCCAAGAGGGACCTCGTCGGAGCATGCCAAGATTCGTCTACTCTTTCGGCTCCGCGCAGCCTTCGGCGCTCAACGCGCGGGAGCAATCATGATGACGGATGACGAACGTTCGTTTTTTACCACGAGTCGCGTCAATCTCGACAACCGAAAGCTGCGAGGTGTGCGCATTTGACCAATGCGACGTCGTATTTACCGGCACGGGGCACTGAACTCTGCGAGCGCAACGCCTTTGATCGTGCGGCTTTCGTTTCGACGGTCTCGCGCTTCAGACTCTTCGGTTCCGCTCCGCACTGTACCGACTCAGCCCCGAGATGGTCGAAGGCGTTTTCGTACGCATTCGGCGTACGTCGCAGTGGTCTCAGCAGGCCGGAGGTTTCATTGCCGACATCAGGCAGCATCGTAGCATGACTCTCGTCACATGTATCATGCCCACGGCTGACCGGCGCGCCTTCATACCGGCCGCCATCCGCATGTTCCTAGCTCAAGACTACCCTGAGAAGCAGCTCCTGATCGTCGATGACGGAGCCTGCGATGTCGAAGATCTCGTCCCCGTGCACCCGCAGATTCGCTACATTAGGCGGAAATCGCACGAATCGCTGGGGAGTAAACGCAACGTCGCCTGCGATGCTGCTGACGGTGACATCATCCTGCACTGGGACGATGACGACTGGTACGCGCCGTGGCGGCTTCGCTATCAGGTCGGCGCCTTGGAATCTGGTCAGTTCGATGTATGCGGCCTCAACCGCGTATTCTTTGTTGACGCCTCCAAGGAATTAGCATTCGAGTACGTGTACCCAGCAAGCGGTCGGCCATGGGTCTGCGGAGCGACGCTCTGCTACCGGAAGTCCCTCTGGGAGCACCATCAGTTCGCGGACGCGAGAGTCGGGGAGGACACGCGCTTTATCTTTTCCGCCCGAGGCGCGCGGGTCGGTGTTCTTGGCGACAATCGTTTTTTTGTCGCAAGAATACACCCGGCGAACACCTCGCCAAAGCGCGTAAATAGCGGACGTTTCACACCGGTTTCCTTTGAGACCGTTCGGTCTATGGTTGGGCGTGAGTGGCGCGGCGCCTTCGGGGGCGAAAACGGCATGCCCATGGCCGCCGAACCGCCGGCGGGCACAGCTCTAGTGACGGCCGCCTCTGGCATCGGTGATATCCTCCGAATCACGCCGCTCGTTCGGACTTTGCATTACCTTGGCTTTGGGGTCGATGTCCTTCTTTCGCCGGATGATCCCGCCGCAGGCGACCTTCTGCGGGGTTCCGACGAGATCGTTCGCCTAATGGTGCGATTGAGCGGCCAGCGCGGCAGTGACATTCATGAGATCCAGTCGCTCGATGGCCAACCGTACGATGTTGCGACGTTTACGCACTGGAGCGCGCCGCTTGCGAGTTGCGTGAAGGCGCGACAAAGCTACACTTTTCCAAGCAGTTGGCGCCGCGAAGGAGACACTGCGAGCATCGACGGCATTGCGCGAACGCTGGGCTGGCGCGGATTGTTGCCGTTCCCCTTTGCGGTCTGCTCGGATCGGGACTTCGGTCTGCCGCCCGGAACGGTTGCGTTGCACCCCGGGTGCAAACCAGACTGGCCTTGGAAGAAGTGGCACGGCTTTGGCGAGCTTGCACTACTCTTCGAGAGCGTTGCGCTAGTCGGAACGTCGGCGGACCTAGATAACGGCGCTACGTATTTCGCGGACCCCTTCGTGTGGCCCGAGCGCGCACGCAATTTCGTCGGTAAGCTTGATCTCCTTGACACAGCCGCCTTGATCTCTCAGTGCTCGGCGCTAATCTCGATCGATTCCGGTCTTATGCACCTGGGCGTTGCCCTCGGAATACCGACATTCGGCATCTTCGGAATCACAAGCCCCGAGCGTGAGTGCATGCGATCGCCTTTCATGATCCCGATCACGAAGGGATTACCGTGTGAGCCAGCGTGCAGAAAGGCGACGTGGGGGCGGCGTGATTGCGAGTATCACTTGGAGTGCCTCAAGACGTTGACCGGCGAGGAAGTCGCTGGACGTGTTAGCGCGGTGCTAGCCGAACCCGCTTTTTCGGTACCACTCCCCGTGCTAGCCACACGCGATCATGCGATTACGCTAAACTATTACGGGGAGCTATTTCAAGCCAGCGGCTACGGCCAAGCGGCACGGGCCTACGTTCGCGCCCTGCATGCCGCGGGAGTGCGCGTCCGCGTAATTGACACCGGCAGGCCACCTCATAACGTCGAGGATGACTTTATCAACACTTTGATCGGCCACGACCCCGACGCCGACTTCAATCTGTTTCATGGCGTACCGTCGTTTTGGGCGCGCTCCGCTTACCGGGAAAGAAACGTCATCGCAATGACGGTATGGGAAGCAGACAGCATGCCGCCCATGTGGCGGAATCCGCTTACGCATGCCATTGACGTTTGGCTCCCATGTACGTTCAATGTTGAAATCTTTGCGCGCGATTTGGGAAGGACCCCATTCTGCTTGCCGCACGCGCTGCCCGCTCCGTGCGGGGACGGTGGCGCCGACGATAAAAGCACCTTACGAGTAGAGCCCACGGACTTTGTGTTCTACAGCATCTTTGAGTGGCAGGACCGTAAGAATCCCCAAGGGCTCATTGAGGCATTTTTCCGCGCATTCTCCGACGGCACAGGTCCGGTGCTCTTACTGAAAACGGGCGCTGGCGCCGCCGACGACATGCGCCGGACGCTTGAAAACGCCAGAGCTCAGACGCACTCCTCTGCCCGTGTGATCCCGCATTGCGAGTTCTTTGACGAGCGCCTGCTGCGGGCATTACACACGCGCGGCGACTGTTACGTCTCGCTCCATCGGGGCGAAGGGTGGGGGTACCCCCTGTTCGAGGCGGCAGCTCACGGGAAGCCGATCATCGCGACGGCATTCGGGGGCCCTGTCGACTACCTCGATCCGAAGCGCCATTGGATGGTCCGGTGCGCAATCGAGCCCGTTCGCAATCCATACTATCTTTATCGAAGTTCGATGTGCTGGGCGGAGCCCGACCTCGACCACGCGTGTGAGGGTTTACGTTGGGTCTACGAGCACCGCGCACAGGCGCGTGCGCTCGCCTCTGAAGCGGCTCGTTCGCTCCGTGTGAAATATTCTCTTGACGCAGTAGGAGAAGCCGCCAGGTTGCGCCTTTCTGAACTTAAGCAGCTTCACCCAAGATCGGGGTCCGCGAGAGTCCCAGAGCGCGAGACGGCGCAGAGTCGCGCCGCCTACCGGCAACAAACACCGCTCGTTCGGCAAACGCAGGCTCCTGCGATCCCGATTCCGGGCGAGTGGTACGACGCCGACTACTTCGAACGTGGGTTGAAGAGCAACTGGGACCGCGGATACTCGTGGGCGTCGTTCCGCGGGATCTTCGAGGAAACAGCCGACCTGCTTAAGGGGACCTTCGCCGACGCATACGTGTACCTGGATGCCGGTTGCGCGAAGGGTTTTCTCGTGCAAGCACTCCGAGAGCGCGGGCTCGACGCGAGGGGTTTCGACCACAGCCCGTGGGCCATTGCGAATGCGCATCCCGGGGCAAAGCCCTTTCTTGAGCTTGCCACGATCGATGCCGGGGCTTATGCCGATCGTAGCGTGGACGTCCTCGTTGCAATGTCGCTTTTAGAGGGCCTCGCACTCGAACAGATCGACAGTTTTCTGGCGCGTGCGCGACATTGGGTTCGGGGAGCCCTCTTCGCGACAATCTCGCGGCAAAACGGTCGCGATCGCGACTTGTCGCACATCACGGTGCGCGACCGTCCTTGGTGGAACGACCGGTTCGAAGAGGCTGGCTGGGCGCAGAGTCCCGCGCAGCGGGTCGTCGAGCAGCATCCATTCCCAACGAGGATGATGTGGGACGTGTACATCTTCGAGCCTGGGCAGTGACGCCGATCGAACTCAGGATTGACTCAT
Organism: Vulcanimicrobiota bacterium; assembly: GCA_003133185.1. Taxonomy (GTDB): domain Bacteria; phylum Vulcanimicrobiota; class Vulcanimicrobiia; order Vulcanimicrobiales; family Vulcanimicrobiaceae; genus Cybelea; species Cybelea tyrphae. The sequence goes on along the minus strand of PKWF01000164.1, from coordinate 24 downwards.
AGGATTGACTCGCGATGCGTCCTG